>CAYUAK010000170.1:0-3078 GCA_964442765.1 uncultured Tannerella sp. | reverse complement strand
GATAGTGTCGCCGTAATTTTTTCCACCATACCAGTTGGAATCCCATCCTCTGATGATTCCTAAACGGTTACTTATCGGATTAACTTTCTGTCCCATACTTGGCAATTAATTTTGGTCTTCGTTTACTGTTAATACTTCATTATCTACTTTCGCAGCCGGTATGGCGTCCACAAATATAGTCACATGGTTGGAGCGTTTGCGAATCCGGTAGCCGCGTCCTTGCGGAGCGGGGCGCAGTCTTTTAAGCATTCCCGCCGAATCCACGAAAATCTGACTCACATACAATACGCCGTTGTCTGCCTTTTGTTCGGTTTTTTGTTCCCAATTGGCGATAGCCGAGCGTAACAACTTTTCCAACCGCAGGGAAGCCTCCTTCTTTGAGAATTTCAAAACGCTAAGCGCTTTGTAGGCTTCCATCCCACGAATCATATCTGCCACTAACCGCATTTTGCGCGGCGAAGTAGGAACATCGTTCAACTTCGCGAAGTAGAGCGACTTTAGCGTCTCTTTCCTTGCATCTGCCGATATTTTTTTTCTTGCACCCATTTTATTATTAGAACTTTTTTAATTACTTGTTATACACGGGTCATTTCTTCTTATTACCTGCGTGACCTCTGAAAGTACGCGTTACTGAAAACTCTCCCAGTTTGTGACCTACCATATTCTCCGTAACGTACACAGGGATAAATTTATTTCCGTTGTGAACTGCGATTGTATGACCAACAAAATCAGGCGATATCATCGAAGCCCTTGCCCACGTTTTAATGACAGACTTCTTGCCGCTTTCATTCATGGCGAGAACTTTCTTTTCAAGTTTCACATGGATGTATGGCCCTTTTTTTAATGAACGACTCATAAAATTATCTGTTTATCAAATTACTTTTTCCTTTTTTCTATTATATACTTACTGGAAGCCTTTTTCGGAGTTCTTGTCTTGTATCCTTTGGCTAACAAACCTTTACGAGAGCGCGGATGGCCTCCTGACTGGCGGCCTTCGCCTCCTCCCATCGGGTGGTCAACCGGATTCATCACTACCGCACGGGTACGCGGACGACGGCCTAACCAGCGCGAGCGCCCTGCCTTACCGGAACGTTCCAACGCATGGTCGGAGTTTCCAACACTTCCTACGGTGGCTTTGCACGTACAAAGTACCATTCTTGTCTCGCCGGAAGGTAATTTGACTATGGCATATTTCCCTTCCCTCGAAGCCAACTGGGCGAATGTCCCAGCCGAACGAACCATGGCGGCGCCTTGCCCCGGACGCAATTCAATATTGTGAATCACCGTTCCTAACGGAATATTCGACAACGGCAAACTGTTTCCAACTTCAGGAGCTGCCTTTTCGCCCGATAACAATTTTTGACCTACCTGCAAGCCATTCGGCGCAAGGATGTAACGTTTCTCGCCATCAGCGTAGAAAAGCAATGCGATACGCGCCGAACGGTTCGGGTCGTACTCAATCGTCTTTACTGTTGCCGGAACACCGTCTTTTTCCCTCTTGAAATCAATTACTCTAAATTTTCTCTTGTGGCCACCACCGATGTAACGCATTGTCATCTTGCCAGAATTATTGCGCCCGCCGGATTTGTTGAAGCCTGTAACAAGAGATTTCTCCGGCGTACTTGCGGTAATTGTCTCAAATGCGCCGATAACCTTGTGTCTCTGCCCCGGTGTTGTGGGTTTTAATTTACGAACAGCCATCTCTATTTATTAAATATTGCTATAATGATCTATTGTTTCACCTTTTTTCAGGGTAACAATCGCTTTTTTATACGAAGCGCTCTTCCCCGTGATAACACCCGCTTTTGTAAAACGGCGTTTATTTTTTCCGTCCACTTGCATGGTATTTACGGATTCAACCGACACGTTGTACGTACTTTCTACGGCGTCTTTTATCTCCAATTTGTTCGCTTTTGGAGAAACGCGGAAACCGTAGCGAGAATATTTTTCGCCCATACCTGTCATCTTCTCCGTTACAATTGGTTTTATGATGATTCCCATACTTTTAATCTCCTTATGCTTTCAAATTTTTTTCTATATTTTCTAACGCTCCTTCTGTGAGAACGATTACTTTTGCGTCTAAAATTTTGTAAGTGTTTATTTCAGAAACAATTAGCACTTTACTGTTCTCCAAATTTCGAGCCGACAAATATACGTTTTTATTTGGTTCCGCCAAAACTATTAATGATTTCTTATCAGAAATTTTTAAATTATTTGTCAGTTCAATGTAATCTTTCGTTTTCGGAGCCTCAAATGTGAAGTCCTCAACTACGATAATCTGGTCATCCTTAGCTTTATACGAGAATGCAGACTTGCGAGCCAACTGTTTCAACTTTTTATTCAGCTTAAAACTGTAATCGCGAGGCACGGGTCCAAAAACACGGCCTCCGCCAACCAATACCGGCGACTTAATATCACCCCTGCGAGCGCCACCGCCACCTTTTTGACGGCCTAACTTCTTGGTACTTCCCGACAATTCGTTTCTCTCTTTTGCCTTGTGGGTTCCTTGACGGTTGTTGGCCAAATATTGCTTCACATCCATATAAATAGCATGGTCATTGGGCTTCACACCAAACACATCGTCACTCAACGTAACCGTTCTTCCGGTCTCTTCTCCTTTTATGTTATATACACTCAGTTCCATTACTTATTGACAATTACGATTGAACCTTTAGCTCCCGGCAACGAACCTTTTATGACTAAAAGATTGCTTTCGGGAATAATTTTTAACACTTGCAGGTTTTGCACCGTTACGGAATCTCCGCCTGTACGTCCGGCCATTCTCATCCCCTTGATAATTTTAGAGGGATAAGAAGAAGCGCCGATAGAACCCGGAGCCCTCATACGGTTATGCTGACCGTGTGTTTGTTGTTGAACTCCGCCAAATCCATGGCGTTTTACTACGCCTTGAAACCCTTTTCCTTTGGAAGTACCGATTACATCGACAAAATTCACGTCGGCAAAAAAGTCAACCGTAATTTCGTCTCCCAATTTAAAATTCGTTTCAAACCCTTTGAACTCAACCAAGTGTCTCTTGGGCGTTGTTGCTGCTTTTTTGAAGTGTCCCAATTCGGCTTT
>CAYUAK010000169.1:0-6979 GCA_964442765.1 uncultured Tannerella sp. | reverse complement strand
CGCCAATTTTTCCAAAATCTTATTCACCTTTTCGCCAATCTCATCCTTTCCTTTCAAGGCAATCATATCTTCAAAAGTACAGCCGGCAGGGATTTCGACCGAAAAATAGCTGTCGTTTTTCGACTTGTCACTGATATATTTAAGGAACAGCATCACCAATACATAGTCTTTGTACTGGCTCGCATCCATCCCGCCGCGCAGCTCGTCGCAGCTTTTCCAGAGGGTGCTGTATAATTCCGACTTTTTAATTGCCATCGCTTAGTTCCCTCATTATGTGTTATTTTTTCCCCTGATTTTATTTAATTCCATATACAGTCAGGCTATGTCCCCAATAAAATTTGCGTGCAAAATTAGTGAATAATATGTAATAAAAACAAAAGCAACTCATTTTTCTTTCGTTTTAACTGTTTCGACTTCTTGACAAAACCTTTCTATCCAAGACGGTTTTTTTC
Source organism: uncultured Tannerella sp. (assembly GCA_964442765.1). Classification (GTDB taxonomy): domain Bacteria; phylum Bacteroidota; class Bacteroidia; order Bacteroidales; family Tannerellaceae; genus Tannerella. Next base: position 6,527 of record CAYUAK010000169.1, on the reverse strand, counting down.
AGAATGGTATGGTCTTTGTCGGAAAAGGCGGGGTTATCCCGGAGTTCCTCTGTCAGAGCGGGATAACATTCCAACTCTTGCAGATTGATTGTTGTTAGTTTACAGCGGGGCATGAATATTATTTCAATTTGTTTTGGGCTTTTTCGGTTAAGTAGTAACCGCCGGTTTTTGGAGCGCCTCTAAATTCAATAATTTCTTTCTTTCTCAATGAGTTGAGGATACGCTCTGTTGTACGAAGACTTTTATTGATACGATTTGCAATTTCAACAGCATTTAATCCGGAGGCAATTATTAAAATACTGACGATTTCTTTTACACCGCCATTTACCCCGCCATTTACACCGCCATATAACAGTTCAGATATTCTATCATCTTGACTTTTAGTCTGTTTTACACCGCCATTTACACCCTCATTTACACCTTCATTTATACCTTCATCCAAAAGAAATGCCGGATGAATCGGGAGTGTTGTGATGAAGTAACTGTAATTTTCATCCGTTTCAAAACGGGGTTCGGGCGAACCGTTTTTTTTCATTTCCTTGCAAATAATGGGGATACCTGTTCCCCGACCTTCAGTCATATCCAATTCTTTCAGGAAATCACCGATTCTACGGTTTCGATACCGGTTGTTGCGGATAACACCTTTTAGAATCTCATCTATTTTGACACTGCGGTCGGGGCCTCCCTGATTGATTATTTCAATATAATCCGGCAAAATCCGTATTACAACCGGCTCTCTTATCTCCCATGACCGATGATACAACGCATTTACGATACTTTCTTCCAATGCGCGGTAGGGATAATTCCAAACCCTGTCGGATTCGGGGCGGTCTATGTTTTTATAAATCCGTTCCTTTAATACTACGCTCTGTAATTGTAATAAGGCTTGTTGAATTTGGGAGTAAACAGGCCCGGTAATTGCCGGTTTTTCAAAAAATGTCGGGTCGCCCATACCGTTTGGAAACTCGACAATCTCGATTCGTGAATAAGGGAAAAATTTTTCCGGACGACGGTTGAACATCATTAACGCAATGTTTTTGGGGTAAAGCAATTCATCCGGTCCGCTTACCAAATCCATTGCGCGGTAAATATCCCTGAACGGTGCGGTCTCTATTTGTTCAACCAAAGCGCTATCAATATTTTGCAAATATTCTCTTACCAACAAAGGAGATATGTCTTCAATACTTGCCTGCGTATTTATCCTGTCATCAAAAGGCGTCTGTCTTGTGAGGGTAATCAATTCGTCTCGCTCATCTTTATTTGCCTGAACTGTACTCGCATATCGTCGTATATAGTAATGAAAGCGTTTGTTCTTTGCTTTTATGTCTTCAGGAACTTCATAGGGTCGTTTGTCCCCGCCCGGAACCCATAATACAATGACGGATTCATTATCAATGGTTTCAATGCTGATTTTAGGGGCATAGCAAGGACGTATCAAATTGTTAAGCCCTATCATTTCCTTTTGAATAGCATCCAATTCCTCAATGGCAATACCGGAAACGGGTCGTTTTGCCCTCCCTTTTTCTTCTTCCGCACCGATAATGATGTAGCCACCGCCGATATTTTCGAAATCATTGGCGAAAGCGCAGATTGTCCGGTAAATGACTGCCGGATTCCAACCCTTTTTGTATTCTACCCGCTCGCTTTCGACGATTTTGCCGGATATTAACTTCTCAAGGTTGATATGTATTGCCATATTCTATTGTTTAGCGTTGCAAATGTACTACTTATGCGTGATTATTCGCCAAAATTGGTCAAAAAACCAGCATTTTTTACTCTTTCCTCTTTTTCAAAAGAAGCCAAATAGCGGCAACTGTCACCATTGAAAGGCGTCGTCGTCCATCCAGAGGTACTGTACCTTCAGGGTCTGTTCGATGATGTCGCGCGCTACTCCCTCGCCACCGTTTACCGGTGAGATGTATTTAGCTATTTTTTTTATTTCCGGGGCTGCATCGGCCGGGGCTACCGGAAGACCAGCCATTTTCATCGCCTGATAATCGGGCATATCATCGCCACAATACATGACTTGTTGGTCATTCAACTGCGTCTTTTTTAGAAAATCTTTGTAGTCATCTACTTTATTGTTGCTACAAGAATACAAATGTTTGACTCCTAACTTTCTATACCGCGTCATGACTTCGGTCGAAAAGCCGCCGGTTATGATAGCTACTTCAAAGCCTTTTTTCAGGGCTAACTGAATCGCATAGCCGTCTTTCACATTGGCTGAGCGCATCAGTTCGCCGTCGGCTATGATAAAAACGTTGGTTGATGATAAGACCCCATCGACATCGAAGACGAAGGCTTTAATTTTTTTCAGGTCATAATTAATCATTGCTATTCTTTTTTATGCTGATTTTGAATGTTTTCAGTCATCATGGCGTATAGTTTGCGCATGTTTTCATCCGCTAACAAAGACAGATGTTGTTCGATGGTAGCAGTGTCACCACGGACAGCAGGGCCGGTTTGAGCCTTGTCGGGGGGCATGTCACACAGTTTAAGCGCTGTTTCACATATTAACGGCTGTAAGATTTCCCAATCAACATCCTGCGATTTAAGTATTTGTGTGGCGATATGGTACAAATGGTTACTGAAATTGCACGCAAAAACCGCTGCAAGATGAACGTATTTTCTTTTTTCAGAAGACATTAATTCTACACGGCGAGACATCCAGGAGGCAATTTCGAGGAGCTTTATGGTGTATTGGACATGATTGGCTTCGACAAGCATCGGAACATCTAACAAGTCTATAATGTGCTGTTTGGAAAAAGTTTGCAAGGGATATATCACCCCATAGCGTTGCGAATAATTGCTAAAAACATCTACCGATAAGCTGCCCGATGTGTGTACCCACAACCCGTTGTTTGGAGGTATTTCCTGCAATATTTCAGGAAGTACATGGTCGGGAAGTGAAAAAAAATATATATCTGCGTCTCTAACAACTTCTTTTATATCCGTTGTATACTGACAATTCAGATGATCAGCTAACGCCTGAGCGCTTTCGAGGCTGCGACTGAAAACTTGCCGGATTTTGAAACCGAAAGTTTTCAGTTTTCGAGCAAAATGAGTGGCTACGCTACCGGCGCCGATAAATACAATCTGCTCTCTAATAAGCCTGGGAGTAACAAGTAACATATTCTTTGTTGGGTTTTATAAATTAATTTGTATATAATATAAAGGGTTTAATAAAAAAACATCCCCCTGCCCCCTTCAAAGGGGGAGTTTCAGGCAAGGAGGGGTCTGTTATCGGTTGTGAAGCGACCGATGTGTATCTTCTCCCATCGCAGTTTGGCTAAATCGTGCAGTTGATGTTCCTGGTTTTTGTATCCGAACCCGATGATACATAATACCCCGAAATGCTCCGGGATATCGAGTAGTTCACGTACAATTAACTCGGAAGATTTGTCACCCAGCAAACGATTTCGGATGTGACACCAGCAACTGCCGATGTTTAAATCTTCAGCTTGCAGTTGCATGTAAGTGGCGGCAATGGTAGCATCTTCTACCCAAATATCCGTCACCGTTTTGTCGCCTAAGACGACAACCGCTAATGCTGCTCCTTCGAGAAAGGCGCTGCCGGAGTTCTTGCAAACCGACAGTTTTGTAAGCATGTCTTTATCTTCAACTGCCACAAACTCATACGATTTGCAGTTCTTTGAGGTAGGCGCTAACAAGGCTGCCTGTAATAGTTTTTGCACATCGTCAGCCTCTAATGGCTGGCTTGTGAACTTACGGGTACTACGCCGCGCTACAATCAGTGAATCGAAATTTTCCATTTTTTTGGCCGTAAAGATAGGGAAAATTATTGAGATACAGTTTTTTCAGCACAGAGTTTTTTCAGCACAAAGTCTCTGTGCTGAATTTAATTTTTAATTGAGGGTGTTATACGTTTTGCACAATTTTCACGTTGTATGTATTGAAATAATATGTTAAGCATGAGGATACGTTTGATCATTGCTATAATATATATAATGTACGCGTGTACTATATCGGGCCAGGAACGGAAACGTTTCAGGGTTTTTGGCAATGTACGTGATGCCGAAGGCAATCCGATTGAATTGGCAACCGTCCATGTCAAAGGCACTATGATAGGTACGATGACCAATCCGACTGGATATTATACCTTTACGTTCTATGAAGGTGATTCGCTAACGCTCGTTTTTTCTTGTCTCGGATTCAGTCGGGTCGAGCGTATCATTCACCAACTGACGCAGGATATGCGGTTAAATGTCCAGATGGCTTATATGGCATTTGATTTCGGCGAAGTGACAGTAAACGCTTCACGCAGCCAGATAGATATGATGACAGCCTTAGACCCCGGCCGCGTGCGACAAGCGCCCGACCCTGCCGGTGGCAGTGTTGAGAGTATCGTTGTGACATACGCCGGCGTTTCTTCGACGAATGAGTTGAGTTCCCAATATTCGGTGCGGGGTGGCAGTTACGATGAGAACATCATTTATGTCAATGGCCTCGAAGTGTTCCGTCCGCTATTGATACGCTCCGGACAGCAGGAAGGCCTCAGTTTTATCAATCCCGAAATGACGGAAAAAGTACAGTTCTCGGCCGGCGGCTTCGAGGTCAGGTATGGCGATAAGATGAGCTCGGCTTTAGACATCACCTATAAAAAGCCAAAAACGTCGGAAGGCTCCGTGAGCGCCGGCTTTCTGGGAGGCAGCGCTTATACAGGCAGCGCTATTGGTAAACTGACCCAGGTAACAGGTATCCGCTATAAGACTAATCGCTCATTATTAGGCACTTTAGATACAGACGCAGAGTATAACCCCAACTATACCGACCTGCAGACTTATATTACCTGTCAATTTTCGCCCAAAGTAGAAGCCGATTTCCTGGGTAATATCTCGTTGAACAACTATCATTTTAAGCCCCACAGTCGTGAGACACATTACGGAACGACCCAGTTACCACGCACTTTTAAGGTCTATTTTAGCGGTAAAGAACGCGACCGTTTCCAAACTCTTTTTGGCGCTTTCTCATTAAGATATGCGCATACCGACGATATTTATTTTGGCGTTCAGGCATCAGCCTTTAGCAGTCGCGAAGAGGAAAGCTATGATATCACGGGCGTTTATGACCAAAATATAGCCGAAGCTGGAACGACCACTGAAGAAGTTATTTCGCCTCGCGATTGGGCAAGTTATCACGAACACGCGCGTAACAAGCTCATTTCCAATGTAACCCATTTCGGCGTATACGGCAATGTCAAATTAAACGCGATGAACACGTTGAAGTTTGGCCTCAACTCGCAATACGAACAGTTTACCGACAAGATAAGCGAATGGGAGAGCCGCGATTCGTCGGGGTACAGTTTGCCCCAAACCGGAACGACGGTCAATGTCATATCTAACTTATTCTCCGACAACAAGATAGCAAGCTGGCGGCATTCGGCATATTTACAGGATGTGTTCAAGTTTCGGACAGAGCAGGGGATATTTACGGTCATTGGAGGTGTTCGGGGCAGTTTTTGGGATTACAATGAAGAGTTAATCATCAGTCCGCGCTTATCGGTCGGATTTGTTCCGATAGTGACGCAAAAGTTAGTATTCCGTTTTGCCACAGGTTTTTACTACCAGCCTCCGTTTTACAAAGAATTGCGGTACATCGAATCCGACCGGTATGGGAACAAAACGATAACGCTAAACAAGCATCTCAAATCGCAACGCTCAACTCATTTTATTATTGGCGGTGACTACTCGTTCCGTACTGCCGGTCGTAACTATAAACTAACTTCCGAGCTGTATTACAAAAAATTAGATGAAATAAACCCCTATACAGTTGATAATGTGAAGATTCGCTATTACGGAGAGAATTGTGGGAAAGGCTATGCGATGGGCATAGACATGAAATTTTTCGGTGAGTTTGTTCCATGCGTCGATTCATGGCTAAGCGTTTCGTTCATGCGTTCACAGCAGACATTACCTTCTTTATATTCAGTAGAAGGCAAGAAAATAAGAGATCAAATCGTGCCGATGCCCAATGACCAACTGTACAATATCTCGCTGTATTTTCAGGATTATTTTCCAGGTAATAAACGTGCTATGGTCAACTTGAAAGGCCTCCTGTCGGGCGGTTTACCTGTCACCGTTCCCCATCAGGGATGGGAATCCTATTTGCGTCGCACCCCTCCCTACCGGCGGGTCGACCTTGGTTTTTCCTATCAGATTGTCGGCGGAGAAGATGCAATTATGGACCGACCGTTTTTCCGGAGCTTCAAGAATATTTGGCTGGGAGTTGATATCTTTAACCTTTTCGATATTCGCAATACCATTTCCTATTATTGGATAACCGATGTATACAATCAGCAACATGCCGTTCCCAATTATTTAACCGGTCGCCAATTGAATTTCCGTATAAGTGTCGATTTTTAGCAACTCCCCCTTTGAAGGGGTCATTTGGATGTTCCTATCTATCAACCCTTTAAAAAAATGTTGAAAAATATTTTAAAAATAGTTGCAAAAATATTTGGTGGGTAATTTGGAAGTATGTACCTTTGCGCCCGCTTTCAAGAAAAA
>CAYUAK010000168.1:0-7903 GCA_964442765.1 uncultured Tannerella sp. | reverse complement strand
AAACCTCTCCCAGTTGGCAAATGATGATGGTTGATACCTATTTTGAAGGGCAACGAAAAGCGGCTATCCGAACACAGCAGGTAGGTCTTACGGTCGTGCGTTTGCAGGCAAAAAACGTTCCGACGATAGTAGAGGTCGATTCCGGCTATTGGGAAAAACTGTATATGGAAGACTGCCTGTTCGACAACGTCAAGACAGCCGCCATTAGTTTTACGAATGAGCAAAATGCTCAAAATCAGATTAGTTTGCGCAATGTCTTTTGTCGCAACGTCCCCAATCTTATTTATTATCGTAGCAGTAACATATTTACGTCGAGTAAAGAAAAAATCTATCAGGTGAAAAACTATACGCATGGTTTACATCAGGACGATTTGCAGGCGATACCTGAAATAAGAACGGTCGTCGATATGGTTTCCGTTACTGCTTTTCCTTCTGGATTACAGACTGACCTCCCCGATTTGCCTCCGATGAACGCTTGGGTAAGCGTAAAAGACTTAGGCGCTGTTGGGGATGGCGAAACGGATGATACGCAGGCTTTTCGGAATGCTATTGCCAATCATACGCATATCTACGTACCGCAGGGATGGTATATCATTTCGGAAACACTGGTGTTAAAACCCAATACGAACCTGATAGGCCTCAGTCCAATAGCGACCCAACTGATTTTGAAGGAGAGTACGCCGGCATTCAGCGGGTTCGGCCCTCCCAAGCCTATCTTGGAAACGCCGCGCGGCGGTACAAATATTGTCAACGGAATAGGTCTCAACACCGGGGCTTATAACTACCGGGCGGTAGGATGCAAATGGATGGCGGGCGCCGGTTCTTATATGAACGATGTCAAGTTTATTGGCGGACATGGGACTATGAACAGGCCTACTCAGAACCTTGCACTCATGTCGGATACAACCCAGACCAGAGGTCAAGGCGCCGGCAGAGGTCAGGGCGCAGGCGGGGGGTTAGGCTTTGGCGGTTTTGCTGGACAGGGTGCAGGTGGTTCCAGAGGCGGAATGGCAGTCGGTGCCTCGCGCATCAGTTCGCCTACTAACCCGATAGCTGTACAAGGAGTTGATATGGCATGGGATAACCAGTACTGGAGCCTGTGGATAACAAATGGCGGCGGGGGTATCTTTAAGGACATCTGGACGGCAAGCTCCTATACGGCAAGCGGTTTGTATGTAAACAATACATCAACCGCCGGACGTATCTATGCTATGTCGCTCGAACACCATGTCCGCAACGAAGCCACATTTAAAAATGTTTCCAACTGGAAGATTTATGCTTTTCAGCAAGAGCAGGAGACGCGCGAAGGACAGTTCTGTTCGCCTGTCGAAATGATAAACTGTTCCAATATACTGTTTGCTAACTTGTATCTGTTCAGGGTGATAAAGGTAAACACACCCTATCCGCACGCTGTTCGTACCTGGAACTGCAGAGACATTGAGTTTCTCAATATCCGTAATTTTACTCAAAACAGGTATCAATATACTACCACATTGTATGATGTAAACACCGAAGCGCAGGTCTATCCCTGGGACATCACCCGTCTTTACATCACTGGTAAAGAGACACGCCGACCGCCCTTACGGAATGAGGTAAATATCCCTGAGCGATTAGCCGGCGGGTTTGAATTTACCGAAGGGATATGCAGCGATTCGAAAGGGAACGTTTATTTTTCCGAGCAACGACTGCGCCGGATATACCGCTGGTCGGTCGATTCACGGCAGGTCGAACTGATAGCCGACTTCCCTTGGGAGCCGCTTTCTTTGGCTTGTGACACAAAAGATAACTTATTGGTTATCTTCAAATACAATCCTCAACCCGGTTATTTGGTCAATGGCGTGCAGGAATCCGTTCCGGCATTGCCCGACGCTGCCGGCACTACCTTTAGCTTATGGGGTAACTCCGGCTGGGCGGTATGGGTGTATGCCATTGACCCTAATAACCCGGAAGAGACCATCCAAAAATTACCCAAACGTCCGATGGGTTCGATACCCAATGTACAAAAAGCCATTTATCCGGCACACCGATGGAGGGATTTGAAAGACTTCGACCGTCTTTCAGTCACACCGCCTGCCGACTGTTTTGTTGCGCCCGACGGGGTTACAATCATTCCGGAATACTATGATCTGGGACGTTCGACATCGGTGTTAGAAGCCTTTCCGGGCAAACCTTTTTATGCTGTCGATGAATGGGACGGACGTACCGTTAAGATGGATGTAGATAATTTTGGTAAGACCTCCAACCTGCAAAAATTTGTTGATATGGGCGAGTTCGGTTCGACTGTTGATAAGAACGGCAATGTGTATATTGGCGTCGGCCGGATATTCGTCTTCGACAAGAACGGCGCGCCGAAAGGGGTCATTCATACACCGGAGCGTCCAACCAGCCTGTGCTTTGGAGGCACAGACAGGAATACGCTTTTCTTCACCTCGCGCGGCGCATTGTTCTGCGTAAAAAATCTCCCCCTTTGAACGTTCCTTGATGTTTACAATCGACTAATCTGTCTCTTTATGAAGTGAAGAAATGGGGGCAGGGGGATGTTCTCTTTTAACTCCCCCTTTGAACGCCATGTCACTAAAAAAAAATGTCAAAATATGTTTCTATTCGAAAAACATTCGTACATTTGCGGCTCGTATTTAAAAGAATTATAAAAAAAAACATTTATTATGAAGACAAAACATTTATTTTTAGTGATTTCCGCGTTTGCATTGAGTTTTTTCTCATGCAATAGCGACAAGGATGTACCTGGATATGAGCAGGATTCCGACGACGGGGCAATGTATATTCCAAGGATCTTAACGGAAGATATTATCTCGACCCCGTATAAAGATTTAGAAGTGGTTTCTGATTCAAATGAAGTATTTTTTTGCTATCAATTACTTATTGATGAAAAAATTGATTTCAGAGAAATTTCAGATGAGGAAATATTAGCAGGCAAACTTACTGTAAAGAGTTTACATATTAAACAATATCTGGAATATGATCCGATTGGCGATAAGTATGTTCCTTGTGGCTTATGGTATGATCGTTCTCACAAGGATGTAATATTTTCAATTGAAGATATTGAATCGTTAAATTTGACAACAAGAGAAGTGATTTTTTCCTCATCGATGCGTGAGAAAATGAAGGAATGGATGTTCTCTTTCACTCCCAAACCTATTTCTATTTTTTTTAATGATAAATTACTTTTTGGAAATATGAAGGCAACAATCTGTTACGATAGTTGGGCTGCTCGAGTTCCCGTTTTTTATGGTGATTACATACATGATGGAATAAGTAATCTCAGTAAAATTTATTTAATTGATTCGCGGCCCTGGTTTTCCGAACAACAATGGTTCGATTGTCCCTGGCCGAATGAAATAAAAACAGAGTGGCGGAGCAAACTTGATATTAATGCTGAAAAGATAAAACCGCAATGGGAATTTTTATTCAGGTGTTTGGAACTTCACGGAAAAACTATTAAGGGTGAAGGTGATACGCTTCCTTGGTGGAGGATATATATTACAAAACCATATTAACATTTTCAACATCTTTGGAGAATTTGAATATTTAACAAACTTGCTGCTATTAAAACAAAAAAAGCCATAATTCTGTTTATCGTGTTGCTAACCGCTTGCTGCAACCGACCATTCCAGCCGGATACCAAACTTGCCCGTCAGTTAGAAGAAAGCCGTTATCTCCGGTTTTTGATGAAACCTTATTTAGAAGATGCAGGCCTGACGCGCTGGTCCCAAAAAAAGGTTTTAGAAACGCGCATCTTACCTTTGGCGACCGACTTTGAGGCTTTACGTGTTACAGGTCCGGGTACCATGCACATTGACCCGACGATGACTGTCTCTGGAAAAGGCAGTGTGCGGATAGACATGCCTACGTCGTTAGACCGGAAGAGTTCGTCAAACCGCGCTTATACTTCCGCCGGGTTCAGCAGACCGTTGAATCGGGAAGACATCAGTGAATACAACCGTTTTTCGGTGTGGATATATGTAGACGCTCCCGGCGTTTATACCGTTTTTGCGGGATTTTCCCTCCACAATGCAGGGCTGAAAATCATACCCGTTCCCGGACGTTTTGAAGGACAGCACTACGAAAATGTCTACCCCGGCCGTTGGCAGCAAGTGATATGGGAGATACCCGATTTGGCGCGCGATTGCGTTACCGGGTTCGGCGTGAGTATCCTGTTATCCGGCTCGCCTGCCGGCGCCGACGAAACGATGCGTTTGTATGTGGATGATATGCGTCTTGAAAAGGTTGAGGCCGAAAACAGTCGAGGTTTTGACCTGCGTCGGGATGCTATCGCTTACAGTCACAGCGGCTACCGGACGGGCGCGCTCAAACAGGCAGTGGTGCAAAACGTTAACAACAAAGCATTTCGCTTGTTTGACGATAAAGGGAAAGCGGTCTTTAAAGGCGCTGGCCAATCTTTAGAAAACGGATTTACGGTATTAGATTTCAGCGTTTTTAATACGCCCGGATATTATACCCTTTCCATTGATGGCATCCGGTCAAAGCCTTTTGCCATTGGCGACCAGGCCTATCTTGCAACGGCTTGGCATACCTTGAACTTCTTCTATACGCAACGCTGCGGTTACGACCAGCCGGGCTTGCATCAGGAATGTCATTTAGATGTGTTTTGCTTTCATCCCGACGGTCGTAGCCTGTGCATTGCAGGCGGATGGCACGATGCAGCCGACCTCACCCAAAGTCTTGCCAATACGGTCGAATCGGGTATCGCTATGCTCGAATTGGCTTCAGCGGTCAAAGGAAAAGATAAGGCGTTGTACGAGCGTTTGCTTGAAGAGGCGCGCTGGGGATTGAACTGGACGATGCGTACCCGTTTTGGCGACGGCTATCGTAACGGGGGGTTAATCATCGGTATATGGACAAAAAATATACGCGGCGATAAGGACGATATGCAGTCTACAGCCCGCAAAGACCCATGGGACAACTTCATGGGTGCGTCGTATTGTGCTGAGGCTGTCCCGTATTATCAGGAAAGCGATTCCATTTTTGCGCGCTGGTGTCGCGTTACGGCTATAGAAGATTTCCGGTATGCCGACGAGATGATGGCCGAAAGGTTAGCTAAAAATGCGCCACAAACTGCGGTCAGCTCTTTTGTTGTCGATGCGGCAGCGCTGGCTATGGTTACCGCTCTGCGCCTGTATCGTATCACGCACGAAGCGTTTTATATAGACCGCGCGGCACACTACGCCGCTATCGTAATGGGATGCCAGCAATTGGAAAGACGCAAGGACTGGTCTATACCTTTACGTGGGTTTTTCTACGAGACACCCGAAAAAAAACGCGCGCTTGCCTATTTTCATCGCAGCCAGGAACATCTGATGATCCAGGGGTTGGCTATGCTGCTATCCGAAGCGCCCCGCCATGCCGACGCCCCGAAATGGCGGGAATCATGCAAGGCTTATTCGGAGTATCTGAAAGATATTTCAAAACTGATGGAGCCTTACGGCATCCTGCCGGCTGCTATCTATGAGGTAGGTAACACAGATTATTCGAGTATCTATCAGGAAGGGCCACGAGACAGAGGCGCGCCTTCGTTGGAAGAATACAACGCGCAGGTACGGAACGGTATCAAACTGTCCGACACACATTATATCCGTCGTTTTCCGGTAGCCTATCAGTTTCGGGGGTTCCATGCTATCCTGCAGGGAAAGGCAAAAGCAGCCTTTATACTGTCTCGGATGTTTAACGATAACAAACTGAGAGACATCGCTACCCGTCAAATGGAGTTTATTGTAGGATATAATCCCTTTGCCATGAGTACTATTTATGGCGATGGCTACGATTATCCTCCACTTTACGGGGCCTTTTCGGGAGATGTAGTGGGCGCCGTCCCCGTGGGCATCGAGACCTTTGAAAACGACGACGAACCGTATATGCCTATGCAAAATAACTGTACCTATAAAGAGATATGGGTTCATACAACCGCCAGAATGATTTGGCTTATAGCCGAACTGTTCCAGACTAAATGAAAAGAAACCCCTCGTCGCGCGAACATCCCCCTGCCCCCTTCAAAGGGTGACACAGTTTCAACAACCAATAAAATAACATAATATGAAAAATCTGAATTTTAAACGTTTAACGCTTTCAATAGCGTTCTTATTGAGTTTTTTTACACTCACAGCGCAGCAAGGCGGCAGACGTCAGGGCGACGCTCTACAACAAGGGCAACAGCCAGCCTCGCTTCAAATGGAGGCTTGGGTCACAACGCCCGACCGCTCCATGCTTTTCGCCCAGCAACCCGAAAAAATCAATTTTTCCACCACCTCTCGCAGTGGCGGGTTGCCTGTTGTCATTGACGAACAACTAACTATGCAGTCGATGGACGGTTTCGGCTATGCTTTAACAGGCGGTAGCGCCGAACTCCTTATGAAGATGAATCGTGCGGAGCGCGCCAAGATTATCAAAGAACTGTTTGCTACCGACGGTAATAACATTGGCGTGAGTTACCTCAGGGTTTCTATCGGCGCCTCTGATTTAAACAGCTTTGTGTTCTCCTACAACGACCTCAAGGAAGGAGAAACCGATTTTGAACTGGCTAAGTTTGACCTGGGGCAAGACAAGAAAGATGTTATTCCCGTCTTGAAGGAGATATTAGCTATCAACCCAACTATCAAGATTTTGGGTTCGCCCTGGTCGCCGCCCACCTGGATGAAAGACAACGGCAGAGTGAAAGCCGGCACGCTCAAACCGGAGTGTTACGATGTCTATGCCCGCTATTTTGTGAAGTACATCCAGGAGATGAAGAAAGAAGGCATCCCCATTGACGCTATCACCATTCAAAACGAACCTATCAATGCCAACAACACGCCCAGCTTGCGTATGAACGCGGTTGAGCAAACCAATTTCATTAAAAACAATCTGGGCCCTGCCTTGAAGGCAGCCAATCTCTCTACCAAAATTGTGGTCTTTGACCACAACCTCGATCGTCCCGACTATGCGCTCACTATCTATCGCGACCCTGAAGCGGCAAAGTATGTCGACGGCGCCGGGTACCACCATTATGGTGGCGACATGAGCGCGATGACCTTAGTGCATAATGCCCGTCCTGATAAACATCTTTATTTCCTTGAACAGATGGTAACCGAAAGACCCGGCAGCGCTACAATAGCCATCGAGGCGCAAGTTAAACGCATGATAGTGAACGTCACCCGCAACTGGAGCCGCAATGTGATACTCTGGAACTTGGCCGCCGACCCCAACAACGACCCCCATACCGACGACGGCGGCTGCTCTATGTGCCAGGGCGCTATTATTATCGATGGCGACAAGATAACGCGAAACCTTGCCTACTATGTGATAGCACATGCCTCAAAATTTGTGCGTCCGGGCTCGGTACGTATAGGCTCTACAAACAAAGGCGACATGTCGGTAACGCTTACTACCGACGAGGAACGACGCGAAGTAGTGAGGGTGGCAACTATTGAAAACCAGGTAGCGCCCCCCAATGTGGCTTTCCGTACTCCCGAAGGAAAAATCGTTCTAATCATCGCCAACGACACTTTTTCAACCAGTTCCTTCACCGTACAGTACAGAGGACAGTATGCATCCGTCCGCCTGCAACCGGGCGCAGTAGGCACCTATGTATGGAACGCAGAATAAGCTCATCAAGTACCTCTTAGCACAAGTTTGCAACTTAATTCTTAGCATTGCTTAATAGAAGAAAGTGGAGATAATCATTTTCGTTGATGTAACTATTCTATTTTATTTCAGTCTAACCTTAACTATTCATACTTTTTTAATATATAACTAATGTTTCGCACTTCAAAATAACCCATTGATAAATAAGATATAGCAATCACCGTTAAAATCGTATATGTTTGCATATGAGGTATTTAACACTTCAAATTATTTTTAATTAACCTGTTTCATTAAGTACGTTTTT
>CAYUAK010000167.1:0-16602 GCA_964442765.1 uncultured Tannerella sp. | reverse complement strand
ATTAAGAATTAAGAATTAAAAATTAAGAGTTTAGATGAACACGAACTACAAAATGATAATCGCCGAATACGTTACATGGCTTGATACGCTCGGCTTCTCCGAAGCCATGATTTACGATTACAAGTTCCGCCTGCATGATTTTTTTGAATGGCTTGAAAACAGGCAAATACAAAGCTGAGCTATAAGAATGGATAAAAAAAACTATGAATTTAAAAAAATAGGGGGGGGAGTAGTTATCTTTTTCTTGCAACTGCAGAATGCCATTGTTACTTTTTCTTGCAACGGCAGGATGCCGTTGTTACTGCCTCTTTATCAATTATTTCTTACGATAAGGGTGTTGTTGTCTTTAAATAAGATACTGTATGGACGTAATGGATACTTGGACGGCCCGTCTATACGCCCACCGGTGCCAAAATTTAATAACACTTCATATTTACTTCCACAGGATTTGCAAATGGCATTATTTTCTTCGTCTATTGCGATGGTAATGTCTGTTCGCGTTTCATGCGGACATGCCACATCAAAGGCTTTGTACTCGCCCAACAGGGTATGGACGACAAGGACGCCGGCATATCCAGTAAATTCTTTCCCCTGAGTAATGTTCTTTGGCGTAAATATTTTATAGGACAGGAAGGGCAATAACTCTTTATCCCTGAACGTAAGATCGACTTCTATATATACGCGATAGGAAGGAATCGGATTTTTATATTCATCGGTGCAAGTAAGGAAAAATACAAGAATACAACCCGTTAGTAATAAACGTCTCATATAAAACAAGCAATAATTTGCGACAAAGGTACTGTTTTTGATTGAAAATGAAAAATTATACTTATTTTTGTAGCGGAAATAATAACATTCTAAAACTGAACTGACAGGATTACCAATGAATTTACTGCTTTTAAGTTCTGTCGCCGACAGTGGAACGTTTTTTTTTCAAGACAACGTAAATATTAATAATCAATAGAATTATGGAATGCTATTATTCTCTTTTCATAGCGCTGTCATTCCTCTTTGTTTGTGAAAATTCTCGTCCGGTCATCTCTTGTGACGCATACGTCGATTGGAAACTTCTCGAAAACCAAATGAAAATGCTGGCCGAAGCAGGTCAAAAGGTTATCACGGCTACTATCAACAAAGACCCGTGGAATAATCAGTGTTACGACGCATACGAAAACATGATCACCTGGACAAAAAATGCCAACGGCAGTTGGACGTATGACTATGCAATTTTCGACCGGTGGGTGACCTTTATGATGGGGTTAGGGATAAATAAAATGATTAGCTGTTACTCGATGATCCCATGGAACAATGAGATACGATACTTCGATGCCGCATCCCGAACTTTTATTGACATCAGCGCAAAACCCGGTTCTAATGAGTTTATTGATCTCTGGACGCCGTTTCTGACGGATTTCCGGAAACACCTCAACGAAAAGGGATGGCTAAGCATCACAAATATCGCTATGGATGAGCGCTCACCACAGGACATGAAGGCTACGCTTGACTTATTGAAAAAGGTGGCGCCCGAATTGGGTGTTTCGCTTGCCGACAACCACAAAAGTTATCAGGAATATCCCTATTTAAAAGATATTTGTATTTCTTTTCGCGCACGTTTTGAAGCATCCGACCTATCATTCCGCAAACAGAACGGGCTGATTAGCACCTATTACGTTTGCTGTTCGGACAGGTTTCCAAATGTGTTTACTTTCTCCGATCCCGCCGAAGGGGCTTTCATTGCCTGGTATGCCACAGCCGCCGGATTAGATGGCTTCCTGCACTGGGCATACAACTCATGGGTTGAGAATCCGGTGATAGATTCCCGTTTCCGCACATGGCCTGCGGGCGATACCTATATCACCTATCCAAGGAGTTGAGCCTATAATTAATGGAATTTATCGTACTTTTACTTTAAAAATAAAGCGTTGCATAATGAAAACTGTAAATCAACTACTCAAAAGAGAGGATCTGCCGGATAACAATAAGCTAAACAAGGAGTTTTACAACGAATTACTACACATTCTCGGTTTGACTGAGACTATTTCTGACGGAAAAATTAAGATTGAACGAAAGGATAATAACCGCAACGAAGGCTCGTTGCTGGAACTGATCATTGCTCAACTTGAAAATTGTGATCTGTCGTTAATCTATGTAGAGACGCGGCGCGCCAAGTCTCAGCAAGCCGCGTCTCAGCCTGCCGCATCACAAATTTTTGATATGGCGTTTTCACTGCTTATTACATGGATTAACCGAATCCTTTTTTTGAAATTACTCGAAGCACGATTGCTCAAATATCACGACGACGATACAGGTTACGCCTTTCTTACTACTGACAAAATCAATGTTTACAACAATCTGAATAAACTTTTTTTTCAGATAATGGCGTTAGCAGCCGACAAACGACCAGCTTATTTGCAGGAGTTTTCGTATATTCCTTTTCTGAACTGTACGCTGTTTGAAGAAACCGAATTGGAAAAAGTATTGAAAATAGGCGCACTACCTAAAGATATACCTTTGCCTCTTTACAAAAAAACAGTACTGCGTCTCCCTTCCTATGGAGGGGTTAGGGTCGAATTTGACGCACTTGAATACCTTTTGCACTTTCTCAATGCGTATAATTTCAGCGGAATACAATACGCAGGAAAAAATTCCACCAAGCTGATAAGCACGGCTGCGTTAGGCCTGATTCTCGAGAAAATAAACGGATACAGAGAGGGTTCGTTTTTTACACCTTCGTTTATCACCATGTATATGTGTCGCGAAACCATCGGAAAGGCGGTTATCCGGAAATTCAATGAAGCAAAAGGATGGAGCTGTCAGACAATTACCGATGTACACAACCATATCGGAGGAAATACGAAAGACATACAGGAAGCCAATCGTATTTTCAATAGCCTTCGGATTTGCGACCCTGCTGTCGGGTCGGGTCATTTCCTTGTATCGGCGCTCAACGAAATGATTTATCTCAAATCGGAACTCGGCATCCTGACTGATGAAAGCGGTAAAACATTGAACATCTGCCAAATAGAGATTGTCAGCGACGAATTGGTAATAAAACACAATGGTGACCATTTTCGCTACAGACCTCAAGATGCAGAAAGCCGGCACATTCAGCAGACACTTTTCCACGCGAAGCAAACCATCATCAAAAATTGTCTTTTCGGCGTAGATATAAACCCCAACTCGGTAAAAATCTGCCAACTACGTCTGTGGATTGAGTTACTGAAAAACGCTTATTACACAGTAGAGACAGGGCGCGCCGCGTCTCTACAAACCCTGCCCAACATCGACAACAACATCAAATGTGGCAACTCGCTGTTGAACGGCTTCGATTGGCGCTTTGAGTTCACCGAACTGATGGACGACAAGGGGTGTTTTACCGGCTTTGACGTAGTGATTGGTAATCCACCTTATATAAGCGCATCGACTATGGTCGAAATGTATCCACAAATGCGGAAGGAAATCGTTGATTCTAACCAATATACTACACTGTTTCAAAAATGGGATTTGTATGTTCCGTTTATAGAACTCGGTTTGCAACTCCTTGCCGATGGCGGCATATTAGCAATGATAGTACCCTATCCTATAACCAACCAGACATACGCCAAAAAAATAAGAGAATTGATTATCAATCAATACAATCTGATTAATATTGTAGATTTGTTGGGAACGAAAGTCTTTGACATGACAACTGTCAGCAATTGTATCCCAATGATTGTTAAATCAAAATCAGGTGACAGTTGTTATATCTCTCAAATAGACGAAAACAATCAGATCAAGCGTCAATTCGAGCAGTTGTATTCCGATTTGGTAATAGACAAAAAAAACGCCGTTTGGAATCTGACAGCCCAAAAAAGAAAAACAAGCCGATACGCCAAAATGAATATTTTGGGCGATTTTTGTTTCATTAGTAAAGGAATGGTACTTAATGCCAACATAAAAAAAGAGAAAAATAAATTTGTTAAAGACGACTTAATCAGCGAAACTTACGACGCCATCCATTGCCGGAAATACATTGAAACAAAGGATATCGATCGGTATGTGGTGAAAAAGACACACTATTTAGAATATAACACAGAGCGCTGTCCCAATAAAATATGCCGACCTACCTTTAAAGAATTGTATGAGAGACCGAAATTGATGTTTAACCGTATGGGAAACTTAGTGGTTTATTATGATAAAAACACACATTTTCTTCATAGCGAGTCCATGTTTAGCGGCGTCTTATGGAAAGACTTGAAAGGCATTAATAACTGTAGCATCAATGTAAGGGTCAAACGATATAAGAAGTATTCACGCAAAGCCATGGAATCCCTTTCGGAGCAGGTAGATTTATGTTATTTACTTGGAATACTCAATTCAAAATATGCAGGCGAATTATTGTCTATCCAGCGTGGCGGCGATTACCATATTTACCCCGAACACTTGCGAAATTTTCCTGTTCCATTAGTGACAAAAGACCGGCAGCAACCCATCATCACCCTTGTCAATCAAATCCTTTCTGCAAAAAATGAGAATCCTGCTGCGGATACTTCAGATTTGGAAAAGGAAATTGATATGCTGGTATATGAGTTGTATAGTGTGACGAAAGACGATAACAAATGAATTGAGTATACAACGGCATCCTGCCGTTGCAAAAGAGGATTAGCAATGTATCCGATTGATGCGGTTATAACCAGTGGTGGCGTTAGGAAGCTAATGCGGCTTTTTTACCGGACAGTAGTGGTTGTTTATGTCGATTACTGAATGGTCCCTAATAGTTTTTGTTCAGCTTCCTTTAGTTGATTAAAATTAAAACTTCCAATAATTTGTAGCTTTAAAGTGACGATAGCCTCATTGCAGAGATTGCCGATACTGCCTTCATGGGTGTGATGGATTATTTTGTCGGGTATAAAAGTCCCTGCTTCAATTGCTAAACCAACTTTTTTATAGGCATCACGAAATGGAACTCCTTCACACACAAGGCGATTGACTTCTTCAACGCTGAACATCGGGGCATATTTTTCGTCGGTTAGAATATTTCTGTTTGCTTCGATTTCATATATCATCCGTGTCGTCATCAGCAGGCAATCTTTCAGTTCATCGAAAGAGGGGATAAAAATCTCTTTTATAAGCTGATAATCGCGAAAATAACCTGAGGGTAAATTGTTGCAAACCAACGTTATTTGTTGGGGTAAGGCCTGCAGTTTGTTACACTTAGCGCGTATCAGTTCGAAGACATCCGGGTTTTTTTTGTGTGGCATGATGCTCGATCCGGTTGTAAAGGCGTCGGGTAAACGGATGAAACCGAAGTTCTGGCTATTAAACAAACAAGCGTCAAAAGCCAACTTCGACAGCGTCGAGGCAATGCCTGCCAGCGCAAAAGCGACGGTACGCTCCATTTTGCCTCTTCCCATTTGTGCATAGACAACATTGTAATTCATGGAATCGAAGCCAAGGAGTGCGGTTGTCATCCTACGGTTAAGGGGGAAAGACGAACCATAACCGGCAGCCGAGCCAAGCGGGTTACGGTTGCATATCTTGTAAGCAGCCTGCAAAAGTAGCAAGTCATCTATCAGGCTTTCTGCATAAGCCCCAAACCACAACCCAAAAGAGGAGGGCATCGCTATTTGCAAATGCGTAAAGCCAGGCAACAAAACATCCCTGTTTCGGTTGCTTTGCTCTATAAGCGCATCAAACAGGTCGGAAATGAGTTCGGTTAGCTCTTGTATCTGAGCGCGGGTGAACAGTTTAAGGTCAACCAATACCTGGTCATTACGCGACCGACCGCTATGTATCTTTTTCCCCATATCGCCGAGCGAACGGGTAAGCATCAGTTCTACTTGTGAATGAACGTCTTCAACGCCTTCTTCAATCACAAATTCTCCGTTCTCGGCAAGCCGGTAAATCTCTTTTAATGCTTCCAATAAACATTTTAATTCGTCTTTTTCGAGAAGTCCGACTGACTCAAGCATCGTAATATGTGCCATAGAACCAAGCGCATCGTACTTGGCTAAAAAGACGTCTATTTCACGATCTCTGCCGATGGTAAAACGCTCTACTTCTTTGTCAACCGACGATTTTTTTTCCCACAGTTTCATCTTGAAATTATTCGTAAGGTATGTTTGCTATCACTTCCGAAATCTTGTCTATCGCTTCCTGTAATGGCTTAGAAACCATCGGTTTGATGAACGGATTGAGGTCGGCACGAAACGTCATTTTCAATTTTGTGTCGTTCTCTGCGGCCCGCTTCAACTGTATCCACATCAAGACAGGAACAGGTGAGTTAGTAGTTGCGAACTTGATGGTCTTGTTGGGTTCGCGTTCAATAATACGAAACTCTACCGAGCCAACCGGATCGACGGTAAAGCTGCAAGTGTCGGTGTCGAAAGTAAAATCTTTTATCGTATCTTGCGGAATACTTTCCTTAAAACGTTCCAGATTAGACAAATCGGATAACATCGCAAAAATTTTGTCGTCATTATAAGGTATCGTCTTTACCTCACTTAAAAAATCTGCCATATATAATTTTCAGTTTTTAATTCCCCCTTTTAAAGGGGGCAGGGGGATGTCATTTATTCTATAATCCACAATCCCGTTAGGGATTAAAGTAGCTCATAATAATTTGCTGGATCCTTTCTCCAAGCCTGCAAGACAGCTATCTCTTCTTCTTGTATATAATTCGTCTGAAGGGCTTCCTCAATAACTGCATTGTAATTTGAAAGCGTGACAAGTTTAACATCAGCTTCTTTAAACTGTAACTCAGCCATAGCGAATCCATACGTAAAAATAGCTAACATACCACTTACTTTGCATCCTGTATTTCGGACGGCTTGTACTGCTTTGAGACTGCTTCCCCCGGTCGAGATGAGGTCTTCAATAATTGCAACCGTAGAGCCGGGCGCCAGCTCGCCCTCAATAAGGTTTTCTAACCCATGACCTTTGGGGGCTGAACGGATATAGACAAAAGGCAGCGCTAACAAATCGGCTACTAATGCGCCTTGTGCTATACCGCCAGTAGCAACCCCGGCAATAGCTGTTGTCTCCGGGAAATTCGCCTGAAGAAGGTTTGTCAGTTCAATCTTTATCATCCTGCGCAATTCCGGATAGGACAAAGTTTTCCGGTTGTCGCAATAAATAGGCGATTTCCAACCGGAAGCCCATGTGAAAGGATTGGCAGGCTGCAACTTAACAGCCTTGATTTGCAGCAGTTTCTCTGCAATAGTTCTCTCTAAAGTCTTCATCGTTTAATCATTTTTTATACAAATTCATTGCCATAGAGGTTGCAAAAATAGATAAAAATTTCGACATTTCAATAATTAAAACACCGCCTTGACACAAGTATGCACTGAGCCATTAAATAACCCATTTAATTTGAACTCAATTAAGTCGAAAGAAAAAAGGAACGTTATTCAAAATTATTTCGTATCTTTGCGGCATCGATAAATTAAAAGAATAGAATCAATTAATATTATATATTATGAATCAATCGTTTACAATACGGATAAATGCAGTCATCATGATTGCATGTTGTGTTTTTAGCTCCTGTAAGCAGAAGAAAGAACTGCTTCCTTCGGCTGCCTTTGCACCCTATATTAACGCCTATACGGGGGGGGTGATTAGTAAAGAATCGACTATCATTGTCGAGTTTATGGAAGAACTGCCTGATAATGTGTGGAAAAACGAGGTGAAGGACAAACTGTTTACCTTCACCCCTTCCCTGAAAGGTAGCACACAATGGATTAATGCCCATACGATAGAGTTTATTCCAGAAAAGGACGGCCTGAAGCCCGGTACGATGTTTCAAGCCGTTTTCGCATTAGGAAAAGTGATAAAAGTAGATAAAAAATTTGAAAAATTCGGGTTTTCATTTCGGGTGGAAGACCGGACGGTAAGCGTTACTACGCAGCCTATTGCGATACAGATAGATAAAACGGTAACCGTCTCCGGACAAATCGACTTCAATGAGACAGTGAAAGTAGACGCTGTTCAAAAGATGTTAGAAGCAACCTTAGATGGCGGGAAAATACCCATTGAGGTGGAAGGGCAGAACAATACGCGTTCTTTCCGCTTCTCGGTAAAGGGCATAGCGCGCTCTGACGCCGACCGTCTGTTAGTGATTACAGTCAAAGATGGCTCGGAAAAGCAAACAACATCGGTAGGGATACCGGCGAAAGATAAGTTTAAGTTGTATGATTATGAAGTGATAAGCTCTCCGGAATATGCTTTGCGGCTTACGTTTTCCGACTTAGTATCGGAAGCGCAGAACCTGAAAAGCATGATTTCCTTACGAAACGCATTAAGCTATACGACACAAGTGCAAGGCAATCAGGTGATGGTCTTTTTTTCGCCTGTTTCGCTTGAATCCGTACTGACAGCGACTATCGACCAGGGGCTTAAAAACAGCAGAGGCGAGGCGTTAGGAGAATCCAAAACTGTCTCATTTTCATTAGAAAGACTTAAACCACAGGTCGAGATATTGACAACGGGAACGATAATGCCTAACTCGGAAAATCTGCTCTTCCCCTTTCGGGCGGTTGGACTTCGCGCGGTCGATCTGAAGATTATCCGTATCTTCGAAAATAACATTCTTATGTTCCTGCAAGATAACACGTTATCGAATAACTCATCGAACCAGTTGCGCCGCGCAGGTCGTTTGGTTTATAAAAACACGCTTCGTTTGGATGCCGACCCGTCAAAGAATATCACTGCCTGGGAAAATTATTCCTTAGACTTGACGGGTCTGATACGTCAGCAACCCGGCGCGTTGTACCGCATTGAGTTGTCGTTCAAAAAAGAATATGCTTCATACGACTGCGCCGGAGAGGACGACAACGAACAATCGCAAAGCAGAGGCCTGAGAAGCATGATTGACACCGATAATACCTTGTCTCAGGCAGACGAGGACTTTTGGGATACGCCGGATGCTTACTATTATGCGGGTTATGACATGGAAATCGACTGGAAAAACTACAACTGGCAACAGCGGGATAACCCCTGTCATCAAACCTATTACATGCAATCCGAGCGCAAGCAATATGCCTATTTCTTAGCGTCCGACCTGGGACTTATCGCTAAAAGTAACGCCAACCATACCGTTTGGGCTGCCGTCACCAACCTGAAAGATACCAAGCCGGTGTCGGGCGCAAAAGTAACTGCCTATAACTATCAGTTGCAGTTTTTAGGCTCAGGCATGACCGATGAAAACGGTTTCTCGGTGTTGTCGCTGAAAAGCAAACCATTTGTTTTAGTAGCCGAATCGGGCAGCCAAAAGATTTACCTCCGCATGAAAGACGGCGAAGAGAACATGCTGAGCCGTTTTGACGTCGGCGGCGTAGAGTTGAAAAAAGGACTTAAAGGATATATCTACGGCGAGCGCGGCGTATGGCGTCCGGGCGATACATTGCATGTATCGTTTATGTTGGAAGACCGCGAAAAGTTAATCCCCGACAACCACCCCGTTTCGTTTGAGGTCTACAACCCGCAGGGACAGTTCTACAAAAAGATGATTTCCAACAGCGGGCTTAACGGACTGTATACCTTCCAAATGTCGACGAATGCCGACGACCCAACCGGGTTGTGGAACGCTTATATCAAAGTAGGGGGCGCCACGTTTCATAAAAGTCTGAGGATAGAAACCATCAAGCCTAACCGGCTGAAAATAAACTTAGACCTGCCGTCGCGCTTAGACGCCGCAAAAGGGACTGCCCCTGTCGGCATCCATGCACAATGGTTGACCGGCGTCATAGCACGCAACTTAAACGCTAAGATGGAAATTCTTATTCATAGAGTATCCTCGCAGTTCAAAGGATTTGAAAACTATCTCTTTAATAACCCTGCTACACAGTTTACATCCGGCACGACCGAAGTGTTCGACGGCAAATTGAACGACAACGGCGAAGCCTCTTTCACCATCAGAATACCGTCAGCCGAAAATGCGCCGGGCTTACTCAACGCTACTGTCACCTGCCGCGTGTTTGAGCCGGGCGGCGATGCGAGTATATTTTCGCAAGTCGTCCCATTTTCGCCTTACTCTTCGTATGTGGGCGTCAACTTCAACCTGAAAAAAGACCATCCCTATCTGTTTGTTGACGAGGACAATGTCTTTGATATTGTGACGCTCGACCCTGACGGCAAACCGATTAATCGCTCTAATTTAGAATACAGTATTTATCGCATCGGATGGAGTTGGTGGTGGGAGCAGTCGAATGAATCCTTCGATTCGTATATCAATAACTCAAGTTATAAACCCCTATTCACAGGCCGACTAAGTACGGTCAACGGCAAGGGGCAGATTAAGTTTCGGTTGAACTACCCCAACTGGGGGCGGTTCTTAGTTTATGTCAAAGATATGACAAGCGGCCATGCCACCGGCGGCACGGTCTTATTAGACTGGCCTTCGTGGCGCGGGCGCTCCGGTAAAAGCGACCCCAACGGCATAAAGATGCTCACTTTTTCTTTAGACAAAAACGAGTATCAGGCTGATGAAGAAGTCGTTGTGACCATCCCTGCCGTAGCTTCCGAAGGGCGTGCCTTAGTAGCAATAGAAAACGGATCGGAAGTGCTATCCCGCGAGTGGGTCAAGTTAAGTGCCGGCAGCGATACGAAATATACGTTCAAGTTGTCCGGCAAAATGGCGCCCAACGTATAT
This sequence comes from uncultured Tannerella sp., assembly GCA_964442765.1. Classification (GTDB taxonomy): domain Bacteria; phylum Bacteroidota; class Bacteroidia; order Bacteroidales; family Tannerellaceae; genus Tannerella. The sequence continues at coordinate 5,975 of CAYUAK010000167.1, read as the reverse complement.
GTACATATCTCACTGTTGCAACCACACGCCACCGCAGCCGACCTTCCGATACGAATGTACGGGGTGTTACCTGTCTTTGTATCGAATAAGGCATCTATCCTGAACCCCGAAATAACGATACCCGACGTCTTGAAACCCGAAACCGATTTCGAGTTGAAGGTAAAAGAAAAGAGCGGCAAGCCCATGACCTATACGCTTGCTATTGTGGACGATGGGTTGCTTGACCTCACCAACTTCCGCACACCCGACCCGTGGAGCGAATTTTATGCCCGCGAGGCGTTAGGCATTCGTACCTGGGATATGTTCGACGATGTGATGGGCGCTTTTACGGGTAAGTTTGGGACATTGTTCAGCATAGGCGGCGACGGTGATTTAAATCGTGCATCCCAAAAAGCCAACCGTTTCAAGCCGGTTGTTATCTATGCCGGCCCATTTGCATTAAAAGCAGGCGAGGAGAAAAAACACAACTTACGCCTGCCCCCGTATGTCGGCTCGGTCAGAGCAATGGTCGTCGCCGGCCATAACAGCGCTTACGGAAAAGCCGACAAGACCATCCCCGTACGCGCTCCGCTTATGTTGCTGTCGTCGCTGCCGCGCATCCTAAGCGTCAACGAAACGATATCGCTGCCTGTCAATGTCTTTGTGATGGAAGACAATGTCAAGGCTGTTACCGTACAAGTGGAAACGACCGGCAAACTCAAACCGGCAGGCGCTAATAGCCAGTCGGTAACGTTTTCCTCTACCGGCGACCAGGTCGTCTATTTCCAAATGCAGACAGGCACAGAGACCGGCTTCGAAAAGGTGACGATAACGGCCACCGGAGGCAGTCATACATCGAAAGAAACCATCGAAATAGACGTCCGTAATCCCAATCCGCCGGTTATCAAGTTCGAGAGTAAGGTACTCGAAAAGGGGCAGTCGGCAACTTTCGACTATGCTTTAGACGGTGCTTACGAAGGCAACTGGGTGAAGGTTGAGATGTCGCGAATCCCTTCCGTCGACATCAGCCGCCGGTACAGCTACCTCTATGATTACAAGCACTATTGCACCGAGCAACTGACATCACGCGCCTTGCCGCTACTGTTTTTGCCCGAATTGGTAACACTGACTGATAAAGACGCTGAAACGAACAAAAAGAACATCATAGAAGCCATCAACAGCCTGTATGGAAGACAGTTGTCTAACGGCGGCTTCTCATTCTGGGCCGGCGAGGGAACGGTCAACGACTGGGTATCATCCTACGCAGGCAGTTTTCTTGCTTTTGCAAGGGAGCGCGGTTTTCAGGTTAGCAATAGCGTGATAAACAGTTGGATAGCCTACCAGCGTAACCTCGCCCTCCAATGGCGCGCCGACAGCTATACCTCTAACCGATACACCTATAACCAGTCCGACTTCCTACAGGCCTACCGTCTTTACACCTTAGCCCTATCCAATGCACCCGAATTAAGTGCCATGAACCGGCTCAAAGAAGTGAAGACCTTATCGCTGCAAGCCCGGTGGCAGTTGGCAGCAGCTTACGCGCTCTGCGGCAAGTTAGACGCAGCCAATGAGCTTGTTTTCAACGCCTCTACTTCGGTTACGCCTTACTCGTCGAATAACCCCACGTATGGCTCATCCGAGCGCGACGAGGCTATCATTCTCGAAGCATTGGTATTAATGGGTAAAAACGAAGAAGCCTTTCGACAAGCCCAAAAAGTGTCCCGCAACCTGACCGGCGAATCGTATTTCAGCACCCAGTCGACGGCTTTTGCCATGACAGCCATGGGTCTCTTCGCCTCGAAGGCCTCTGGGAAACTTGATTTCGACTGGTCAGTAAACGGAAGAGCGCAAGCCAAAGTCGATGCACGAAAAGCCGTCTACCAGCAGCAACTGCCCACCAACCCGATGTCAGGCAATGTCAAGGTAGACAACAAAGGTGACGGCGCATTGTATTTTAGCCTCGCCACCAAGTCGCGTCCGATAGTTGATGTCCTACCCGCCGAATCCGAAAACCTGAAAATAGACATCACTTATACCGATATGAGCGGCGTAGCCATCCAAGCTGATAACCTGTCGCAAGGAACTGATTTTTATGCCATTGTAAAAGTATTCAACACAAGCGGACGTTTCAACTACACCGATTTGGCGCTGACCCATATCATCCCGTCCGGTTGGGAGATATATAACGAGCGCATGGTAGCCGCCAGCGCCTCCGACGAAGGGGATATATCGCCTAAAGTCTTTAATTATCAGGATATACGAGATGACTGCATATTAACTTACTTTGACCTGCCCGCCGGTAAGTCGAAAGAAATAAAAGTGCGCCTGCAAGCATCCTACATTGGCGAATTTGTTTTCCCCGCCCTCCTCTGCGAAGCGATGTACGACGCCTCCGCCCGTGCCCGCACTACCGCCGGACGTGTAAAAGTCGTGAAATGATTTATTTGTATAAAAAAACAAGTCAAGGGGTCGGAAAAATTGAAATAATTATTTTTAAAAAGTAATACAATGGTTAAAATTCATCGAAGAGATTTTTTTAGAACATCATTCTTTTGTGGCATTGCTGTTGCAACAATGCCTGAGGCATTTGCAGGGCTAACAAGAGCCACTGTGGAAACAAATTCGCGCGTATCACTTGTTACGGGAAACAATCGCGCAGAAATGGCATTCAACGCCTTACAACCTTTTGCGAAAGAAATTGCGCAAGCAGTAGGGAACAGGCGTATCGTTGTCAAACCCAATATGGTTGAAAAAGACATTCAATTGTGCGCTACCCACCGAGACACAATTGAAGGAATCTTAGAGTTTTACAAGTCAATCAAAAAGTTGGACAATGTTATTATTGGCGAATCCATCGCTTTTGGTAAAGCGACCGATTGCTTTGAGTGCTACGGATACTTTCCGCTATCCGAAAAATACCATGTCAAACTGCTTGACTTAGATGAGCAGCCTTTTCGGACGCACTATGTGATGGACGAAGCGGATACACTTCCCAAACTTATTCGCGTATCTGCCTTATTAGCCGACCGCGATAATTTTGTCATGTCGGTAGCCCGTATGAAAACACATAATACGGTGGTAGCCACGCTATCGCTTAAAAATTTAGTGCTTGGCGCTCCTTTGAAAGATCCGGGCTATCTGCGTCATGGTATGGCCAACATTACTTCCGGGAAACGAATTATTCATGGGAATGGTTATAGGGCAATCAATTACAACATTTACGCGCTGGCGCATCATGTCCGCCCCGACCTTGCATTTGTGGATGGGTATGAAGGGATGGAAGGCAATGGGCCGACACAGGGAACGCCTGTTGATCACAGGGTTTGTGTCGCCGGTCTTGACTGGATGTCAGTCGAAAGGGTCTGTCTTGAACTGATGGGTATCAATCCCGCCGATATTGGCTATTTAAAATACTGTGCCGAGACAGGTATGGGTCAGTTTGATTTGAATAAGATTGAAATTACAGGCGAACAATTGGTCAATCATATCCGAAAGTATAAGTTGCCAACCAGTTTTGAAAGGCAAATGCAATGGAATATGCCACTTGAGAAAAAATCATAAAAAAGAAATAAAAATGAACAATAGAAGAACCTTTATGAAGACAGTCGCGTTAGGTTCGGCTGCTGGTATTATAGGAATACCTGACTTAAAAGCCGCTACTCCCTACGAGGCGCCCAACTATGCAAAAGCAATGGCGCCGATAAAAATCAAAAGCTGTAAAGCTATTACTACCCGTCCTGGTGGTTCAAATCTTATCGTTGTCAAAGTGGAGACGACCGAGCCGGGCTTGTATGGCGTCGGTTGCGCCACATTTACACAACGCGCCTTTCCGGTTGTAACTGCTATTGAGCAGTATATGAATGACTTTTGCGTGGGACGCGATGCTGATAACATCGAAGATATGTGGCAGGCATTTTATGTTAGCTCGTATTGGCGAAATGGCCCCGTCCTGAATAACGCCATCAGTGGCCTCGACCAGGCTTTATGGGATATAAAGGGAAAAAGAGCCGGTATGCCTGTCTATCAACTGCTTGGAGGCAAATGCCGGTTTGCTGTGCCACTCTATGCACACGCCAGCGGCAGGACACCAGAAGAAGTTGTCAACAGCGTAAAAAGATATATGAGCCAAGGATTTAAACATATTCGCATCCAATTAGGAGGCTATGGTGGTACCGGAACAGGTACCGGGTTAAATCCTGATTTCAGAGCGGCAGGTTTTGGATTGGAAAGAGACGGGTTTATGGATGAACAATCCTACATTAGAGGTACCATACAGATATTTGAAGCTGTGCGGAAAGCTTGTGGCGAAGAAATTGAACTCCTGCACGACGTTCACGAGCGCCTGCAACCGATGGACGTCATTTATCTGTGCCGGCAGCTTGAAAAATACAGGCCATTTTTCATCGAAGACCCGCTATCACCGGAAAATACGCATTGGTGGAAGCAATTGCGCGAAAGCACTATCGTGCCATTTGCCATGGGAGAACTTTTTAATAACATCAATGAGTTTGTTCAGCCTATGGCTAATCATTATTTTGACTATATCAGAATACATATTTCGCAAATAGGAGGAATTACGCCTGCCATGAAAGTGGCAAGACTTGGCGAATGGTTTAATGTCCGCACAGCCTGGCATGGACCAGGTGACGTATCGCCCGTAGGACACGCTGCCAATGCGCATATTGACCTTGCTACCTGGAACTTTGGCATTCAGGAAGGCGCATATAATTTTTCAGAGAATGAAAAAATTGTGTTTCCGGGCTGTCCTGTAACCAAAGATGGCATGTTGTATGTCAATGAAGCGCCGGGTCTTGGAGTAGATGTCGATGAAAAAGAGGCCGCCAAATTTCCTATCAATAACAGAGCGCCGGGCTGGACTATTCGACGATATGATGGCACAATCATTAGACCCTGAAATTTTTGCAACGGCAGGGATGCCGCTGTTACTTAAATATATAATCATGGAAATTTTTTCCCCCATTGTCCCCAAAGTCACCTCACGTGGCGATCAGTTGCCCCGTCCCCGTGGCGGAGCTTAATTGGAGCCAGGGAGGCCGAAGTCGGTTTTGATGCAGCGGATGCTGGCGCCGTTGCTTTGGTGGGCGTTGTTATAGCTATAAAAGGTGGTCGGGGTAAAATAGAAAGACCAGGCGTTTGTCCCATTCGGGGAATTAGTCCAATAGGCTCCTAAAGCGCCGGTATTGAGCAATGCTCCGCCGGTGACGCTCTCCCGTATCCCGGGCGCGGGAAGGAAAAGGGATGAGTTAGATACAGGGTTGAATATCAGCAGACCGGCATATCCAACTTCTGTGTTTGACACAGCAAACAGGTTGGTTGGGTTATAACTGACGGTTGATGAAGGCGCATTGTTAGGTGAAGCGCCTACCGGCAACCGGTCAAATAAGCCATCGGCATAAAAGCCCCAGATGGAATTTTCCAGAAAAGCATCGGAAGGATGCGACAGCCCGTAAGTATCATTGTTGGGGGTTGCATACCATGATTGTCTTATCTCCGACGACAGTACGCTTCTGAGTGAATCATTGGGATGGCGATAGCCCGGCGGACAGGGGTCAAGCAGTCTTTCCCAAGAATTTTTCGTATCTGTCGGCCAGCCGGTTATTGCAGAAACCGTATTGACAGGATGAAAAGCCTTGTAAGCACTTCCCTGATTCCATTGGAAAAAATACCCTGCCTGCGTCGGATAATCTGTAAACTTCTTACTGCTGTTGGAAAAGCCAAGGGGCCACTCATTGTGTAAAGATAGCGTCCCGCCGCCGGCGCCCCGATAGGGGTCTGATAAGTTGAACGGCACATATCGCACCGCGTAAGGGCGTGGATTGTTGGCATTGGCCGGATTTGGGTCTTCCGGACGCATCACATAATCAGCCTCTTCGCCTTGACGGACATAAATCTTTCGGATGCCCGCATCGGTCGTTATCTCAATAACACCATAACGCGGAGGGGCGCCTATATAGGCCAATGCCTCAGCTATCCCT
>CAYUAK010000166.1:0-8185 GCA_964442765.1 uncultured Tannerella sp. | reverse complement strand
ATTCTTCCTCCCCTGACGTCCGTCAGCCCGTTGCCTGTGATGATGTTGAAAGGTGTGCAAATAACATTGCCCAACGGGGTACATGTATCCATCGGGGAGATAAGCGGGCGAGATATGGCAATTTTGATTGATTCATTAAATTGTCTTTTCTCTGTGAAACCACGTATGCCTAAAAACATAGAATTTTGATTTTTCTCCGCCAACTCCCCCGTCCCCGTTGCGGATGTTATTGGGTGGTGATGAGGAGGGTTTTGCCTTTTTGAAGGGCGGCGTGGGAAATGAAGTAGCCGGTTAGCTTTTGGCCGTCGTAGGTTATCTGGCGGATTTTTTTACCGGCGTTTTCTTTGCGGATTGTGAAGGGGGTTTCGCCTAAGGTGAAAACGACCTTGTCGAAGAGGGGGACGGTGATGATGTAGTCGGGGTCGGCCGGCGAAAAGGTATATAAGCCGATGGCGTTGAGCACATACCAGGCGGCTAAACCACCCGAATCGTCCATTCCTGCAAAAGCCAATCCTTCCTTTCCCATGTTATAGTAATACTCCATAATGGTATCCAAGATAACTTGACATTTCTCTTGTTTATCAATAAAATAATACATGTAAGCGATGCCTTGTGAAGGCTGGTTGCCGACGCAGTACTGCGCGATAAACGCGGTCATGTTATCGGCTTCATACCCGCCCCAGGGAATGATAAACAGGGAATCTAATTTCTTTTCAAAAGCAGCCTTACTGGGGTACAGCCCTATCAGCCCTAACGGGTCATGCGGGGCAAAGAACGTCGATTGCCAGCCGTTGGCTTCGCGATACATAAAGACATAATAAGGATAAGCCGGATCGAAAGGCGTTATCCAGTCGCCGTTAGCCAACCGTCCACGCATAAAACCTGTATGGGCATCAAACAGGTTTTTGTAATTTTGTGAGCGTTTCATTAGCAGGTCATAATTGTCAAGGTCGCCTAACTCTTTGGCTAAGAGCGCCACAGCATAATCATCGTAGGCATATTCAAGCGTTTTGGTTACGGCAGCCTTTGCCTCGTCGGCTTCGGTCATCACCGTAGGATTTTTGACATCGTTTTCGGCTATCCAACCCATTTCTATGTATTCGTTCAAGTAAGGTCTGGCCCTTGAATTTTCGACAGAAGCATTTCGTAACATATAATAGTAAGCGCTATCGGCATTAAATCCGCGCAGCCCGCGCAGGTACGAACCTGTGACGAAAGGCGAAGCATGGTCACCATGGAAATAGGTAGGCATAAAGCCGCTCGCTTTGGCCCTTTCGGTGATGGAACTTATTATATCGTTGGCCACAACGGGCGATAACATACCCAGTAGAATCAGTTTGTTCCGGTAATCGTCCCAAAAAGCGGGTGTGGTATAGTAATGAAATCCTTTTTTGACAATGTTACGGCGCGGGTCAGTAAACTCTCCGTCAGCATCGCTACGGACAGCCGGCCACAGAACCGTCCGGTACAAGCACGAATAGAGCGTTCTTTTTTGTTTTTCCGTTCCGCCTGTGACCTGTATTTTTGATAGCAAAGCCTCCCATGTCTGGTCGGCTTCTTTGCGTACCTGCGCAAAACTTTTATTTAGCATCTCGGCCTCTAAGTTTTTCTTTGCCTTTTCAACACTGACAAACGAAAATCCGATTTTCAACTCCAAAGGCCCCTTTTGGTCGGCAAAATGGATGACAGTGATACGCTCGCGATCGTTACGGAGCGAATCAATATCCTGGATGAGGTGGTTGGCCACCGCATAAAAATAAATAGCATCCCCTGTACCTTGAGAGCCGGCAAAAGTATGGTCATTCACTGTTTGAAAGTTCGAGACAGTTCCAGCCCGTCGACTGTTCATACGGGAAAGGTTGAGCAACAGCTTTTTGTCATCTCCGCTGCGATAGGTAAACTTGTGGTAGGCGCAACGCAGGGTAGCGGTCATCTCGGCGTTGATGTGATAGCGCTCTAAAAAAACCTGATAGTAGCCGGGTCTGGCCGATTCGTTTTTGTGGTTATAACCCGAATGGTAGTTATCGGCAGTTATCTGACCGGTAAAGGGCAGGAGAGGGACGTGTCCCAGATTCCAATGTCCCATGCTGGTATGGAAGAAAGCATAGATAACCGTATCTTCGTATTGGTAGCCCGAACCGCTTCCAAACCAGGTCACCGGCGTAACCTGTACCATGGCATTAGGAAGCGTAGCGCCCGGAAACGCTTCACCACCCCATGCCCTTTGCGGATTATTAATATGTCGGAACAGCGGCGTCGGTGAGGGTTTGTAACCTAAGTCAACACTGTCCCACAGCGTTGTTGTGCCGATAAAGGGGTTCACATAAGCCGTAAGTCGCTTAGGAGCAGGCGTACAGCAGGTGAGGATTATTAAAAAAAACGAAAGACAGGAAACAAGTTTGTACATATTGTGAATTTCTTAAGAACTTTATTTAGAATAACATTCCCCTGCCCCCCTGCCTGTCGGCAGACAGAGCTTTAAAGGGGGAGTTTGTTTTGTTTTTGCAGTAAGGCCAGCGCTTCCATCAACATGCAGCCGCTCAGGTGTTCGGTATGACCGGTTCGGTTGCCTGGGGAGGTTTTCCAATATGAGCCAAACAGGATAGTCGGTCGGCTGGTACCCTCGCGCCACAAAGTTTCGCCGTTATGTTTCAGAAAAGTGATATACCGGTTACGCAGGTCATAACTGAGGCCGTCCGATAAGATTAACTGAGTAAAGTAACGGATAAAAATGCCTTTAAACAACCCTCCGTCGCCACGTCCTTCGCTTTTAAGTATATTATCGTCGGCATTAATTAATACGCTTATGGTATAGTCGGTAGCTTTGATGGCATCTTCGATGTACGACCTTTCGCCGGTTATTTTGTACAGTTCGACAGCGGCGCCAATAAATGTACCCTGGTTGTAAGTGAAAACCATTCGGGTATTGGTTACGCCGGTGCGGGTGTTCAGGTTGTCGTAAATAGCGCCGTTCTCAGCGTTAAAAAGATTTTCCCTTTCCCATGCGTAAATCCTTTTAGCCCATTCTAAGTCTTCTATGTTGCCTAAGGCTTGGTAGAGGTGTGCAGCAAGGATAGCGGCAGGTCCGTTAGAGCAGGCGTTTTTACTGTGTCGGTTTCGGCGTGATTCCCAGAAGACACCGCCATTGCCGGCATCTGTCCAAGCCTTCTTGATACCAAAGGCGGCATTCGTATCCTCCATATCGTCGGTCGTTCCATCCCAAACCTCCTTACAGACAGTCAGAAAGCGCTCATCCCCAGTCGCTTTGTATGCCCGGAGCGCAGCTAACCCGATCCACTCCATATCGTCGATATAGTTGTTGGCCCATTTATTGCCGTTAGCGCGGTGGACGCCTTCAAGCCAACGGTCGAAATAATCCCTGTAAAATCTATCCCCCGATCGGAGATAGGCATCCACTAAGACATCTAAAGCATGCGCCTGCGGCCAGTAATGACCACCCCATCGAACCGAATCGGAGGCTTCATTAAAATAATAAAACGTTGTGTTCCAAAAGTTTGACAGCAGAGACCGGCTACTACTGTCGGCAATAGCTATCCAATTGAAAGCAGTGGTACGGCTGTTTTGCGAATAAACACTCCCGTTAAAAATAAGAACAATAGCTGCGATTGTAAAAAAGACTGATTTCTTCATTTGATTTTTAATTTTTTGCAAAAGTACTGTTTTTTTCTCAATTTTTTCTCTCTTTAGTTAAACGCACTCATTGTTATTTGGCAGTCACAGTAACAAAACTCATCGGTGGCAGTTCAACTGAGATGGTTCCGTCCGATGCTTTTGTTGCTTTGATAGCTTGTCGGCTCAACGAATAGTTGGTAGCGAACACTTGGATGTCGGAACAATTGTTCGGCAAACCTTTGATGGAAGCCGTTCTACCTGCGCCGTTGTTCACCAAATGCACTGCGTATTCGTTTCGCGCCAGGTTGCCGAAAGCTGCGCAGTTCACTTCTTCCTTGTCGCAGTTAAATGGCAATGCAAAGGATTGTTCAGGTGTATCTGCTAACTGCCGGATGTTCCAGAAACGTTGTGTGGGACGTAACGGCCCTTCCGTTCTAAAAATACCTTCCCCTATGAGGAGAGAATAATCAGAGGTATACTGCCATTGCAAGATGGAGATGGGCTGGCTAACAGCGCAAATACGGATGTATAGATTAATTTCATACAAAGCAAAAGTAGATTCGAGAAATATTTGCGGATAGCGGTGAGCAGCGGCATCGGTGCTTCCTTCGCCAACAAGAAGCGGCACGTTGAGTTGGTGTGCAGCATCTGACCATTTCTTCAGCGTTACATCGTCGCATCCTCGCCATGAATGGAACGAAACGGCTGCTATATATTGATGGGTTGTTGGGTCATTTAAGGCTGTCAGGATGAAGGGGTAACCATTGGCATCGCCGGTGTCGCCCAGTAACATCCTTGTCGCCAGCCCACGAGCACCGAGATAGGCGCCAAAGCCTTTAATAAAATCGGCATGTTCCTGCGCTGTATGCATAACGTTAATGCCTATATCCGATTCATTGAACGAATAGGCATAAGCTTCAACACCGTAGAGGTCTTTTAAGCAAACTAAATAATCAGCCAGCGACTTATACATACGCTGAATCTTGGATGGGTTTATGTAGTTACGTCCACGAACAACGGTTCGCTTTTCATCAATTGCCCAATCAGGCGGGAACCAGGCGCTTACGATCACAGGCAAACCCTTAGCTGTCAAGCGTTGCGCCATCTCCATGGCACGATGTACACGCTCGTTTATCTTTCCGCTGCGCGCATCAGCCAGCGGGTCGCCATTTTCGTTTGAATCCCAGGTTGCCCACGGCATCTCTACCCGTCCCATGGCCACCCGTGTGTTTTCGAGCATATATGTGATAACCGGAGGGTCGGAGGTCGGATTTTGCAGTCTAAAATTGCCACCCATCCCAACAAATAAACGACCGGGTTGGTTTCTATCAACAACCACTTCTACTGGCTTATTGTCAATATACCCGGTAGCGGTAATGGTAAAGTCGAGGTTGCCTTTCGTCCCTTTCTGCAAGTTACCGCTTAGTAGTTGTACGTATACGACAGCATTCCCTGTTTCTTTGCGCACGAAAGCGCTAACACCGGACTTGAAATTTATATTGATTTTACGACCGGGCGCTTCAATGGTGATTTGCCGTCCTGAACCCCTTTTCAACTGTTTGTTGTCGTCGCTTAAACCCGAAATAGGGATAGCCGTATTTCCGATTTTTACATTCCCATTGGCATAACGTTTGGCAGGCAACGCAAAACAATAGTATACTCCTTCCACTTTGAAGGTAGAATCGGGCTGATAGGTAAGAGAAACCGATACCCTTCCTCTGTCTCTGTCTTCAACGGTCTGTTCAAAGGAGACAAACCGAACAGAGCTGTTTACCTTCGCTAAAGCATCTGTACGGGTGAAATTGGTTGTATTCCTTTCCCTTGCGGTAAAAAAAATTCGCGACCAACCAGGTTCGACCACCCTGAAAGAGGATTCAAACTCCATCAGTTCACCATCCACGCGAATACCGGTGATGTTTCCCCATGCCATTACTTCGGTCTGAGCAGATGTCACCGGATTGAAAAATAAGCACAAGAAAGTAATTGTGCATGAAAGACGATAAAAAAAAGCAAATTTCATAACGTTTTGATTTTTAAAGATGTATAATATGGCCGTTCCGGATGTTCTTTCCTTTTAGATGGCCATTGGAGACATCTTCGAGGGCGTATTTGGCAAAATTTTCAGGGGGCGATAAGGTTGGATTATTGCCCGTATTCACAGGTAATGTGTCGAAAAGTCCTTGGCAGACTGTTATTTTTGTATCGACAGGGAAAACTAACTTAGGGTGATGCTTCACCATATAAAGGGTGCCTGGCGCTTGGTCGGTCAGTGTGCCGAACCCATCACAGGTAAAGCTGGTCCATCCCATATATCCTGCCCATCCGTTGTTCAGGCAATCTAAATAATCATTTACTATCGAGCGGTCAGGGAAACGGGCCGACTGAACCCATTCCGCGCCTCGCTTATCGCGACCGCTGTATCCGGTGCCTTTCGAAGGAGCTTCGCCCATGATAGCAGGTCGGTTGGCTGCATCCGGGAAGCCAAACTGTACCGGTGTATGGACACACGGATTGCCAAAAAACGGCGCGTCACCGGTTTCGTGCCAGCAAGTATAATAATGAAACTGGTATAAATCAATCCGGGCATATTTGGAATCAGCCGGAGGAACTTGTTCCGCCATGTTGGCATCCGATGTGTAATCGTTTTGTCCGCCTCTGACCTGATTAGCTTGATCCATCCCAACAGTGATGGGTATCACATCTATAAAACGTCCGTCTGCTACCCCTTTTTCAAATTCTTTATGAAGCGCAACGATAGTGCGGGCAAAGAACTTACGCCATTCAATTCGGGCTGGGCTTTTACTGTTACCGGCCTGATGCGGTTCGTTCATCAGGTCAATAGAAGCAAAGTAATCATTTGAGCCGTAGCGGTTAGCAAACGGTATCAGGAAGTTCCCAATATAAGCATCCATGTAATCGTTATCGTCCCGCATTTTTAACCATTCCGATGAACGTGCATTACGACTTAAAAAGCAATTGTGAGAGCACATCGTTGCCATGATATACACTTCGTGGCGCTCGGCTATCTCAAACAATTTGTCGGCATTGTCCCAGAACACACTATTCATGCCTATGCAATAGCCCAACTCGTCGTACTGCATTTCGGTGCCGCTGCATATCATCCATATACGTGTCATATTGATGCCCGCTTCATGCAATTCGGCAAAATGCTTGTCCCATGCATTGGCATCCCACCGACTAAGTCCGAACCCATCCCACAGTCCATACCAAGCTGTGTTAGTGCCATTGACAAACAAGGGTTTTTTATCCGGCCCTACCACCAATTTGGCGCCTTCACACCGCACTTTACGCGCCCCGTCGCTTAGTTTCTTGCGTGGTGTCGGACTTACAGTAACTGTGTACGTTGCAACTTTGCCGTCCGCAGTTTTAGCTGAGATAGTTGCAGCGCCCTCCTTTACTGCTGTTACATAACCATTTCTGACAAAAGCAACTGCTTCGTCGGATGAACTCCATGAAACAGGGAGGGGTGAATTGTCGACCTTATTCAGCGCTGTCAGTTTTTTTACTATACCCCATCCTGCATAAACCGGCTCGTCATTGTCGGCCTTGATATACATATCTTTCGGAGTTACGTTCTGTGCATGGAGATAGTGAAGGCCGGTTACAGCGCCTATGCCAATCATACCTGCTGTAATAGCAGTAGTCTTAATAAATTTTCGTCTGTTGGTATTCATAATATATTTAGTTTTCAATTTTCATTTTTCTGTTTATAGCATAGAAGCTGATATGCCCTTCTTCCCGAAAAACTTTGTTTTTTCAAGCGCAAAAGTAATGAAAATTTTTAATTACTGTGAAAAATTTCGTCTCTTCCCAACAGTTTAGATACTCCACTCCGATTTATATTTTTACCGCAAAGGTATAAAGAAAACGCAAAAGGCCTGTTTGTAAATATCTTACATTATGCTCGTTGTGTTCTTTTTGAAAACCTTTGCGTCCTTGCAGTCAGATATAAATAACTTTTTGGAACGGCCTCAATAATTCAAATAAAAAAAATAAAGCTAAAAAATTGTGTATTCAAAAAATTATTGTACTTTTGCTGTCAATTATTCATATAAATATATATTCAACATGCAAGGCGCGCTTATCAAACAGTTGCTATATCTCGTAGCGTCGGGTTATATTAACATTAACGGCGCTTTCGAGGTTCAGTCAGGCGGACAGTTGAACGTCCAAATCACGCCACCATCGCAACCGGGATTCGATTACACCTACGACGCTTCGGGTAACCGTATCAGCCGTACCTTTGTCCCCTAACCTGTAGAACACGAAAAGTATGATACAAAAAAAATATATTGAGTTAATAATCGGAATCTTTCTTCTGACCGGCATCGCAACGACCGGCTACGCCCAAAACGAGCGGCTGATGAATATCGGCGAGATAGAACTCATTCCCGGCACGACCATTCGCCCCAATGATATAAAAGGCGACTGGACAGACGAGATGTACGGGCAATGGTTCGACGAGCTTAACCGGTTGATGCGGGAAAGCTTAAGACCGAATGAAAGGCCGGTCATTACCACTCCGGACTTT
>CAYUAK010000165.1:0-15964 GCA_964442765.1 uncultured Tannerella sp. | reverse complement strand
GTTATTCATATACAAGTCCTTCGGACTTTTATACACCCTGAGTAATTACAAAAAACGTTATAAATAGCCGGAAAATTATTTTTCTGAAGTGTTATAACGATATGGAAATCAATATGAAATATTTTTACTCTGAATTGCTGTGATCTTTTCTCATTATTGTGACATTGCTTGCAAAGAGGTGGATTTACGAAGGTTTTCGACATTTTATCAGCGCTTTTTGGTTGTCAGGTATGGTGGTGGCAAACAAATAAATGTCTCCACCGTCTGATATACGGGTGCGTTTTCGTAACTCTTCAACCGTGAGTGGAAAATTACGCACGGATATATTAGCGTGCGGGATAGATAGAGCAATTGTCTTGCATAAACGGTTGCTGAAAGGAAGGACATCCATAATTTCAAAACACCTTCCAGGAAATGATGCTACCAGTTGGTCGGATGTGTACAAATGGCTGTTTGTGTGAAGTTTTTCTACTCCATACAACATGGCAACCGTTTTAAAGGCGCCGGCTTTTAATAGGGAAGCGTTGGGTTCAAACAAGTACTGACCTATCCGAACCGCTATGGGAGAAACAACTGTCTGCTCTTCTGGAAAATGGAAAGTATAGGTTTGCTCGGTATTATCTACTAAAATATTTACGCAATGGATTAGCGGGGCACACTGAGCGAGCGGGGCTGTGACTATCAACAGTTCTTTACATTCGTTCTTAATTGAAAGGATGTGTACTTCCTGAACTGATGGGATACAAGTCAATGCCTGAGTTATATCCAACATGGGCGATAGCTTGATAATCAGCTTTTTTGAGGCAGGCAAAAGAGGATATATTTTGCTAATATCGGGTTCGCAGTCGCTGATAGAAAACAAACGCCTGTTATCGCGTCCGCGACGGGAAGGGTCAATATAAAAGATGGTTGCATTATTCTTTTCTTTTAAAAACGAGAAAGCATCGTTGTGGATGACTTGAACATTAGTAAGTCCAAGCGTTTGAAAATTAGCAAGCGCAGCCTCACAATACGCTTTATTTTGCTCAATAAACAGTACCTGCTTAGCTTTTTGTGCAAAATAAAATGTATCTATGCCCAAGCCGCCTGTCAAATCGTAAAGGATGTCATCCCCTTGTACGAAGCGTTGCTTATACATTGCCGTTAGAGCCGAAGAACATTGCTCGGCTGCAAGCGCCGAAGGATAAATCAACCGGTCATCCCAGTACCAATCCGGCGCTTTATCTTTTATCTTTCTTCGAGCCTCTATTTGAACAACTGCCCTTCTTATGTCTACATCCTGATAACGGGAAGCAAATAAAAGCAGCTTGGACGTATCATCCTTTGCATGTTCAAGAATAAATTTTTGTAACGTCTCATCCATATTTATTTGAAAATTATCGGATTTCAAAAGCGCAAAAATAACCCTTTTTTGAGACTTACGAAATGTTTTTCATGTTTCTCAATAATAATTACTAACTTTGCAGCCTGTTTAAAAAGTTTCTTACGAATGAAAATATTCAAACTCACGCTTTTAGGAGCTGCGATTTTAGTAATTGCATTAAGCGTTTTTGCGCAAACGGGCTACACGAAAAAGGATAGTCCATCGGGTGAGGTGGTCGCTTTAACCAAAAAAGACTTCCTCGAAAAAATTTACAACTTCGAGAAAAATAAAGACCGGTTTGTTTACGAAGGCAACCTCCCCTGTATCATTGATTTCTATGCCGACTGGTGCGCCCCATGTAAAAAAGTGGAACCCATTCTGAAAGAACTGGCTAAAGAGTATAAAGGGAAAGTCAATTTCTACAAAATTAACACGGATAATGAAAAGGAATTAGCACGGTTTTTCAGAATTAACAGCATCCCTACCTACTTCTTCATTCCGGCAAATGGAAATCCGCAATCCTATTCAGGCGCTATACCCCGCGAATCTTTTGTGGAAGTGATAACTGAATTTCTATTGAAAATTACATCCCCCTAACCCCCTTCAAAGGGGAATTTTAAATGCTTAATTAATTTATATGGAGTATAATACAAAAGCCAAAAGGCTGTCTCTGCCGGAATACGGACGCTATATTCAAAAGATGGTAGACCATTGCCTTACCCTGACAGACAGGGATGAACGTAATCTTTGCGCCAATACGATTATCAGTATCATGGGAAACATGTTTCCCCATCTGCGCGATGTGAGCGATTTCAAACATATCCTGTGGGATCACTTAGCTATCATGTCGGATTTCAAGTTAGATGTTGATTATCCCTACGAGGTCATCCGGAAAGACCAGCTCAACAAACGACCGCCTCATATCCCCTATCACGATTCGGAAATCATCTACCGCCATTACGGCGAAATACTCGAACGTATGATTTTTGAAGCCGCCGAAATGGAAGAAAGCGAGGCAAAAGAAGAACTCATCCGCCTGATTGTCAATCAAATGAAAAAATCCTACTTGACGTGGAACAAAGATTCGGTTGATAATGATAAAATTCTGACAGACTTGGCAAATATCTCGGAAGGGCGAATTATTCGGTACGAAGATATGGTTCAGATAGCCGATGCCGCCGATTTAATAGAAGCGCCTCCTCCGAAGAACACAGGTAAAAAGAACAAAAAGAATCATTCACGCAAAGGACAATGAGTTCATTTATCATCGAAGGGGGTCATGCACTCAATGGTGACCTTTACCCGCAAGGCGCAAAAAATGAGGCTTTGCAGGTCATCTGTGCCACATTGCTTACTTCTGGGAAGGTTGAACTCCATAATATTCCCGATATCCTTGATATTCGCAACCTCATCTATTTGTTGCAGCAGATAGGTGTCAAGACGGATCGTTTGACTGACGATACGTATGTTTTTCAGGCTGATGAGGTCAACCTTCAATATGTCTACTCGGAGGATTTTGCACGTAAAGCAGCTTCCTTACGCGGCTCTGTCCTGCTTATCGGCCCTTTGCTCGGACGTTTTGGTAAGGCATTACTTCCTCAGGTTGGCGGCGACAAGATAGGGCGGCGAAGGATAGATACACACCTGACAGCTCTTCAAAAGTTAGGCGCCACGCTCCGTTTCAACGACAACCACCGTATCTATGAACTATCAGCTTCCCAATTAAAAGGCAGTTACATCCTGTTAGACGAAGCCTCTGTGACAGGTACAGCCAATATCATCATGTCCGCAGTATTGGCCGAAGGGACAACAACAATTTATAATGCTGCCTGTGAGCCTTATATCCAACAGTTGTCAAAAATGCTTAATAACATGGGCGCCCGGATTTCGGGCATCGGTTCAAACCTGCTCACCATCGAGGGTGTCAATGAGCTTCACGGGACAACACATACGACCCTGCCGGATATGATTGAAATAGGCAGTTTTATCGGCATGGCTACTATGACGCATTCCGAAATTACAATCAAAAATACAGGATATGAATATCTCGGCCTTATCCCAGAAACTTTTCAGCGGTTAGGCATTCGTTTTGAACGACACGAAGATGATATTTATGTTCCAACGCAAGACCAGTATAAGATTGAAACCTTTATGGACGGCTCTATCATGACCATTACCGACGCCCCATGGCCAGGTTTTACGCCCGACCTGTTAAGCGTTATACTCGTTGTGGCAACACAAGCAATCGGTAGTGTCCTTATACACCAGAAAATGTTCGAAAGTCGCCTGTTCTTCGTTGATAAACTGATAGATATGGGAGCACAAATCATCCTCTGCGACCCCCACCGCGCTACCGTTATCGGACATGGCAGACGACATCAACTGAGAGCCGCACAATTAGTGTCGCCTGACATCCGCGCCGGCATTGCCTTGCTGATAGCCGCCATGAGCGCCAAAGGGGTGAGCCGTATTGACAACATCGAACAAATCGACAGAGGCTACCGCCAAATCGACGAGCGCTTGAACCAGCTCGGCGCCCGCATCACCCGTATAAGCGGATAGGTGTCAGGTGTCAGTCCCCCTTTTAGGGGGCAGGGGGATGTAAACAGATTTCATAATGAAAATAATTCGTATAATTCGTAATCATTCGTGGTAAAAGAAGAAGACATTCAAGCCATCGGCGCTTTCGCAAAACCACACGGCGTCAAAGGCGAAATCGCTTTAACAACCGACTATGATTTGGCCGAGTTGCAAGAAATTGTGAGTGAAGACCTCTGCATTATTTGCGAGATAAACGGCATCTTGACCCCATTCTTCATCGTTTCTTACCGGCAAAAAAACGCCTCTACCTATCTCATCACATTTGAACATGTAGATACTGTAGAAAAAGTGAATTATTTGTCAGGAAAAACAGCATTTTTCCCTACAAAATACACGCTTCCTGATATCGCTTCTTCCGAAGATGACGGGGAACTAATCGGCTATACCCTTTTGGATAACAGGCACAAAGTCATCGGACAAGTCAAAGCTGTTGACGACCGCACCCTGAACATCCTATTGACAGTCGATTATCAGGGAAGCGAATTGCTCGTCCCTTTAGCTCTCTCAACCTCTATTCAACATCATACAAAAACTATCAACCTGTCCTTACCGGACGGATATTTGGAAATAATGCACAACAATGACTAAAAACAAAAAATCTTTTTGGAATCGCATCCGGTTCAAGTATAAGTTCTCATTCTTCAACGAAGCCATGCTCGAAGAAGTTTGGACTTTCCGGCTTTCACAGCTTACTGTGTTCATTTACATTGGCTTATTTGCCTTTGTCTTAGTTACGCTTACTTCTGTCGTCATTGTCCTTACGCCGATACGGAACTATCTGCCGGGATACTTAGACGTGGAAATACGGGAAGAAATTCTTAAAAATGCGCTCAGAGCTGATTCTTTAGAAAGAAAAATAGCTATTCAGACGCTTTATCTCGAAAACCTGACTGCCATTTTGTCGGGTAATGTGAGCATCGATTCATTACACGAAGCACGCGCTTCATCTTATATTACTGCAAACTACGATATCTCGCGTGGCGACTACGAAACCGCTTTTGCAAAAAAATTTGAAGATGACGAAAAGTATAACCTGACATCCCTGAATCCCAATCCTTTGCAGACGGAAATCTTTTTCTATAAGCCATTGAATGGGATTATTACATCGACTTTCAACAGTAATAACTCACATTTTGGAATTGACGTTACAGCAGCCCCCAAAGCCAATGTGATGGCTACTTTGGACGGCGCAGTCGTCTACACCGGCTTTGACCCTAATTTTGGGAATGTCATTGCCTTACAACATAAAAACGATTTCATGTCAATCTATAAACACAACGAAATACTTTTAAAAGAGATTGGCGACAGAGTCGTTGCCGGCGAAGCTATCGCTATCATTGGAAATACAGGACGACTGTCTACCGGGCTGCATCTGCATTTCGAGTTATGGCACAAAGGCGCGCCGGTGAATCCGGAAGAGTATATTGCTTTTTGAGAGTTTCACCACAGAGATATTTTCAGCACAGAGACACAGAGAAACAGAGGGACATAGAGAAATATAGAATAAATGTACAGACGTAATTCGTAATTAAAAAAGATGGCAAAACAGTTGGCGATTATTGGCTCTACCGGTTCTATCGGGGTGCAAGCGTTAGAAGTGGTTCGCGAAAACAGCGGGCTATTTGAACTTTATGCGCTGACAGCTAATAATAATGCCGAATTGCTTATCGAGCAGGCGCATCGTTTTTTGCCGGACACGGTGGTGATAGCCAACGAAAAAAAATATCCCGAAGTGAAAGAAGCGCTCGAAGATTTACCTGTTAAAGTGTGGGCGGGAGTTGATGCCATAGCACAGGTCGTTACAGCCGGCCCAATAGATATGGTACTAATAGCTTTGGTTGGATATGCCGGTCTGCGTCCTACTATCGAAGCCATCAAAGCAAAAAAGGCTATCGCTTTGGCAAACAAAGAGACGTTGGTGGTGGCAGGCGAACTGATAACCCGATTAGCTTACGAAAATAACACCCCAATCATACCGGTCGATTCGGAACACTCGGCTATCTTTCAGTGTCTAAAAAGCGACTATTACAACCCGATTGAAAAGATCATACTGACAGCTTCAGGCGGTCCTTTTTTCAATAAAACAAAAAAAGAATTAGAACAAGTTACCAAAGAGCAGGCGCTCAAACACCCGAAATGGAACATGGGCGCCAAGGTGACCATCGATTCGGCAACCCTAATGAACAAAGGATTCGAAATGATAGAGGCTAAATGGCTGTTTGGCGTCCATCCGGAACAAATCGAAATCGTCGTACATCCACAATCTATTATCCACTCCATGGTGCAGTTCGAGGACGGCGCTATCCTGGCACAACTCGGCTTGCCCGATATGAAACTGCCTATCTCATACGCATTTTCGTACCCGCAACGGCTCAAAAACGATGCGCCAAGATTGGACTTCACAACCTGCCGGTCGCTAACCTTTGAAAAACCGGATACCGACCGGTTCCGAAACTTAGCCTTTGCTTTTGAGGCAATCGACCGAGGCGGTAACATGCCCTGTATCCTGAACGCGGCCAATGAGATAGCTGTCGAAGCCTTTCTGCAAGGCAAAACCGGCTTTTTACAGATGAGCGACATCATCGAACAAACGATGACGAAGGCTTCTTTCTTAGCTATTCCGGCATATACGGACTATATACAAACCGATGCTGAAGCCCGACGCTTAGCCAATCAAATAATAAATTGAACAAAATATCGTTATTAACTATCATCCAAACTGATTTGAATCTATGGAAACTTTTTTAATTAAAGCGCTGCAATTGATACTAAGTCTCTCAATATTAGTACTCATCCACGAGTTTGGACATTTTATTTTTGCCCGACTATTCAAAGTGCGCGTCGAAAAATTTTACCTCTTTTTTGACCCATGGTTTTCATTATTCAAATTTAAACCCCGAAATAGCGATACAGAGTACGGCATTGGATGGCTTCCGATGGGTGGATATTGCAAAATATCGGGTATGATTGACGAATCTCTCGATAAAGAACAGTTGGCTCAACCGCCACAACCCTACGAATTTCGATCCAAACCGGCTGGTCCGCGCCTCCTCATTATGACCGCAGGCGTTATCTTCAACTTCCTCCTTGCTCTGCTAATCTATTCGATGCTCTTGCTGCATTGGGGCGATACCTATCTGCCGCTCAAAAACGTTACCTACGGAATGGAGTACAGCCCCACATTTAAAGAGATAGGGTTTGCCGACGGTGACATACTGCTGAGAGCTGATTCTATAAAACTCGAACGGATGAACGAAGACTGCCTCCGTAGTGTAATAAACGCTACAACAGTGACGGTTCTTCGCGAAGGAAAAGAGGTTCAAATACCTATCCCCGATGATATTTTGCAAAGGATTTTACGCGACAAGGCGGGTTTTGCCAATTACCGCTATCCAATGGTTGTTAATAAAGTGAATGCTCCCACAGCAATTGAAGCCGGACTGCAAGCCAACGACCGTATCATTGGCGTCAATGGTCTATCGACTTTGTTTGCTTCAGACGTTGCGGTCGAAGTATTATCAAACCAGGGAAAAGTCATTACAATAGAAGTCCTTCGTGATGGCCTGACCCTTGAACTGAACGTTCCGGTTAGCGATGAGGGACTGATAGGCTTCGAGCGCCGAATGCCGTTCAATATCTATGAGACCGTCACTGTTACCTACAACTTCTTTACCTCCTTTCCTGCCGGTATACGATTAGGTGTCAATACATTAAAGGGGTATGTCGGCGATATGAAATATGTGTTCACCAAAGAAGGGGCAAAAAGCTTAGGCGGTTTTGGCGCTATCGGTAATCTGTTCCCTCCTGTTTGGGATTGGTATGCGTTCTGGAAAACGACTGCTTTCCTGTCTATTATCCTCGCCTTTATGAACATTCTGCCTATTCCGGCATTAGACGGCGGACATGTCCTGTTTTTGCTCTATGAGGTCGTTACCCGACGTAAACCAAGCGACAAGTTTCTCGAATACGCCCAAATAGCGGGCATGGCGTTAGTTTTTGCTCTCATTTTATATGCGAATGGGAATGATATCTTTCGGTTCTTTTTAAAGTAAAACTATGATTTTAGTAAGATTAAAAAGATTAACAAGTTTTTTTTAGATAGTAATAATGATAATCAAATAAATAATGCTCAGAAAAGCGTTACATCAGTTAGGCGAATATGTGCTTCTTTTGCAGAAGACACTGACTATTCCATTGCGGTGGAGCGTGTTTTACAAGCAGTTAGTGAAAGAGATTTACAAGCTGGGCATTGATTCTATTTGGATTGTGGTCATCATCTCACTTTTTATCGGTACTGTCATCGCAATTCAGTTGTCGATGAACATCGAATCGCCGCTTATTCCCAAATTTACTATTGGCTATTCAACACGCGAAATCATCCTGCTGGAGTTTTCTTCCTCCATCATGTGTCTTATCCTGGCCGGCAAGGTTGGCAGTAACATTGCTTCCGAAATAGGCACGATGCGTGTCACCGAACAGATTGACGCCTTAGAAATGATGGGCGTCAATTCCGCCAATTTCCTTATCCTGCCTAAGATAGCAGGATTGATGATTTTCATCCCTGTATTGGTCATTTTCAGCATGTTCACAGGCATTGCCGGTGGTATCTTTGCCAGCTATACCGTTGGAGGCGGCATGACACCTGCCCAGTTTGAGTTCGGTTTGCAATTCTATTTCAACGCCTATTATGTCAACTACTCCATCATTAAATCAATCGTTTATGCCTTTATCATCGCCTCTATCGCCTCTTATTTCGGCTACATGGTGAAGGGCGGTTCGCTGATGGTCGGGAAAGCCAGCACCAACGCCGTAGTAATGAGTAGTGTAATGATATTATTAGCCGATGTTATTTTAACCCATATTTTGCTTGCATAAGATGATTGAAATAAGGAATATCACAAAATCCTACGACGGAAGATACGTCATTCATAATATTAGCGCTATCTTTGAGACCGGGAAGACGAACCTGATAATCGGAAGGAGCGGTTCAGGCAAAACCGTTTTGCTGAAAAATGTAATAGGATTAATAGCTCCGGATTCGGGAGAAATCATTTTTGATGGCCGTAATCTCTTGAATATGGGCAAAAATGAAGTCTTAGCACTGAGGCGTGAGATGGGCTTGCTCTTTCAGGGATCGGCCCTTTTCGACAGCATGACCGTATTAGAAAATGTCATGTTTCCGTTGGAAATGTTCACACGGGAAGTGCTGCGTGAGCGTAAAAGGATAGCTATGAAATGTTTAGAGCGCGTCGATTTAGCCACAGAATCGTATCATTGTTATCCGTCGGAAATAAGCGGCGGGATGATGAAAAGGGCTGCTATTGCACGGGCTATCGTCTTACAGCCCCGCTACCTGTTCTGCGATGAGCCTAATTCCGGTTTAGACCCGAAGACATCGCTTATTATTGACGACCTAATCCGCAGTATCACTTACGAATACGGCATGACGACCGTTATCAATACGCATGATATGAACTCCGTACTGAATATCGGCGAGAACATCCTCTTTATCAAGGAAGGCATCAAAGAATGGAGTGGTACGAAAGAGGAGGTCGTCTTCTCCACCAACCTGGCTCTCGAAGAGTTTGTTTTTGCCTCCGAGCTGCTCCGGAAAGCTATAAAAACGGGAAATGAAAGTCAAAAAGAAGGTTAATTTTTTGAAAAAATCATTACTTACGCATAGTTCTGTTTATTAGATAATTGCAAAATAATGTAGAGATTGGTAGAGCTGTTAGAATATTTTTTAATCGAAAATGTAGAGACTTGTAGAGACCAAATATTGAAATAACTTTCTACTTTTGCGCTTCAATTATAGAAAAAACCTCTTAGCAATTAATAATTTTGCATTTTTTCTATGTTGTAATAATGTAATAATGAGTGATTTAAAGTGTGTGTTGAACGGAAAACTTTTATTGTAAGATGAAACGAATAGCATTACTTATCCTGTTAGGATTTTTTTTATTAGAATTATTCGATTGTAATAATCTTGTTGAGGAGCAGACTCCTGATGATCCCGACAATCTGGATCATAAGAAAGTGTCCTTGAAAATTCTTGTTCCCCCGAAAAGTGTAACTACTTATGCCGGAGAAGATGCCAGCGCCTTGGAAAATAGTGTAGATACCCTCTTTGTCAATTTGTTTCAGGGTGTTTCCACAACACCTATCCGACGCGACACATTCGGAGTTGCCGACTTCGACAGTCAGATAGACTCAATCATCAGTATTTCTTACGAAGTGGACAATATTTCATCAGGCGCCAGAGTAGAAGTCTTTGCCAATCATCTAAAACCAAAAAAACTTTCTGCCACCGAAGTCCCTATACCCCGTAATAGCGGCGCTAACTTTCGCGATACCTATTTTTATATGAGCGGCAAAGCTAACTTGACCTTCAACGGTACTGCCTTCGAAGGTCAAGTTCATATACTCCGAAATGTAGCTAAAGTTCGAATCCACGTCACCAAAAACAATGTTGTTTTTCCCTCTGACCTCGAAATCGATTACAACCGCATAGCTGTCCAAATAGTAAATGCGCCGGACAGTACAACAGCTTTCGAAGGAGAACCTATTACCCCTACCAGTGGCATCGGCTATTTTGACTACCCCGAACGTTTAGCGACAACACGACGTGGCGCTTCTTTTAATACGACCAATGGAGGCCTTATCGACTCATTATATCTATATGAAAACTTACGCACCTCCTATACAACCGCAACAACATCCCAAATAAAAATCACCATCCCTACCCTGTCAGCCAGTGAGGGTAATAAGGTCGTAACAAAATATTATACCCTACAAACGACACCTACCAACCTGGCCGTATTAAGGAACTATATCTATACATTATATATAACGGTCAAAGGACAAGAATTGGAACCATTGATTTCATTGGAAGTACTACCATGGAATGATGTCCCTGTGAACGGGGATATTCTCGGCACCTACCTGACACTGAACAAAACGGAAATAGATTTTGATCAATCCACAGGTATTGCAACTATCAACTTCTGCTCAGATGCACAAGCTATCTATTTCGATTTTAAAACCTTTAATAATAATAACCCGACTATCAAACTTGGACAACAAATAAAATTAATAAATATTGATACCACCCGCGCTAACTTCCCACTGGCTCCCAATGGATTTCAAGATGCCCAAATCTTATTAGACAAAGGTCATTGTGGCAGTTTTGGCTTTGATATTTCTGGATTACCGAACTGGCAGGATATTATTTTCAGCGGCAATATTTGCCTCAGAGCCGGAAATATTGTGCAGTGCCTCTCATTCCCAGCCCGACTGACCTACGATGCACACTTTATTGTAGGCGAACCGTTATTGCCGGGTGAACAATTTACAAGCGTCACTTCCGACGCCTCATGGCTGGAAATCTCGCATGAACGCCTCTATACACTCTCAGCTTCTTCTTCCTGGTCTTCTGGCTCAGCCTCTGCTGTGTATCTGCATCTGAATGAAAATTTAACAACATCCAATCGAACCGGCATCCTCACCTTAACTAACGCAAATGGTTCAAAGAAAGTTTACGTCTCCCAATTACCGGCTATCTTCGTTGGACGATTTGGGTATAACAATATGTCTGCTTCCGATGACAGTCTCTATACTGCCGGTTTATATACGGAACAATTGTATGAATTCAGTACTATGCCTATTTTTGGCAATAACGGCACTTTAACAAATAATCCACTTTATAACGGACGTTATCCTGCCATTTCCGTTTTCGACGCTGCTAATTATTCCGGCGGGTTTAACTACCATGCCTCTCCTTATGCTGCTATTAATTATTGCGCCTACAAAAACCGCCCGTCTATCAAGAACTCCACTGGAGCGCTTGCTACGACAGATATTAAATGGTACCTGCCCGCGCAAGCTCAATTAATGGCAATGTGGATCACGTATGAAAGCTATAATTATTATCCTTCATCTAACTTCTCTCGTAATGGCGTTCCGGCTGATACTTACTGGAGCTCAACTGCCAATGCACTATATTCAACGCAATCGCAATATGTTAATTTCCGTTATGGAAATGTCGGACATTTTGAAAGAGTTGAGAAATATTGGGCGCGCTGTGTTCGCGACGGCGAAGCTTTGAACCCTATGATTTTGCGCGGTGTAGATAATGCCGGTTATGAGTTCCCTACCATCCGCTTTGACCTTAATTCCGTAATGCCTGTTCAGGCATTAAGCTTCGGCAGTAAAGCTACTATTAGCCCTCCGATTTCTAACATTGCAGGAGATGAAAATTCATACGTGAACGCAACGCTCTATTTTGCCTTGCGAGTTGCAAAATTTGACGTAAATTCCAACGCATTAATGCCGTGGGCGCTTAATTTGTGCAGTACGTACACCGAAAACGACAGTGGCAACCCGTATCCCAATGTGCCAGCCGGTTATTGGCGACTTCCGACACAAAAGGAATTACAGGCTATCTGGATATTACAGCATGATATTAAGAAAGTATGCCCCACATTTGAGTTATTGTCCAACAATTATTATTGGAGCGCAACGGATGCTTCCACTACTTCAGGCACAAGCGTCTGGACTGTGTTTGGTGGTTTGGGCAGTAGATCGCTGATAGGAGGCGCCGGCAATACGCCACATCAGCTTAAGACTACACCGCTCAGGGTCAGATGCGTTGCACAATACTCTCTACCTTAATAAGATTTCATTATTCATTATTACAATACTATTTACCTGGGCAACCGGTAAACGAAAAAAGCAGTTATCGTGAGATACCTGCTTTTTTTGCTTTCTCAGCACAGAGAATAGCGCCGATTTTCTGCATCAATGGCTGGGATGCCGTTGTTACTTAATTCCGAATGCCTCTTTTACTTTTGCTATATAGTCTAATTTCTCCCAGGTGAACAATTCTACTTCTACAACGACCGGCTCGGTATATCGCGAAGTGAATGTTTTTCGGATGATTAACGGCGTATGCCCCATGTGGCCGTAAGTGGCTGTTTCCAAATAAATTGGATTTCGTAGTTTAAGGCGCTCTTCAATAGCTTTGGGACGCATATCGAAAAGAGACGCTACCTTTTTTGCTATCTCGCTATCGGATAGCTCCACCCTGGCCCGTCCGAAGGTATTGACAAATATATTCATGGGTTGTGCTACCCCAATGGCGTATGATACCTGAACTAACAGCTCATCCGCAACCCCAGCTGCTACTAAGTTCTTAGCAATATGACGTGCAGCATAAGCGGCTGAGCGGTCTACTTTCGACGGGTCTTTGCCCGAAAAAGCGCCTCCGCCATGTGCGCCCTTCCCTCCATAAGTATCTACGATGATCTTTCGCCCGGTTAAACCAGTATCGCCATGCGGCCCTCCTATCACAAACTTGCCGGTTGGATTTACATAATAGGCTATCCGGTCGTTAAACAAAGCTTGTATTTTTTCGGGATAAAGCGCTCTCACCCTTGGAATTAATATTTGTTTAACGTCGTTAGTTATCCGCTCTTGCATGTGACAGTCGGCTAACGCCTGCGACTGGTCAGCGTCGGCTTTAATAAATTCATCATGCTGCGTCGAAATGACAATGGCATCGATGCGCAAAGGCGTACCATTGTCATCATATTCGATAGTAACCTGGCTCTTAGCATCCGGACGAAGATAGGGCATTTTTTCAATTTCCTTTTTTCGTATAACGGCTAATTCTTTGAGTAAAGTGTGAGCCAGATCGAGCGCTAACGGCATATAATTGTCGGTTTCATTCGTAGCATATCCAAACATCATCCCCTGGTCGCCAGCACCCTGGTCGTAGGGGTTTTCTCTTTCTACACCACGGCTTATATCTGCGCTTTGCTCATGGATAGCCGAAAGAACGCCACAAGATTGCGCCTCAAACTGATATTCGCTTTTCGTATAACCGATTTTTTCGATGACACTACGCACAGTTTCTTGAATGTCTACGTAGGCTTTTGACTTGACCTCACCTGCCACAACGACTTGACCGGTCGTTACTAATGTCTCACAGGCCACTTTAGATAATTTGTCTAACGCTAAAAAAGCGTCTAATATAGCATCCGATATCTGATCGGCTACTTTGTCAGGGTGCCCTTCCGACACCGATTCTGATGTAAATAAATAACTCATTTTAATTGAGAATTGAGATTTAAATCCTAATATACAGATTACGAACTACTGGAATCTATTTAATTTCAAGTTGGTCGTTTACGTCGAACTCATTATTCTCCGTATCGAAAAACTTATATTCGAGCAAACCAAGGCGTTGATCCGGGATAATTTTCATTCCTGTGCAATACTTCCATTTCCAATGCAGTTGAATTGACAACACTCCCTTCGTTATAAACGCATGTACGTAAGGATGAACATGAAGTTTAAACTTCTTCACATTTAGCTTATTTGTAAGCACATCGATTTTCTCTTCCAAGGTATCCGTAAACAGCAGGGACGGCTTTGACTCTCCGGTGCCTAAGCATGTCGGACATTTCTCTGTCGTCTCAATATCGAGAATAGGTCGCACCCGTTGTCGAGTTATCTGCATGATACCGAACTTACTCAATGGAAGTATATTATGACGCGCTCGGTCTTTTGACATGGCTTCGGTGATATGATCCAACAATTTCTGACGATGTACACTTTCGGTCATATCAATGAAATCAATGACAATAATCCCGCCCATATCCCGCAAACGAAACTGACGCGCTAACTCATCCGCTGCCGCTATATTCACGTTAAACGAATTTTCTTCCGGTTCGTTCCCGTTTTTATTGGTTCGGTTGCCGCTGTTTACGTCCACAACATGCATTGCCTCCGTATGCTCGATGATCAGGTAAGCGCCATTTTTGAACGTCACTGTCTTGGCCATCGACGATTTAATTTGCTTCGTGACAGCGAAATGGTCAAAAATGGGAATCTCGCCCGTATACAGTTTGACGATGTCTTTTTGCTCCGGTGAGATAAGCGCTACATAATCAAGCACATTATTAAAAACGTCCTTGTCGTTAATAGAAATATGCTCAAAGGTAGGGTTCAGCAAATCCCGCAACAAGCTGACCATACGCGAGGTCTCCTCATAAAATAGGGACGGGTTCTTGGCTTTGGGCAGTTTTATAAAATTATCATCAAACCGCTTTTGCAGCATTTTAAGCTCATGGTCTAATTCGGCCACTTTCTTACCTTCAGCAGAAGTGCGAACGATCACGCCGAAATTTTTGGATTTCACGCTCAAAATAAGCTGACGCAAGCGAGCGCGTTCTTCGTTTGATTTAATTTTATTGGAGACGGACACCTTGTCGTAAAAGGGCATTAATACAAGGTAGCGCCCTGCAAACGAAAGCTCGGCTGTCAGTCGAGGCCCTTTGGTAGAGATGGGTTGCTTCACTATCTGAACCAAGATGTCCTCACCTGCAGTCAGCACATCTGAGATTTTCCCGTCTTTTGGCAGTTCAGGCAATATTTGTAACTTTGAAAAAATCGGGTTTTTCTTATCTCCCGAAAGCAACCTTTTCATGTACTTCTGCTGCGTATTGAAATTCGAGCCAAGGTCTTGATAATGAAGGAATCCTTCTTTCTTGCATCCTACATCAATAAACGCGGCATTAAGGCCAGGGAGGATTTTTTTTACTTTACCAAAATAGATGTCGCCTACCTCAAAAGATTCATCGCGGGTTTCTTTATGAAACTCGACAAGCGATTTGTCTTCCAACAAGGCAATAAAAACTTCTTTTGGATTGACGTCTACTATTATTTCACTTACCACAACTTCTTTTGCTTTTACAAAACCAAAAAGAACAAACATAAATAAATTATCTTTATTTAGTTTGTTCTTTTCTACATTCCTAATCCAGACTTATTTCTTTTTATGTCTATTTTTTTTCAGCCTTTTTTTGCGCTTATGCGTAGACATTTTATGTCTTTTTCTTTTTTTACCGCTTGGCATAATCGATTAGTTTTTTAAATTGATTATTTTTTTGCTTTTTTCTTTTCAGTTGCTATCGCATCCATAAAGACTTTAGCGGGTTT
>CAYUAK010000164.1:0-11301 GCA_964442765.1 uncultured Tannerella sp. | reverse complement strand
TGAGGATTCGGGTGGCACATCTACCCTGAGTGACGCTTCGCTTACTCAGGGTTATCCATGTCAGTCTCCTACGGAGACCTGAGTAATTACCTTTTTTGCCAGGTTTAACTTTTTTAAGATTCAGAAATGCGAAACATTAGTATGATTGTAGTAAAAAACGTGTAAAGATACATCGGATAAAGCGCAAAGCCGGGTTTTTCGTGACCTTTTTTGGGATGCCTTGAAAATGTAGCATGCCCCCTTTATGAGAAAAAATTTGTAGTGTTAAAAAATTGGCCCAAACGATTCTGGGGATTCCGACTTACAAAATAATACGAGATGCTTCTTGTTATGTGGGCTAGCGTCGGATGCTACGGGTAGGGGCAGATTTGGTAGAGGCGGCTTTTTCGGCTGGGGGTGTTTTGGCTTGTTTAGGGGCTTTTTCTTTGGGTGGCGCTTTTACGGTTGAACCCCGCGTTACTGTTGTGGTTTTTCGCGCTTCGCGTTTATTTAATACGACAGTGGTCGTATCGGGTTGTATCCACAAGGCTTCGTTGAAAGTGCGTAACTGATTTTCTATGCGCTGCTGCTCTTCGGCGATCTCGTTTTTGTCAAAAAGCATCGCTAACGGCAGGTTCATCAGGTTGTCGGTCTGGATAATCTCGCCATCGTACATCCTGCGACGGAAAAAGTCGTCCATAGTATAGGTCTTGGCATTGTTGATGTTCGACGTCATGATGTAGTTGTTTTTGATAAAAGGACGAATATCTTCATACTTGACCCAGAACATGCCCTGCCGCAATTCTTCTCCGGATTCCAAAGTCATCTCTGCTATTGGGCATATTGCCAAAGTCTTGACATCGTAAGTAGAATTTTTTTGATCAAAAAACCAAGCCTCTTTTACATACAGTTTATTTACTTCCCTTGATGGTATATCGCTTGCATTGATGATATACCGAACTGGAAGGTTTCCACTACCAGGAACTGCATCGTATAAGATTTTAAATTGTTTGAGCATATCTTGAAACGATAGCAAGTTATCCTCTTCAAACGACTCATAATCAGCCCGATAATTATATGCCTTAATCTTTTCTTCGCTAAAGAGATGAAACAGTGTAGTAAATAAATTTTTCATTCCGTTCATCTCTTGTACCGGATAATAGAGCGGAGCGTTTTTTTCTTTGGTAAGATCAAGTTCGCGTAAAATATTACGAACCCAGCGTGCATTTCCAATCTCTTGTGTCAGTTGCTCGTTCATCATTTGTGCACGCACAGACAATTCGGTCGAGCGATTGGTATTTGCCCCTGACGCCTGCTGTGTGTTCCTATCGGCGGCGCGATTGGTGCGAACCGGAGCATTTTGTGCCTGCACACAAATGGCAAACGCTATCAGCATTGCACCTATATAGTATCGTCTCATTTTGTATATTGTTAATTAATTAGTTATCCTTACTTCCATTGCATATTTGAGGCCTATTGGTCTTCCTGCCGGATCGAGCGCTTTGATATCGGAAATTATAAAACTTGTTCCAGTTGACATTCCCTTGATTAAATCTTTTTGTTCCTGAGTAAAATTGCCGTTAGTGGATGGATAAGGAATTGAAATACCTCTGTTATCATACCGTCTAAGTGTGAATTCTGTTACCGGATGTGCTACATTCAATATTCCATCATCAATAGCGGCTTGAACGCCATTCTCTAATGCAGCAACAAGATTTCGTTTAGCAATACTTCCTGTAGTAAATTTTCGAATCCGTCCCTCTGTTTCTGTATAAGAAAGATAAGCCTGTGGGTCTGGTAATGAGCGGACTTTATACGTTATACTTTCTGATGTCATTCGTCCACCTACATTTCCCGAAAGCACAATTTCAACTTTTTCGGAAGCAATACTCAGTCCACTGACAGTCCAGAGATTTCCTTCCTTTTGGATAATTTTTCCGGTTCCTTTCAGACTTGCCGTTAAAGATCCGCTCGGAACGCCGGGCATGGCTATTCTAATAGGGTTATCAATACTTTCATATAAGAACTCCATCAGGAGTGGCGCCACTGTCGCCGACGATTCGGTCACTGAAAATTTGGTTTCGAATGGATAGGCTACGCCGTCGGCTACTACCCTACCCGCTACTGTTCGCTCACCAACTCCGGACGTGTTGACAATGAATGTGTTGTCTTTCAAGCGTGTTTCGCCTAAAAAATATTCGGGACGTTTGGTCGAATCGACAGCCGCCAGCACAATTTGCGCTTCGAAGGGCATTCCGCTTGTGACTATCTGGCTTTTAGGGATGACAAAAGCGTTCAATACATTGACGCGGTAATCGCCGACATCTACATTATTGACTAAGGTAGTGAGCGTTTCGCTTTCAACAAAACGTATATCGCTCTGCAGTTTGGTGAGTAAGGTGACTGCGGCGGCAACCGGCATATTCTCGAAAAGCGCTGATTCCCATGAATGAGCAATGATTCCCTTTTTCTTTGGCGGGTCAGTACTTAGGATGAGTTCAAACATGGATTGTTTCCCCGAATCGGCTACCATTTCAGACATGTTATTGCGATAACTCTCTATATGTTCTCTTAACTTTTCGCCTTCTCCAATAAAAGGGGCAAGCATCACACGCGAGGAGGCTTCCAAGTTATCTTTCTGGATGATATTTTCAACATCCCCCTTTTTGCCATCAGCTTCTTTTACAATTCTGATTTTAAGTTCGTTGATATAATTATATAAATCGTCTGTTTGCTTTTTAACCTCTAATCCTTTTCCAAACCATTCGCCCACTTTTGCTTCGTTCTCCGCAAACGCTTTGCCCAGATTCGACAGTACTTCTTCGTTTCGTTGCGTAGCGTTTTTAGTAGATGTACGCAGACTGTTTTCGACCAATTCGAATCCTTCCAACACCTCCGAAGAGACATTGAGCGCTAACAGGGCGATGAACACTAAATACATCAGGTTGATCATCTTCTGCCGAGGCGAATTGGGGTTGTTTGCTAATCGAGCCATTTGTCTGAACTGTGATTTATTTGATTTTGTCTAAACTATGATTAATTTGAAATATATGATAATTATGATTTTATATCATAATTCATAATTCCTAATATCTTGGTGGTTGGGAATAGCCGCCCTGCGGGGGGTAGCCGCCGGTGTTTGCGTTGACAGTCATGGCTTGCAACAGACGGCTGTAGACCTGATTCAATTGGGATAATAGTTGCGCCATACGCTCGTTTTCGCTCCGGAAGTTGATGCTATCGACAACCGAGTTATCATACAGCTCACGGATGCGGTTCAGGCCTGCATTGATATGCAGGATTGTATCCATCTGCGTTCGGATACCTGTCAGTTGTGTTTCGTAGAAATGGTTCAGGCCCGACAGATTCTCATTGAGTTTGAACATGTTCTCAGCATAGCTCTTAGGCGTTTTTTCTGCACCTTCTTCTGCTTTTCCCGAAATGACGTTGCACGAATTGATCAAAGAATCGGAAACTTCGCCAAGCGCGCCGGTTATCACGCTGAACTTCTCTAAGTTATGCGAGACGGCTGCTATCTGGTCGATATACGATTGGGTGGCGTCGGTCAGGTCGGCCATTTTCGCAATCTGTTCGGCGGCGCAGTTCAGTTTTTTAATGCTTTCGGCTAACAAATCGGCATCTTGTTCGGAGATGTCAAGGCCCATGGTAGCCATCCCTTTACTGACGAGCGCTTGTGGCGTGGGCGGTGGTACGCCCTCTTTCTGTGAGCTTTCCGAAGGGGGATAAGCGCCGCCGGGTATATCACCGATGACAACCATACCTCCACCTATACCTCCGGCAAAGCCGCTAACACCTCCAGCGCCTTCGCATAAGCCATCGCTAACGCCACCTCCCAAATAACTATCTCCGTCTCCGGAAAATTTCGGACGGTCTAACGGGTTCTTTGATTCTAACACAGGGAAAACATCTTCCCAATGATATTCGGTTGATGGAAATTCAAAACCCGAAATAATGAACACCAAGGCTTCGAATATCATTGCCGTTGTTAGAATCTGGTTGGCGTAAGGGGCATGTATTATCTTAAATAACGCTCCAATAATAACGATTGCCGCTCCCCAGCTATAGCAGAAAGAAAGTATACGCCTTCCTTTTTCACTTGAGAGAAACATTTCAAACCGGTTTTTATATCTTTTATACTTTCCCATAACTTATTCAATTAAGAATTAAGAGAATTATTTTTTTCAGTTCCTCCAATTCCCCCTTTGAAGCCGTGTCTACCGACAGGCAGGGGGGCAGGGGGATGTTCATTTTATTTCTGATTTTCTACCAACATTTACTCCATAGCAGGATGAACCACTACTTCTTCCCCTTTTTTGAGGTTGAAAAGCCTACATGCGTCCTTACACAGCGAAAGCCGATGAAGGAGCGCGTCTCGTTTTGGTATTCAAAGGTACGCATATCCGAGCGGATAAAAAGCGCCACATCTTTGAAAGAGCCACCCCGTACGACTTTCTTTTTCATGTTGTAAGGGTCTTCTTTAGCTGCATTATAACGCAGTTCGGGGTTGAGGTCGCTCATCTCTTTTGGCCCCGATTCGTAGTAAGCTGTTGAGGTCCACTCCGCTACGTTACCGGCCATGTCCAACAGTCCGAACTCATTCGGCGAAAACGAACCCACCCGCGCCGGTATCAGGTGTCCGTCTTCCGTATAGTTGCCATCGCCCGGTTTGAAGTTGGCCATAAAACAATCCTTGGTATCTTTCAACCCTTCGATTGACCAGGGATATTTATTTTCGCTCTTACCGGCGCGCGCCGCATATTCCCATTCGCCTTCGGTAGGTAGCCGGAAAGGCTCGAAATGCATTCCTTCAGGAACGTTCATCGATTTTTTCAACAGGTTAGTACGCCAAACAGTGAAAGCCATTGCCTGCTCCCACGATATGCCAACAACCGGATATTGGTCATATCCCGGATGATTAAAGTACATCCGGAGATAAGGCTCATTGTAGGAATTTCTGAAGTCATTGATCCATACGGTTTCGTCAGGGTAGATATTGACGATTCGCGTATGCAGGAAATCAAAAGGGCTGCTCAGCGGTCGTGTTATCGTTTCGTTCACGATACGACCTTCGTCATCGATATAAGCTGTATCCTTCGATATCATGATAACCTCGTCATAGTCCGGCGCTATATCCGTATTTCTTACGCGCAGAGTCGGGTCAAAATTGTTACGCCTAAGGGCTGCTGCGGTATAGTCATACCATTCGTATTTAAAGTTCATCTGTTTGGGGTCAAGACCTTTGACGCCTGTCACCGGATGGGTATAAATAACACTTTCGATAGCCCGTAGCTCGTCTTCGTTAGGGCGTCTTGGGATAGGGCGGTTATAGTTTAAATGCGGCGTAACCGGGTCGCCATACCGGTCTTCAGTAATCATAAACAGCTCATTACCGCCATATTCGGGGTCGGCTAAGCGGGTACGCACAATCGAATCGGCCACCCATTGTACAAACTGGCGCCAATGAGCGTTTGTTATTTCGGTTGCGTCCATCCAGAATGATTCAATAGAAACGCCTTTTGTCTCTGCATCGAAGCCCCAGATGCTATCCGAATCGGCAGATCCCATTTCGAATGAACCCCGCTTGATCAGTACCATACCATGTGGAGCCGGCTCGCTGAAGGAAGCGGATTTTACGCCGACAAGCTCGCCTCCGGTATAAAGTGCGTTACGTCCGCACGCCGTAAGCAAGACTATTGCCATTGATATCAAAACTATCTTTTTCATCTCTACTATAATAATCGAACACTTTTGTGTCTGCTTTTTCCTGTTTTCGGCTTGTTTATCTGCATCTTGTATTTTACAAACAACTCATGACTGCCTATTGTTCCCCTTCCTACATTCGACAAAGGAATGTCATACGCATAACCACCTTCAATCTTCCCAAATGTAGCGCCGAGTAACCATACGACAGCATCTGCTAAACGATTTTCATTCATACGCCAGCCTAAACCGGCGCTTATTTTTTTTGCGTACACAGCCCTTGCTGTGAGGTCAGCTCTGTAAGTATTCAAGTCGGTCTGAACAAAGACAGAAGGCTGCAACTCCAATAACGGATTATTTAGCCGAATATTGTATCCGGCAATAAAATTATATCCCCGATTGATATACGTAAGCAAATTTTCCTCTTCGATGACCGGTTCAAGCAGGTGCATGACAGCCACGCCTGCATAGAATTTGTCGCTTACATAAAACAGTCCCAAGTTTGCATCGAACACTTTCTTCTCAATTTTAGCATTTGGGATGGCTGTATCCGAGCTTCCGGAAGTATCTGTGCTATCGGGAGTTATGACATGGCTACCGCCTGCGGTTCGGCTTATCATTCCGAGTTGTACGCCTATCCGTAACGTTCCTTTGCCCATTTTTTTCAGATAAGCATACTGAACTCCGGCGCTCAAGTCTTGGTATAAGCTCGAAATTTGATCACTCACTACTACCACGCCTACGCCATGCTCTTTTTTCATAAAGTAGAACGGCATATTCGCTGTTGCATAAAAAGTTTTCGGGGCATTCGTCCAGCCCATCCATTGGACACGGTACAAGGCGCACAAATCGAGTTCGCCTGAGCGCCCTGCCGTAGCGGGATTATAATACCCTAACGCCATGTTATATTGAGAAAAAGGGACTTCGTTCTGAGCTGACGCGCAAAAAACGCAACCCAAAATGACGATAATCAACCAAACGCTCCTCTTCATTCTTCTATATCGGGCATTGACCCGCTTTGACGTTAGTTTGTAACTTGTATTCAATATATAACTCAAAAAAAGCGTAAAAATTGTATAACACCCTAAAAAAACAAAAGGGATAGCGTCTATAACGTTATCCCTTTGTTGATCACTTTGTTGTAAATTGTTAGTATTCTTCTTCGTTAAAGAAGAAATCTTCCTTACTCGGATAGTCAGGCCAAATGTCTTCCATACACTCGTAAATTTCGCCTTCATCCTCCATCTCCTGTAAATTTTCAATTACTTCTAATGGCGCGCCGGAACGTTGAGCGTAGTCAATCAGCTCATCTTTTGTTGCCGGCCATGGCGCATCTTCCAAATTTGATGCCAACTCTAAGGTCCAATACATAGCTATTCAATATTATGACCGTCCGAAAACGGTCGGGTTTTTAAAAAAAATTGTGCAAAAGTAGAACAATATTTTTTAATTGCAATGATTATCCCAAAATTTTTCTTCATCTTTTTTTTCAACACATTCTTTTCGTGCAATAACAAACAGTAAATCAGACAGTCTATTAATAAAGACAAAAATATTGGCGTCCACTTTTTCGGTCTCTGTAAGTCGAAAAATCGTTCTTTCGGCACGTCTGCAAACCGTCCGGCACACATGCGCGAGGGCTGACGAGCGCGTCCCGCCGGGCAAGACAAACGCTTTCATTTCGGGCAACTTGCTATCAATCCTGTTTATGGCTTCTTCTACCTTTTGGATACTATTGTTTGCTATACCGCAACTCGTTTTGTACATGGTATTAGATGGGTCAGTAGCTAAGTACGAACCGACCTCAAACAGTTTTGCCTGAACAAATCCTAACAGCGCTTGTATTTCTGCATCATCAATTTCGGTCTCCAAAAGTCCAATAAAAGAATTGAGTTCATCGATTGTTCCAAACGCCTCCAATCTCGGATGCGTTTTTGCCACCCGATAGCCGCCCACTAAAGACGTCTTCCCCTTATCCCCGCTACCTGTTTTCATATTCTACTAATATACCGCTTTATACCATGACGAATTTTTATAGGCTGCATTGAGATTGGGGTACATTGATTGTTCGACGTATGTCGTTAGTCCGCTGTGGTGATTTATTACGTAACCGTTACTTCCTCCCGCTCCCATGAAAAAATTCTTCGTATTCGCTTTCCACACGACCGTTTTTTTCAACTGCTCATTAAATATCTCATATTCAGAGAGCAATAAATTTTGCATGACATGACCCATATCAAAATATCTGTTTAACCCATTCGGACGATCAAATCGCTGAATGGTATTTACTTGCACCGTTGATTGATCTATTGGTTTTCCTTTTAGCGCTGTTTTTGTAGTCGTCGCTAAATTTTGCATCTCGCTCATTTTTATCAAACTTAGTGTCATAGAGTAATAAGCGCCTTGGCCTGCATAGTATGTCTCAACATAGTTATAATAAGCCTTTCCAAAATCGGAAACGACTTCTTCGACTGGTTTTTTTGTATTGAATAATCCTATAATCTCATTCTTGTAAACAGGTTCAAAACCCGGAGAAACGATTTCGGCAGATGAAGCCAAAATATAATCTGCTTTATTACGTAGCTCGTACATCGACATAACATCTGCCATCAGGCAGGCTTCGAGGATGATAAAATCAAATTTCTTGTCCGGGATAGCCGCAGCAAAATCGGTATATTCCATCTCGTGCCTTGTTCCATCGCCTTTGTCAATGACTAAGGAGCGCGGATTGCTGAACATCCCTTCTGGAAGCCAGCCGCTAGCATGTGAAAAAAATATCAACCCATAGCTATCCGCCGGATAATCGCTTGTTGTCTGGGTAATAAAACGTTTGAAGATATCAGCATCTGCAGAGTTTTCTACGCCATATCTCTCCAATGTATCCAAACCATAAACATCTCCTGTTAAAGTGTTGTTTATACGAAGCAAAGTTGCGCCCGACTTGTATCTATCTGCATAAATCAGCATCTCACCCCGTTCGGGTTCCCAGCCTGCACGTATCATTTTTATTTTTTCGAGCGTATCGCCGTCTATCCCGTCATCCGTATCCGTTGCAATATAAAACAGGATGTTTCGTCTTGGCAAAACCTCTAAATAACAAACAATCTTTTGGCCCCCTTTGGGCGAGTGGGTAGAAATGGTTACTTTACCTGCTTTTATGGCAGTCACTAATCCGGTAGATGAAACCGTAGCAACAGAAGGGTCGCTACTGTGCCATTGTACATTGGAAGATGCCGTCAGTTGAAAGGTATAACCCGTATGCATTTCTATCGAAAGAACAGGTTCTTCCACCAGGTTATTACAACATGAAAACAGGCTTAATATGCCTGTTCCCAAGAAGATAAAGAGCGTTCTGTATAAAAACATCTTACTAAAAAAAAGTCGAAGCGCCATATTTTATCATTCAAAAACTTTGCAAAGATAACCATAGTTTCCCAAAACACCAAAGAGTGCTTGTAAATTTTCAGTCTTTAAGCGGGTTCAGGCCGTCATACATAGCTAAATCTTTATGTTTCGTGAGGCGTCCATAACTGTCGTACTGGAAGCGCCTAATATGTAGGGTGTCCCCGTATTGTTATAAGTCCGTTGGAATACGTTTTTACAGTGTTGAAACTATGGCTGCTTACATACAAGCGCTTGCTGTTAGAAATATCATCCCTGGTGATGGTAACCGTCCAGTCGGTAACAGCATCTAAATCATTTAAACCAAAAGAACTCCTTTTACTCCTATTTCTGTTTTGACGCATGTCTTTTCTATTTATCCATTCATGCTAAAAATTATATTCTATATACCAAGATTTTTACTTCTAAAATAATTAAAACAAATAACGTTAATAACAATAATCGAAATTATATAAACAATACATAGAATATCTCTCTTTTTCTTC
This sequence comes from uncultured Tannerella sp., assembly GCA_964442765.1. GTDB lineage: Bacteria > Bacteroidota > Bacteroidia > Bacteroidales > Tannerellaceae > Tannerella. Next base: position 1,714 of record CAYUAK010000164.1, on the reverse strand, counting down.
TTTTCCTTAGGAATTTTTTCGAATTTTTTTAGTAAAACGGTGTATTTTTGTTTCCTAAAATATAAGTAGTTCAGAATAAATGAAATGATACCAATAATCAAAAATGGATTAATACCCAATATATCTTTTATATAAAAGGACTTAAATAATAAAACATACAAAAAACTATACGCAGGAATAATACTCAAAGTATGGAACATAGCTAACCCTGAAATTGAATATGAAGTAGGGGTAACTTTCTCTTTTATAATCTTTGTATTCCACCAATACAACCTGCAAAATAAATATTCAAAAAAATTCATGATTTTTGGCATTTTAGTAAGTAAATCTATTCCTTCTTTCTTCTCTTTTACGCATATAATTAGAGATGGGACCGTACTCCTTTCCAAGATTATACCAAAGGTTTGCCCATCCCCCCCAAAATCCGCTATACAAAGCTGCACTTCCGAATATCACATCTCCTGTTGCTTCTTCCGGAGATATTTTCCCTTGAAAACCATCGTTAATTGAATTTACAATACCATAAGCGCCAAGAATTTGTGAGCCTTTTCTAAACGGTTTTGCCCATCTTTCAGCAAATTTGAACTTGCCTCCGGTGTATTGGTTTCCTCCCCAAGACTGGTCGTAGAATTTTGCGTTTTTACCCATCCATGTACCTAAATCTCTGCTGTATAGAGTTTCAGATACGGCTGTAAGTCCAAGACCTGTATAAAAACCTTCTCCTAAACCTTCATGATATGAGTGATAAGAGTTATTTGCGTAAGAAGGTTTATAATAGTTTGGCTGATAATAAGCATCTGTCGCCCTTCCTAAAGCAGCATTTACATTATGGTCTATCGAATTATTTACTCTATTTTCATATCCTGGATGGTACATATTTGTAAACCCATTTTGCGTATAACCCACTCCCCATCCTCTGTTTGGACTGTATCCGAAAGCAGGATTCGGGCCGTCCGGAGTGCCTCCGGATACATTCACATAAGGTTCACCTCCATTTGTCCCTCCACTCACTTGAAAATAACTCCACTTCCAACAACGCCATTCCCAATTCTTCGGATTTCCATCATTCTTACCTTTTGGCGTATTGTTTTTTGCAGCCATGGCATAGAAAAAAAGACCGACTACTACATATTCCCACCATTCCCCATACGGATCAGAATAGACGAGAGGAGAATTCATAGCATAACTGTAACGATTGAAGTTCTGAGACATGAACGGATTTTGAATATACGGGTCAGGACTTAGGAATCGCCCTATCGCAGGGTCGTAGAGTCTGGCATTCATATTGATAAGTCCGACCTCCGGCAGGTGTTCGTGGCCGGTGTAGCCGCGACCCAATTTCAGGGGCGGCTCACTGCCGGGCGCATAGACTGCATGAGTGGCGGGGTTGCGCTGACGGCCCCAGGCGTCGAAGCTGTTTTCCTCTACTACCACGCCGGCATGGTCTGTCAGATGGGTGATACTGCCTAAGTGGTCGCGGCAGATGTAATGTAGTTGCCATCCACTGCCTTGATTGATGTAAACGACAGGGGCGGTGTAGACGTCGCCGCCGATGTATAAGCGCTTGACGGTCGCTGCGGGGGTTATATCCAATTCATAACGTCCGTCGCCGAGATAGTAACGCTGCAACTTGGCGCTACCGTTCTGCTTGAGTTCCATCTTTTTACGCGCACCGTTACCGTCGTAAGTGAACAGGGCCAAGCAGTTGTTTTCC
>CAYUAK010000163.1:0-1712 GCA_964442765.1 uncultured Tannerella sp. | reverse complement strand
AGGTGAACATGATTTAACCAGACGATAGTTCTAAAAAACTTAGGACATGTTAAGTTTTATGCTAATACAAGCTAACAACTGTCTAAAAGTTGTCTGAAATATTGGGGAAAATTGTATTTTGATTCTTATTCAATACCGTCATATTTTCATCTTTGCTTATTCTGAGATCTATGTTAAGTCGCCGTCAATAAACAACGGACGAACGTAAATATATAAAAATAACATGGGATCAGGTAGTTTTCAGGCGGTTTTTATAGGTTTCTTCTCTTCGATGATGAACCCGTGCTTGCGAAGCAACGCGAGTCCTTGTTCAGGAGTGAGCGTGCGTCTTACAGGCGCCGAATCCTTGGTTTGCGCGGCATAAGGCGAATAGACTTCATCTTTCAACAACATTTGAAAATATGCCGTGAGCAAACGCCGGGCGATCGCAACGCTCGCTTTTTTACCTCCGCGACGCTTCTTTAGCTGTTGATATTTACTTTTAATTTCAGGGTTTTTCTTAGAGCGGCTAACCGCCCAGGCGCACTGAACTAAAAGCGGCTTCAAATACTGTCCGGCCTTTCCGATACGAGTGGTCTTTTTTTTCCCCGCACTTTCGTTGTTCTGCGGCGTTAGGCCAGCCCATGAACAGCAGCGCTTCGAAGTTTCGAACACGGTCATGTCGACTCCGATCTCCGCGATTATACGGATTGCGGTCATCGGGTCGGCTATGCCGGGCGCTGTGAGCAATAGGTCAATCTGATGCTGGAACGGTTTCGCAAGTTCGAGAATATAGTTTCGGAGTTTCTCCTGGAGCACTGCGATGTCGTCGATATGCTCACGGATGATCTTCAGCTTATTAGCCTGGTAGTAATTGATGCTGCCATCAACAGCTTCTTGGATGAGTTCGATTGGGGTTTTGCATCGGCGGTCAACAAACGGCCTGACGTCGAATTTTTCCCCCGGATGATCCAACATGTATGTAATAATGGCGGTCGCGCTCTTTCCGGATACGTTCGAGAACACGCTGTCAAGCTTTAGGTTTGACACAGTCAGGCAGTTTTGGGCGCGTGCTTTTTCGCTTGTCGTGCAGTATGTCAGCTTTGTCCAGTAGCGGCACAGGTCGCGTAGCTGCCGGATATCCGGCGGCGGTATAAAACTTCCGGCCACGAGGTCGAACTTGAATAAGTCGGCTATCCATTTGGCATCTTTTTTGTCAGTTTTTTTCCCCTTAATTGCTTTAACGTATTTGGGATGACAAACTACGACGTAGCACGAACCTTCAAGTATATTGTGTACAGGAATCCAATATTTGCCTGTGGACTCCATACACACATCGGTGCAATTGTTTTCTTTGAGCCTGTCACGGAGCTTTCTCAACTCTCCCGAAAAAGTTGAAAAACGCCGTTTTTTGTATTGCGTTACGCCATTTGCGTCGGTTGTTGCTATACACGCGATTAGGAAATCACGGTGAACATCCATACCGCAACAAATGGGACGCTGGATTTTTAACCCGGCGATTGATAAGAACCTCCTTTTTATGGATTTACTGACACGGACATTGACTGGGCATTCAAATGAAAGACGAGTAATGTCTTTACAATGATAAGTTTTCAGGATATGGCATCAAAAAGCAATGCCTTCCAACTTGTTGGTGCTTGAAAGAACGCCCGACAGTCATATATCAAGGCAGGATAAGCGACATTGATGCTTCCTACATAACTCCACGTGTT
>CAYUAK010000162.1:0-41207 GCA_964442765.1 uncultured Tannerella sp. | reverse complement strand
TGAGGATTCGGGTGGCACATCTACCCTGAGTGACGCTTCGCTTACTCAGGGTTATCCATGTCAGTCTCCTACGGAGACCTGAGTAGTTACCTTTTTTGCCAGGTTTAACTTATTTATGATTCAGAAATGCGAAACATTAGTTTATTATCCAAATTCCCAAATCGTTTTTTTGAAAATAGTCTACCAGAATTAATCCTTAACAAACAGACTTTCCGTAATATAAAAAAACTGTTGCTATTGCAGTGTTATAATTATTTGCAGAAGATGGAGAACTCGCTGATGGCGGGCGGGGTTTTGGATTGTTGGATGGTGAGGCGCACTTTCCATACGGTTTTTTTGGGGAAGGTGTGCGTTTTACGGGCGCCGATTGTTGTGCCTTCGGCTAATAAGGTGTAGTCGCTGTCTACCTGTCCTTCTATTTTGTAGGCGTGGACGTTGTATATGCCATCGGGTTCGCTGATGGTGAGGGCATTAATTATTAGCGGGCCTTCGGTGTCGATTTCTAAATTGGCCGGACTGCGGCTTTCACCGGGCATCCAATACGTGTTGGGGTTGCCATCTAAGGCTTTCTCGCCGTTAAATTTACGGGGGTCGGTGGTGTCGGATGGTCGCACACTACTTGTATTTACCGGACGCAGGAAGGCGAGGTTTTCACCCCATTCGGGGTCGACGGGTGTAGGTGGTAACAGACGGGGGACAGGCATCACGGGATTTTCAAGCGCTTTCATGGCAGGCGAGCCGGGTGCATAACCGATGGCATTGAGCGCTTGCTGTCCCATACGGGCGGCAAGCTGCGCTAAGTAGAGGCTGCAGGGTGTGACATGGACGCCATGCGATTCAATGATGCCTTCGGGCAGTATGGGTCCTGTATCGAAATAGCGGGCTGTTTGCCGGCGCTCGCCGATACATCCGATAGCCCAGTTGCGGGCACCGGGCGGGCTTTGGATGATGAATGTCTGAGCGACGCTGTTCCATACGACACCCCATCCCATGCACCAGCCGTGACCCGAACCGGCAACGCCACGGTTAGGGAAGTCGATACCACCGTCGGGGGTGCGGCAGTTGTCGATAAGGAAGCCGGTAGCCCAGCGCTGGTGGGGCTGTATGCGTGAGCCACGTCCAGTGAAATTGGAGTTGAGAACGACGTTAGGGCCTGTGTCATAACTGTTTGTCCAAACCCAATAGGTGTTGCCACCATCGGAGCTGCACCGGTCGATGAGAATCTGGCTGCCTTCTATACTGAAATCGGCGGGCTTTGAGGCGCCGAGGTTGGTATAGGTGTGTGTGACATGTGTGTTGCGGATGGTGATACGGCGACCTGTAACAGGAATGGTATTCATGGTCTCGACACACCTTACATCATCAACCCAGCAATCCTGCCCGCCGATACGAATACCGGAATAGGGAGCGCTACCATAATCGATTTCGAGTGGCGGACATTCGATGCGCAAATGCTCGACGCCTACCTGTGTGAGTGGAATAACCGGCTCGGAGGAGGCGACACGAATGACACTGACAGCCTCTTTGCCTAAATAGGCTGCGTCAAAAGAATCCGACAGGGGGACATCAAGCGTGAGTCTCTTTCCGTTAATCGCTTCAATGCGGCGGATATGGATGGCGGTGCGTTCAAGGCCTAGCCATGTTTGTGGAGTGCCGTTGCGGTACATATTGTCCATTTCCATCAAATGAACCCATTCCTTTGTTGTTGGACGACGAACCTGAATGATGTCGCCTGCTTTAAAACCGGCAACGGATTTGACATGTATGACGTTTGTGCCTGAAGGGATATAGTCGTCGGTTACTGTCGTTTGTATACTATTAACGTCAACAAACCCGACACCGCCTCGCTGACTGCGCTGCGTTGTCTCGGAGTTGATGTTGATAGCCGGATATCTGCCTGTTCCGTTGAGCCAAAGGATAGAGGCTTGGATGCCTTCACTGCCACTGCCGCTCAGGACGATACCACTAACTGAAAGTTGCAGACTGCGCGAGATGTAATAAATGCCCGGTTGTAACTGAACCGCGCCACGAAAACCGTTTTCCAAAGGCAAGGCGGCAACGGCATCTATAGCCTCTTGTATGAGAAAGGCGGCATCAGCGCCATCGGCGGGCGGTGGTACCGTTCTTTTTACCGGTACAACCGGAAAAGCAACACCGCCGCCCATATAACCGGCGCTTGAAAAGTCCATGATACGATTGCCCTGTTCGTCCTGTTTGTATATTAATTTACCTTTCGAATCAGAGAAAACCCATTCACTTACAGGTTTGTTTTCGAAAGACCGCCCGCATGACAGCACAAAGACCAAAATCCAAATTATATGTTTCATAATGTTATTCATCGACGATGTCGAACCCTTTTGATGACCCAACGCCACCTTTGGCCGATCCCAATTTGCCTTTCAGTTCCAATTTGATGACGGTAGTGACAGGGTCGGGCATCCGGTCGGGCAATTGGATTTCAAACCCTTTGGCCGATTTGGCTGTTTTTAGCTTGGAATTGTTGGCAAGCAAAACAGCCGACTTGGCATCTTTCAATCCGTCTAAGACAATTTTTTTATTGGAAGGCCAATCGCAAACCGACAGATAGAGGGTGGTTGTTTTTTTGCCGTCTTTGCGGGTTATGTATCCCCAATCGGGCTTTTCTACCGGGCTTTTCTGTGTGCCATAGACAGCCTCGCCGTTCACTCTCATCCACCGACCGATAGCCTGCAGGCGTTCTATGCTTTCCTGCGGTATCTCTCCTAAGGGCGTAGGGCCGATGTTCAGCAGATAGTTGCCGCCTAAGGAAGCTATTCGTAACAGGTTCTGAACGAGGACTTCGGCGGACTTCCATTCGGTATCCCAACTCTTATATCCCCACGAGCTGCCCATCGTCATGCAGGCTTCCCAGTCGAATCCTTCCAACTCACTCGGATCGGGTATGCGTTGTTCGGGTGTCTTGTGGTCGCCGGGGTAGTTTGGACGTTTGAGCCGGTCGTTGGTGATGACTTGCGGATAAGGGGCTAACTCGGCCATCAGTTTTTGGGCAAACTCATCCGTCATGTTCGTAGGCGTATCCCACCAAATAATAGCTATATCACCGTAATTGGTAAGCAGTTCGCGCACTTGTGGAATCGATACCTGGTAAATATAATCGGCCATCGAGCGCGATTGCTGGACGGAATCCCATGAGCCGTTATGGGCTGCGGTGTAGGCATCAATGGCAACCGAATCGGGATTGGCCCATCCCTCAGCCATCACACGACGGGCTGTTGCGCCACCGGGGTTGTTCCAATCTTGCGCCTGTGAGTAATAAAAGCCTAATTTCATCCCATGTTTGCGACAGGCTTTTGCTAGTTCATCGACTACATCTTTTTTATAGGGTGTGAAATCAACGATGTTAAACTTGCTGGCATTGCTTTTGAACATTGCAAACCCATCATGATGCTTCGACGTCATCACGATGTATTTCATACCGGCTTCCTTTGCTAAGCGCACCCATGTATCGGCATCGTATCTGACAGGGTTGAATGTAGCGGCAACCTGTTGGTACTCTGCTACGGGAATCTTGCAGCGGTTCATAATCCATTCGGCGCCACCGCGACGTTGTTGGTGTCCGTGGTAAACGCCGCCCCAAAGGCTGTAAGGGCCCCAATGGATAAACATGCCGAAACGGGCTTCGCGCCACCATTCCATCTTAAGGTCTTGGGGAGATTTATCTTCCTTATTTTGAGTACAGGAGAAATTGACTAATAAAATAAAAACTAACAGGGAAAATGATTTTTTCATTTTTTTTATAATTTTAAACATAGAGGAACACGGAGTCTGATTTTTACACAGAGAGTCACAGAGAAACACAGAGGGTCACAGAGATTTATTAAGCACGTAGACTTCGTTGGCGCTGGTGGGGAAGGTTATCAGGTTGGATTTTGTTTTCCGGAATGGCTTGCCGTTGCGGGTGATGGTAACTTCTTCCGTTCCCCATGGGTTACGTATCTTACATTCTTTGCCGGCCTGTGATTTTATCTCTACAAATTCAATCGCTCCTTTTCGGAATGATGATGTCACTAAGAAATTGGCGCGGCACAGGAGTGTGAACTGCGCATCCCATTCTTCGGGCCATGCAGGGAATACACGGATAACTGTCTCTTCGCCCGGTTTGGCAGGTACGCTCTGGCACAACGCATTGTGTAACGCGTCGGTGACCCTTCCTAACCGTTGCACATTGGTTGTTTGAGCGCCCTCGCTCAGGTCTAAACGGTTGCGCAACACAGGGCCTCCGTCGTAACGTATCTGGCTGGGAATGAGGAAACGGGTAGCATCTACCCGTCCCATCTGAGCGCCTGTTACAGGTATCTTCGATAAAATACCTATCCGCCTGTCTATTGTTATGCCACCGGTATTATCAGCGTTGCTCCTGCTTTGAAACATGGCGTCGTAGGTATTGTTGGCTATTAACATCAACTCTTTATCGGTCGATTCGAGCGTAAGCAGGTCGAAGAACCACACCGGCATGGTATTACCGTCGGGTAGTCCGGTGGCAGGCCCGCGAATGACAGGCGTCAGGGAGCGTACAAAAGTGACGGGCTGGTCGGCTAATTCGGGAAAAGACTTGCTTGTAGGTAGTGGCGACAGGTTGGCTAACACTTCGGCCCAGACTTTGCGTAAGTCGGCATCTACGTTTAAGATGGTTGCCGCCTTGATGGCTACTGCAAACAAACCCATGATGGAAGATATTTCTTCTACGGTGTTAATGCCTCCCCATACCGATTCGTTATCGTTCACATAGCGAATATAATACTTGCCATCGGTTTCTTTTTTTAGGTTCGGGAAGTTGCGATAGAACTCCGTCACGCCTTTGAGCATCGGATAGGCGGTTTTGGATAGCCATTCTCTGTCTTGAGAATATTCATACTGCATCCAGTACTGGTAGGCTATCTTAGCGCCCCTTGAGAAGATATGGTTCACTTGCGCAAAGCCGCCGCCGCCCTTATCAGAAAACTGCCAGACGCCATTCTTCCATCCATCGTCATTTTTCCAGTTCCACCGGCTGTTATGGGGCATCTTGGTTGCTGCATACTGTACGAACTGAGGCGACACTTCCGACCAGGGTTTCCTTGCAAGGTAGATGTCACGCATCTCGGCGGCAATATCTTCGGGCAGCTCTTCTAACCCCCTGAACCCCACCGTTTCGGGGATATAGATACCTTTACTGCCCCATTGCTGTACCGCCGCCCGCTCTAAAGAAGGCGTCATACGGGTATACATTTTGAAAAAGGGCATCATCAACTCGGGACGGTTAGCAGGAAACAATCCGTTGACGAAACAACTTTGATTGGCGCCCCAGAACTGGCTTCCCCATTGGCGTTTATCGCCTTCGGTCGACCACAGCATCCCGTTAAATTTCGGCTGATAGTCGCCGCGATAGGTCGATCCCATCACATACATAAAAAAGTTGTAGTGAACAGTGATGTTATCGGCTATGCCATCGGCGCTGCTCAGGTTGACCATGGATTTTTCCCAGAACGTTTTCCACCACTGTTTATGCGACGCTAACAAACTATCGTATCCTGTCGTTTTGGCTTTTGTTAATTTCTCTGCTGCTTCGGCTACTATATCGTATTCTTTTTCAAAAGTAGCGGCGCTTGTTACATATACATAAAAAACGCCACTGCCGGGCTTGAGGGTCAGCGTCATCTCAGCTTCATTGGCTTGCCACACTTTGGCTTCGGCGCCGGCCACCGTTACAGCCATTGCCGATTTGCAGGTGTAATTGCCTTCGCTGAAGGTTTGTATAAGTGTCATCTGGTTGGCGCCTTGCGCTTGAAGCTGCGATACCGCCCGATGGTCGCCACGGGCGCTCACCGGCGGACGTAACGCCCGCAACCGTATCACTACCGGCAACCCGCTACGGCTGTCCTGCACTTTGACTGCCATCACATCGCCGTCGCTCCAAACAAACGTTTCCGTCCTGACCTGCCTGCCATTGGTCGTTGCCACAGCGTCGTAACAAGAGAGCTTCTGGTAGAAATCTGCGCCAGTAAAAACTTCGTCATAACCGGGAAAATCAATGTCGAGAAACCCTACTCCACCGCAATAATCGGAATGACGCTGGGCAAAGTTGTTGCTGGTTGCATCATTGGCAAACACGTCAACGCGGTTGAGTTGAAAGCGCAATGACGAAGGAGTGGTCCATACTAACGTCCCCATCACCCCGTTCCCTACCGGCAGACCTTCTTCGCCAGTAGAAACCGGAGTTGAGTAAATAAGGTCGGATTTAGAGATTAGCACCCTGAAATCGACCGGCGGCAGCACTGTCGATACGTTTTTCTGTGCCTCAATCCCTACAATCGAAAGCATGCACATCATCATACAAATCACTTTTTTCATCTATATATATTTTTATTAGTATCAACGGCATCCCTGCCGTTGCTTATGGCCCAACATCAGCGGAGGTAAGAACCGGTATCCCCATTTTTTGCGGCGAAAGCAAGCCAGGATCAATAGCTCTGAACCCGCTTTCGGGAATAAAACTAACCGGCGTTTCTACTTTCCATATTATATTATCTTTCCAAACAGCGCCGGGATAGGGGCCATCGATTTTGACAGCAGTCTCTCCTCCGACAATGATGTTTTCGGAAAAAGTGGTATACGTAGCGCCCAATCCATTATTGCGCCCGCCCATAAAATAAGATATGCGGTTGTTCACAAGCACATTTTTCGTTATCACGGTATAGTCAGGCCTGTCATGACTCGTCAGCGGCGCTCCGTCAGCGACCTCAGCGCCACCGTTACCGATGTTGATGCCAAGCGTATTTTGCTCAAAAAAGTTTTCGCGCACTATGTTACGGTCGCCAAAGATACGAAGCCCATCGGTGTTACGAAAATAGTTTTTTTCGGCTATGCAGTCGTTGCCATGCCTCAGGGTCAGTTGCGCTCCCTTACTGTCTAAGAAGTTGTTATAGCGGTAAGTATTACCACAGGACTTGTTTGAGATGAGTTCGTTCTCACCCTCACATCGGACAAAGAGGTTGTATTCGACGAGGCCATTGCCGGTAGACATGCTTAGTCCGCTAAGGCCAAAACGGATGACTTCGAGGCCATTGTTCTCGCTCTGAATAGCCGACTGCTTGAAGTCATGAAAATAATTGTGGTGGATATGAAGGCGACGCGCAACCTGCCCGTTTTCACCGGCAACGTCAATCATGTTCCCCACACGGTCTTTATCACGAAACTCACAACGGTCTACCTCACAGTCGTCGCCACGCACACCAAGATAGTATCCACTACCCGAACCTGGCCCGAAGGTGCAACGGGTGATATGGATATGGTGCGAATTGGTTTTGATTGTATTACCGCCCGAAGCATGTGTCAGCCGGAAACCGGAAACGACAACAAAGGCCGCATTGTCGAAGGTGAAACCGTGCGTTCCTTTTATCTCAACGCCCCCCCCCGTCTCGGCGTGTAAGGTTATTAACCGGTCTTTTTCTCCTTTGCAGGAAACAAGGATGGGTTTGTCGGTAGTATAAATGCCGTTTTTAAGCGTTATCCTATCCCCTGGCTTGGCTCTTTCGATTGCTGAAAGAAACTCATTGAGCGAGTTGACCGTTACATCAGCGCTATTCATCTGCCAATCAACAGACGAAGAAGCAAAGCTGTTTTGCAAAATAAGCAAGAACAAAACAATACCAAATATTTTCCCTATCATAAATTATTAATTGCTTCCACTTCGTGAAAGCGAACTTCGTTTCTCAATCATTTGTGTATAAATCAGTTCAATCCCTTTTCCTTTTTTAGACAGGTTGCGCGAGTAGCGTCGTGTATCATCGCTATCCCAATGTTCGTGTACGCCGAGGCTTGTGACCGGCTTACCGTCCTGTAAGTATTTTGTTCCCGAAGGCGGTTTTTCGGGCGTGGCCATTTCGTGGAGATAGTCGTCAGCGTTCTCACGGATAAGCAGCGATGGACGATTATTATTTTCAATATCTAAGTTGTTTTTGGTTTGAGAAAAGAGGATGTCTATCCCAACTGAATCGAGCGCAACGCCATCTAAAGAAGCCAGGATAGAGGAAGGCCATTCGGGATTGGCGTATGGGTAAATGGCGTTCAAGAACGGCGCATTAGGGAAGTGAACGGCGTATGAGGAGTGTTTACGGGCCGAATATAAACCGTCAAGCATGAAGAGGATCGTTTTTTTGCCGAGTGTAGGCGCGGCAGCCAGGTCGACTAACGGAGAGTAAACCTTCGGTTTGGCATCACGACTGGTGTTGATAGCTGCATGAAGATCGGCAGGCCCTAATATCGAACCGAAATGATTCTTACCCATCAGGGTTACAGCGGTCTGGCCCTCATCGCCCCCTTCCATGTTTGAATAGGGATAGGAGTGACATTTTAACATACCGAGGTTAATAAGGTAAATAGCCTCTTTCACTTGACGGGGTATCTGGGTGGCATTTGGATAGTCAATACCGTTAGAATAGGCCATCCCCTTCACCCATTCGGGTAACTCTATTCGTCGATGGTCGCCATAGACCGGATGTTTCTGTGCATCGATTAACTGCCGTTCTTGTAAGAAACGCACATCCTTGAAGTCTTTCCATACCTTATGCGTCAAGGCAATATAGATAGGTCTTTTGGCGTCGTAAATCAAAATTTTGTCTTCCGGAACGCCGGCGAATTTTACTAACTGTTCCACAACGGCATAAACGGTTTGCGGAGCCACATCGGTATAATTGTTATTTCTTTCGGCGCGGCCGGTAGCGTTCATGTTGATTTTGATGGCGACGATTTCGTCGCTCCGGTAGTTGCGTTTCCCGCGCCCAACGGATTGGTTGTGATATTCAAAGATAGCTTTCCATGCCTGGTCAAACTTTTCCTTTCCGCTTACTTTTCGTATCACTTCGGCTACCATGGCTGTCACACGCTGCGGGTCGGTGTTTTCATCTAACCACCAAGGACTGTCCATCGATTTCCAATCACCGTTCCAATGAGCGGCTCCGGGAGCATGCGCCCAAGCGACCCGTCCCGGAAAAATCCCCTTTGCAATGCCTATAGGCCGGTTAGCCGTTTCCGGCTGCCAATTGTAGGGCGTCGCTGTCCGAACAGGTAACTGCTGTGCGCTCCTCACAAGTGACCCCGATGGATGGGGTTCTTTGATGTCAGCTTTTAGTAACCCTGCCGGAACGACTGACACCAATAATCCGGCGCCCGTCTTCTTGAAAAAATCTCTTCTGTTAGTCATAATTTTATTTTAGAGTGCAAAAATAATGGTTTTTTTCTTATCAGACTATTATATTTGTGTCAATTGTTTGTAATTTTTACCCAACAAGAGTTTGTTATTAGTTTGCCTTTAGAACGTCGTCGTCAATCGTGAGGACGTTCATGGGAATAGCCGATAGAGGATCTGCATAATATAAACCACCTGCTTTCCAATTGGACATAGCATCTTTCCTGTTTAATTATTCATTTTTGGGCTCACTCCGAAAAGTGTTTTTAACCACAAAGAACACAAAGTTTGCACAAAGTAATACCTTCCGCCAACTCCCCCGTCCCCGTGGCGGGCGGTCAGTTGCTCCGTCCCTGTGAACGGACGGCGGTGGGGGATTGGTGGTAGAACGATTTGAAGGTCTTGGTGAAATAAGATGGGCTGGTGAAGCCGACCTTGTAGGCAATCTCGGAAATCGTCAGGTCGGATTCTTTTAAATATTTGGTGGCCAAATGCATACGGGTGTTGCGGATTAGGTCGACAGGCGACAGGTCGGAGATAGTTTTCAACTTGCGGTAAAAAGAGGAACGACTCATGCCTATCTCTTTATAAAAATCGTTCATGTTGATTTCCTGCTCGCTCAGATGGTCGGTGATAAAGGTGTAAATCGAATCCATGAAACGGCTGTCTAACGAAGAGGTTGGCAGTTCGGGAAAAAGCGCCGAAAATGTATGGCCGAACAACTGCTTTAGTTTCTCACGCGATTCAATCAGGTTACGAATACGTGTCAGTAATAACCCGACATGAAACGGTTTTGTGATATAATCGTCAGCGCCTTTCTCAAATCCTTCCTGAATTTGTAAAACGGATATCCGGGCGGTGAGTAAGATAACCGGTATATGCCCGGTACGGAGGTCGTCTTTGATAGTCCGGCACAGTTCGATGCCGTCCATTTCGGGCATCATAATATCGCTGACGACTAAATCAGGGAGCTGTTCGAGGATGATATTCAGGGCTTCTTTGCCGTTGCCGGCTTCCATTGTAAAAAAGTGTCTGGATAAATGCGAACGAAGATAACGCCTTACCTCAATGTTATTCTCAACTATCAAAACGGAATATTTCTTATCTACCTCAGGTTCTGTTTCATCCATGGCGATCTCTTGTACCTCATAAAAGCTGATGTCCTCGCTGTTTTTATAATTTAATTCCAACTCACTGTCTTTCAGATGCGCTTTCCCTGTCGGTAATACGAACCTGAAAACAGCGCCTTGTTCTCCCTTTTTATTATCTGCCCAGATAACACCGTGATGTAATTCAACGACCCCCTTACTGAAATTGAGGCCTAACCCGGTCCCAAACTGATGCGCGTTGGGCTCTTCACGGTATATCTGATAAAACGGCTCAAAAATTCTGTTTAGTTCGGCTTCCGGAATACCCGCGCCGTTATCTTCTATTTCTACCAAGATATATGCCATCATTTCATTGGACAGGAACAGTCTGGGATACATTGACTTTATAAGAGGTTGCAGAGATACCCGGATAGCGCCGCCATTCGGGGTGTTCTTGAAAGCATTGGATAGCAGGTTGAATATCACTTTTTCCATTAGATTGCGGTCATACCACACTTCTATCTCAGCGATGGTACTATTGAACGAAAAGTTTACATTGCGTGAGCGGGCAAGCTCGGAAAAAGCAAGGACCATCTCGTTGACAAACTTCGTCAGATTACCCTTTGCGGCTTTGAGTTGTAAATATCCGGCTTCTTTTTTCCTGAAATCCATTAACTGATTCACCGTTGTTAATAATCGCTCTGCGTTCCTGTGCATGAGTATCAGCGTATTATGCAATACGGGTTCAAACTGACGCCGACTCTGCAGCAAGTCTTCTAACGGACTCATTATCAGCGTCAGTGGCGTCCTCAACTCGTGAGCAAACCCGGTAAATAATTTTATTTTGGTTTGGTGTAGTTCTTCTAACTTATCCTGTTCTATCTGTTTTATTCGGATGTTATTTTCTAAACGGGTTTTTTCGCGCGAATACCTTATTATTAATGTAAAAACCGTTAAGGTAGTTAAAATGTAAAGCGTCCAAGCCCACCATGTATTCCAGGGGGGGGGTGTGATAAGAATGTACAGCAACGTGCCCTGCTCGTTCCAAATCCCATCATTATTAGAACCTTTCACTCGAAAAGTATATGAACCTGGCTGAATATTGGTATAGTAAGCCTCACGGCGATTACCGGCATTTATCCAATCACGGTCGAAACCCTCTAATTTATACGCATATTTGTTTTGATTCGGAAAAATATAGTTCAAAGCGCTATATTCAATTGTGAAATTTGATTGTTTGTGATTGAGTTCGAGCGGAACAGAACGATAGCTAACAGGCTCATTATTAACGGTTATTCCAGTAATGACAACAGGAGGTATATAGGTATTGTTTTTTAGCTCTTCGGGATTGAAAATTATAAAACCCTCATTACCACCGAAAACAACTTCATTGTTGGAGGTCACAATGCCCGAACCGGGCGTAAACTCCGAAATACCAACGCCATTATTCCGGTGATAATTGGTAAATACTTGGGTGACAGGGTCAAACCTTGAAATCCCTGTCGAGGTACTCATCCATAAAAAGCCGTTCATGTCTTCTAATAAGGTCAAAACCATGTTACTTTCTAAGCCGTGCAAACGGTTGTAATTTCGGAATGTTCCTGTTTCGGGGTCTAATTGGCCTATTCCGCCGCCCGGCGTCCCTACCCAGATAGTACCGTTCATATCTTTTAATAACGAATAGACCTGGTCTAGACATAAACTTGTTGTATCGCCAGGGATATGTCTCCATTGGCGCAGCTCGCCACTTCGTTCATCCAATCGATACAGTCCCTGTTCGCCTGTGGCAATATAGTAAATACCCGGACTGTCCATGATAACGCTTCTTACATTGGAAGGGCTAAAGACCTCTCCATCAGCAAGCGGAATGGGGTTGACAAATTGTTTCTCCGGAGTAAGATAACCCAAAGCATTGCCTCCGGTACCGCCGATCCATAGCTTGTTCTCGTTATCATACATCAGGGTATAATAAATACCGCCAAATGGGACAGGAAACGTTTCTACAAACTTTTTACTCACCGTGTCAAAACAGTAAATAACCTGTCGGGTAGTTCCAATAAGCAGCATATTATCAACCGGTAACATCGACTTAACTATATTCCGGCTATTGGAACGAGGTGTGGAGCCTGGTAATAAATAATCGGTATAATTTCTCGTTATGCGGTCGTAATAAATCAGTCCGCCGCCCTCGGTCCCTATCCATAAGCCACCGGAAGCTTCTACCACAGGACCGACTATCCCGACCACTTTCTGCCCCTGCAAGCTGGGGTCGTACAACTGAAAACGATGCGTTCCGGGATTAAAATGACTGACCCCGCCGGAATAGGTGCCTACCCACACCGTTCCTGCACGGTCGCAATGAAGGGCATAGATAGAGAAGTTGGATACCTGCACTTCTCTGTCCCTCGAACTACTATACAGATTCTCGAACTTGTCGGTTAGCGGGTTATATACATTAAGGCCATCAAAAGTGCCTACTAACAACTTCCCTTCTTTGTCCTCCGTAAAACATCGGATATTATTACTGTTCAGCCCATCGTTTTCGATATACCGTATAAAACAGCCACGACCGGCATCGTAGCGGCAAATACCTTCCGGATAGATGCCTACCCAAACGTTGCCCCTTCTATCACAATATAAGGCTGATATACGGTTTGCCGTCAGACTGCTATTATCGCCCGGACGGTTACAAAAAAACCTTAACTCGTGTGTTTCAAGGTTATATACATATAAACCGGAATCCGTTCCTATCCATAAATTTCCGCTTCTGTCCTCAGTTATCACATATACAATTCTTTCATCCGGTAGGCCGGGAACAGCGCCACGGACTATGCAGTCAGTCTCTTTTTCATACCGGTTGATGCCCGATTCGGTTCCTATCCATAATTGGCCTCTCGTATCTTTGTACAGTTCATAGACGACGTTGTTACTGAGCGTTTTCGTATCGTCCGACCGGTTAAAATAGGAGCTAAAGGTGTTTTGCAATCGGTCGTACCGGTTCAACCCCCTGCGGGTACTGACCCACAAACAACTGTCATCCGTTTCGGTAATACGGGTGATGTAGTTATTGCTGATAGCACCGTCTAACTCCTGAAAACAGACAAACTTATAGCCGTCGTACTTGTTTACCCCGTTGCGAGTCCCAAACCACATATACCCCTCCGAATCCTGGTAAACCGAAAGAACAGAAATCTGTGATAACCCGTCCTTCACCGACAGATTGTCTAAATAAAGCGGTCTATCTTGCGACAGGACAGAAATAAACCTCATCAAAAGGACTAATACCCAAATATATAGCCTCGCTTTTCTCATTTTTTATTCCGTTTCTCATGCTTCTGACAACGCAAAAGTAATTGATTTTCCTGAAAAAGCAAAACTTTTTTTAATAATCACCGTCCCAAAAAGGCTGACATCCTTACATCAATAGCATACTGCAATGTCCTCGTCAATCAAATCCTCTCCGCCAAACAAGCCAACACGACGAATGATACAAGGGATTTGAAACGGGAGATTGACAGGCTAATTTACGGGTTATACGGGCTGACAGAGACGGAGATTGAAAAAATTAAAGAGAATTGTAATTACTCAGGGTGTATAAAAGTCCTTCGGACTTTTATATGAATAACCCCGTGCAAACGAAGTGCAGCTCGGGGTGAAAGTGGCATCAGTTCCCTCTTTAACTACGTAGTAGTTCAACCCGCTACGGGGTTGAGGATTCGGGTAGCACATCTACCCTGAGTGACACTTCGCTTACTCAGGGTTATCCATGTCAGTCTCCTACGGAGACCTAAGTAGTTACAGAGAATTGAAAAAAATAATGTAAATTTGCAAATAAATATGACATGATAAAGCTAAAAAAAGAAATGTATTGGACTGAAAAACAACTTAATAGAAAAGCGAAACAAATACGTTCGCTGATGGCGGTCTTGAACTTTTTCTCTTTCAAAAAGAAAAGAAAAACCGTCGGAAATGAAAAATTTTTGCCCACCGAAGAGGGTAATATTCGGGTGTTGACCTATAACATGGATAACCCGCAACGGTTGCCGCTGTATGTTAATATGCACGGCGGAGGTTTTGTTTTAGGAAATGCAGAGATTGACGACCCTTTCATGCAGGATTTGGCATTAAAAGCGATTGTTAAAATCATCAGCGTTGATTACAGTCTATCGCCCGAATTTCCGTTTCCAAAAGCATTGCATGAATGTTATGCGGTCGTGAAATATGCCAAAGAGCATCCGGATGAGTTTGGCATCGACCCTGACAGGATAGCTATCGGGGGACAAAGCGCAGGCGGTAACCTGAGCACAGGCATCTGTCTGTTAGATAATGAGCGTAAACAACTGGGAATAAAAGGTTTGGTGTTGGATTATCCACCATTAGACCTCTATACGGAAGCCGGACAGAAACCGCTGCCTAAAGGGGCGCTTCCAATCTTTTTGTGCCGGATTTTCGATGCTTGCTATTGCAATGACAGCACAAAACGCAATAACCCTCTTATCTCGCCGGTCTATGCAACTGTTGATGATGTAAGCGCTTTCCCCCCGACGCTTGTCATTTCAGCTTGCTTTGATTCGCTCTGCGGCGAAGATGAGCTATTCAGAGATAAGCTGATAGAAGCCGGCGTACCGGTCAAGCATAAGCGATTCAACGCCAAGCATGGCTTCAACCTCGAACCCGGAACTGATGCCGATGAATCCTGGCAACTGATTACCGACCATCTGAAACAGACGTTAACGCATGGTAAGTAAATCAATCTAAATGGCTTTTGACTTAAAAAGAAAAAGTTTTCTTTAATTCTCCACTTCTCAATTATTTTCTGTATTTTTGCAGTTTTTAAAACAGATATGAAAGAGAAAAAAAAATTGCAATGTCTGTTTTCTACCATCATTAAGTCCCTAACGGGATGGTGGATGGTGGGCTGAAAAAAACTAAAAAAAATACAAAATATATGAACAAGATTGTCTTTTTATTAGCTTGTCTAATCTCCGGCAGTTTGCTGGCGCAACAAAGAGTTAATTATTTGGAAAGTATCTATGATTTCATCGAGAACCCCGCCGTTTTTGAGTTGAATCAGGAGGAAGGAAGAGCCTATTTTATCCCACAAAAAAGTATTTCGTTGAATGGGGATTGGAAGTTTTTCTTTAGCGATGTGCCTGAAAATATACCTTCCAAGTTCTATGAAACGAACTTTAATGACCGCCGATGGGACATCATACAAGTGCCTTCCAACTGGGAGATGAAAGGTTTTGGCGACCGACTGTTCCGAAACGTCACATCACCCTTCAAAGCCAACCCCCCTTTTGTGCCGCGCGAATATAATCCGACAGGCGCCTATCGGCGGACGTTTCAAATCCCTGCCGCATGGAAAGGTCAGCAGGTCTTTCTACGTTTGGAGAAAGTGGCTTCGGCTTCGTTTGTGTGGATAAACGGCGAGGAAGTGGGGTATAACGAAGGGGCTCAAGAGCCTGCCGAATATAACATCACAAAGTACTTGAAACCAGGTACAAACACCATCGCTATCCATGTCGTGAAATACTCAGACGGGTATTATTTAGAAGGACAGGATTATTGGCGCTTTGCCGGGATATTTGATGATGTATGGGTCTATGCGACGCCCTCTGTGAGATTATTCGACTGGTATGTGGTGACGGATTTCGATGCCAACTATACGGATGCAATGCTTGACATTACGGTTGATGTCAAGAAATATACAAATGAGCCTTCGGCTACTTATCAAGTGAAGGCGAAGCTGTTAGATGTTGACAAAAAGATGGTAACGGAACTATCCAGCGAAATGTTTACAATGGAGCAGGTGGGGAAGAAATCTTTGCGGATGAAACAAGCGGTAAAAAATCCGAAGAAATGGACTTCAGAAACGCCGGATTTGTATATTTTAGAGATGGAATTGGTAGCGTCAAAGGGGCAACGGCAGGATGCCGTTGTTACTAAGATAGGGTTCAAAAAGACGGAGATACGGGGAGAGGTTTTTTATTTGAATGGGGTTCCTTTGAAATTAAGCGCGCAAAACTCACATCAACAGCATCCCGAAATGGGACACACAATGGACGAAGCGACTATCCGAAAGGATTTCGAGATATTAAAACGCTTCAATTTCAATGCGGTACGAACTTCGCATTATCCGCCTGTCAATCGCTATTTGGAGCTGGCTAACGAATATGGCCTGTATATCATCGACGAAGCCGGAACAGAAGCGCACGCAACGGAATATATCTCCAACCGAAGCGAGTATACCGAAATGTACCGCGAGCGCGTCCGGCAGATGGTTTTGCGCGACCGCAACCATCCGTGCGTTCTGTTCTGGAGCGCCGGCAATGAATCGGGCGAGGGTTTTAATATCAAGGAAACGATAGAAGAAGGACGCAAATATGACCCGTCCCGTTATTGGATGTATGGTGGCAATGCCTATCAGCATCCGGCCGAGGACATCATCGGACCTCGCTACCCCACGCCTATCGAATTGGAGATGGTCACCGGCATTATTCCCGACAGCGCCGACCGGCGTCCTTCGTTTATGGACGAATATATTTCGGTTGCTGGTAACGGCGGAGGCAGCTTGGACGACTTCTGGCGGGTCATCTATTCGCATCCGCGCCTGATAGGGGGCGCTATCTGGGACTTTGTCAGCACGGGCATCACCGAGCGAATACGGGTGATAGAAGATAAGTCGCCCTCAGCCACACCAGCGCATCTGATGGGCAACGCCAAGTTGGTGAAGGGCGTACACGGAAAAGCGTTAGACCTGAACGGACACGACCAGTGGGTGGAAGTCTATCGGCAGTCAGAAATAGAAATCGCCACCGACCAACTGACATTGACTTGCGAAGTGTTTCCCCGTAAATTGGTTAGCAGTTCGGGCAGTTTCCTGACGAAAGGGAGTAACCAGTTTGGATTGCAGCAGACAGGCAAAGATTCGTTAGAATTTTATACTTATACCAACCGGAGGAATACCCTCCGTGTTCCGCTGCCGGCTAATTGGGAGTATAACTGGCATCAGTTGAGCGGCGTTTACGACGGAAGTGCGATGAAGGTTTACATCGATGGAAAAGAAGTCGGGTCTATGTCGGCACGCGGGAGCATCACTAATTTTCCTTTCCCTGTGAATATCGGACGCAATGCGGAGCGGCACGGTCAAGAAACGAATGTGTATATTTGTGACGCCATCTTAGATAATGTAGGGATTTTTACCCGTGCGCTATTTCCGGGTCAGTATCAACCCAAATCGGCTGTGTTGTGGTTGGATTTTGAACAAGATACCGACAAGGGGTCTTTTTACAGTTACGGGATAGGGGCGCGCACTTATGGCAGTATATGGCCCGACCGAAGCGTGCAGCCGGAGATGTGGCAAATGAAAAAATCAACACAACCGATAGCTGTTACGCTGATTGATGCGGAGAAAGGGTGGGTCGAAGTGTGGAACAGAAACCACTTTCTAAACGCCTCTTTCTACCGGACACAATGGTTCTTAGAAGCCGACGGTGAGGTTATTGAAAAAGGCGAATTAACGCTTCAGATTCCGCCATTATCGAAGAATCATATTCAAATCCCGTACCACAAACCAGCCCTTGTTGCAGGCAAAGAGTACCGCGTCACTATCAGTTCAACACTGAAAAAAGATGAGATTTGGGCGTCTGCCGGGCATGAAGTAGCCTGGGACCAGTTGGAACTCCCCTGGTATATACAGAAAGAAACGCCCCAAAAAAAATCCGGGACATTGACATTCAACGAAATGCCAGACGGTATTACAGTAAAAGGTGCTGATTTCACCTTTACTTTTAACAAATCCGGCGCTTTGGCATCTATAGACTGTCAGGGTCTGGAGTTGTTGAAATCGCCGCTGTCACTGAACGTCTGGCGCGCTCCGCTGGCTAATGAGTTGGATAATTGGAACTCGTCGAATGCCCGTTCTGTCAATTGGCGCGAAGGGTACGGGCAGTTCCTGTCTACTGAATATTATTCGTTAGGCATTGACCGATTAGCTACTTATCCAATGTCTATCAACGTTTTCAAACTGGAAGATAAGGTATATATTCAAGTGCGGGATATCACGCTGACAGGCAAAAGCGGTACGGAAGACTTAGACCGATATATCCGTGGCCGGTCGGTAAACGGATTTGAAAACCTTTATTCTTACACGATTACGGGAGACGGTGAAATATCGCTTCATCATACCATCAATCCGCAGGGTAGAATGCCGTTATGGCTGCCAAGAATAGGATTGACAATGACGCTCAGTAAAAACTTGGATAAGGTAGAATGGTACGGACGGGGTCCGCAAGAGAACTACCCCGACCGCAAAACAGGCTATAAAACAGGCGTTTACTCCACTACAGTAACGGAAATGTACGAACCCTATCTGATACCGCAGGATCATGGCTTGCGCACTGACAACCGCTGGCTTCGGATGACAAACGGGAAGGGCGTCGGCTTAGAATTTTCGATGGATCAATGGTTTAACTTCAATGCCTATCCCTACTCCACCGAAAACCTGACCAAAGCGCAATATACCTACCAACTGCTGGAAATGGACGGCATAACGCTAAACTTAGACTATGACACATCGGGCGTAGGATGTACCGCACGCGGCATCTATAACGCCTACCGCACCTACCCCACGCTCTACGAGCGCGAACTGAAAATCAAATTAATCCCCCACCTCCCACTTTGAACGTTCCTATAATAATTAATCAACGTTCCTTAGTGTTAATAATCAGACAATGTGTCTGTTTGTTTCACTTCGTAAAACGACACAATAATTAATACTCAATGGAATGTTCGCTTGCGGAACAAATGTGTCTCTTTACTTCCCTTCGGAAAGTGACAAAAATTTTTTTTACACTATGGAATGTTCACGAAGTGGAAGAACGTTCCTTGATGTTTAAAAATAATCTGTCTCTTTACGAAGTGAAGAAAATGAGGATAGGGGGCTATTTCTCTACATTTAACAATTAAGAAAATGAACCTGCATTTCGTATTTTTGTTTCTTTGTTTCACTGTATTAAAAGGCTATGCTCAGCAAACCGATTCGCTGAAGCACAGTCAGTTATATCAAGAAGCAGATGAGCTAAAGTTAAACCAAGAGACACGCGAAGCCATCCGTAACAAGACACTGATAGGCCCATTACCCGAACGACAACCCCTAAGGCGTATTCCGGAAAATGAACCACTAACAGGTCTATCAGGCAATAAGTTAAGAAATGAAACCACACAAAACAAGGATTCGATATTTACACATACTGTTTCAGAACATTTTATAAAACAAATGAAAGCAGAGGAAAGAATTTTCCATAAAAAAACCACCGTCAACGATACCCAGACCTTAGCCAATCCACATATCAAAGTGTCGTTTAACGATATCCTGTGCTATCTTTTCCGCCCGGACCTGCGCAATAAAATGCGAAACACTAAACAAGCAATGGCTTATAAATCATACTGACCTGCTTATTTATTCACTTTTCAAATTTAAACCGAGGCAACTTCAGCCATATATTCGCAGGTACTATTCAATCAGCAACTGTATGCCAATCAATGGTAGTCAGATGTTCAATGAGTTTAAAAAAAACGTGCAAATGTGCAAATTTTTGTAACTACTCATGTCTCCGCAGGAGACGAATATGGATAACCCCTTGCAAGCCTTTTGGCGCAGCTCGGGGTATCGAAGTATCTCACACACCACAACCCCGTAGTGGGTTGAACTACTACGCAGTTACCGAGGGGATTGGCATTCTTCCCCCGAGCTGCGCTCCGCTTGCAAGGGGTTATTCACGTTCAAGTCCTTCGGACTATAAAAAAACGACCTGAGTAATTACAAATTTTTTAACATAAAAAATTTGGTGGGGTGAAAAATAGTTGTCACCTTTGTGCCGACAATCTTGTCGAACAATGCTGTTTATTTTAATTAAAAGCTATGTGTAACAAAGAATTAGATACGAAACAAGCGATATTGGAAGCTGCCGAAGCGGAGTTTTTAGACAAGGGATTTGGCAGCGCCAAGATGATGGCTATCGCTAAAAGGGCAGGCGTGAGCCATTCGATGTTGCATTATCATTTCCAGACCAAAGAAAATCTGTTTCAGATGATTTTTCGGCAAAAAATCATGACTTTTTCGTCTATGTTTGAAGGTATCAGCGAACAAAACCTGTCGTTTATGGAGACTATTCGTCTTTTTATAGAATGTCAGTTTGAACTTGTCTCTCTAAATCCCCGCCTACCGCGTTTTGTGATCAACGAAATCATCTCGAACAAGAAAAACCTTCATTTGCTCTTAGACGTCGTTAAGCCGAAAGTTATCCCTATCTTCAGCAAATTGGAAGGTATGCTGAACGAAGAAATTGAAAAAGGAACCGTCCGCCCTATTAAGTTCATTAATCTGATAATAAATGCGTTATCTATTAATATATCCTTCTTCCTTATTTTGCCTCTGCTCGAAGAGATTATTCTACCTTTCGATAAGACGGTGAAGGAGGCGATACTCAACGACCGGCGCGAAAGTAATATACAGTTTATTATGAATGCTTTACGGCCTTGAAGTAGGTTTGGCTAAGGCCGATTTTCAATTCAGTTATTAGAAAATTTATTATTATGTTAGATATGAAAAAATGTATAATTATTGTTTTCTTGCTATTTGCCTGCTTTTCGGGTTTTGCGCAGTTACGGATCGAGGACTGTTATGAAAAAGCAAGGGTTAACTATCCGCTTATCAAGCAATACGGATTGATAGAGCAAGCGAAGGAATACAACCTGTCGCTACTGAGTAAGGCGTATCTACCTCAAATTCAGTTGGCTGCAAAAGCAACCTATCAATCGGATGTAACAAAAATCCCAATTGACGCTTCCAAGTTAGGCATTCCGATAGAATTTCCGGAACTGACTAAGGACCAGTACGGCGCTACGCTCGAAGTGAACCAGCTTATCTGGGACGGGGGCGTCATCAACGCGAAACAAAACAGCATACGTGCCAAAAGTGAAGCTGAAGAGATGAGCCTCGAAGTGAGCCTTTATGCCGTAAGAGAAAGGGTTAACCAACTGTTTTTCGGCATCCTACTGTGCGATGCAATGGCGGAACAAAACCGACTTTTCAGCGACGAACTGCAACGTACCTTTACCCAAATTGCATCGTTAATGAAGGGCGGATTAGCCAACCAAGCCGACTTGGACGCCGTAAGGGTGGAACAACTGAAAGTAAAACAGGGACTTACACAAATCCAATCCAACAGAGCCTCTTTTTTAGAAATGTTATCGGCTTTTATCGGTGAAAAAATAAACAGCGAAACTAAACTGATACAACCCGCTGTTACGCCTTCGGCTTCAAGAGCGATACAACGCCCCGAATTGGCTATGTTCGACGCCCAACGTTTGAGTTTGGATATTGCAAAAAAGGAAATCGAAGCCGACCTGATGCCCAAGGTAGGAATATTCCTGACAAGCGGCTACGGCAAACCGGGTCTCAACATGCTAAAAAATGAATTTGCGCCCTACTATATAGGAGGCATTCGTATGAGTTGGAACTTCGGTAACTTCTACACGCGCAAAAACCGGCTCAGCCTGCTCGAATCGAATCAAAACGCTATTCAGGTGCAATTAGAGACCTTCCTTTTCAATACGAAACTCAACCAGACAGGCAAAGAAATTGAAATCAACAAGTACCGCGAACTCCTTCAGACTGACGATGAGATCATCTCGTTGAGAAATTCCGTCAAACGCTCCTCTGAATCGAAAGTGCAAAACGGAACACTCACTGCCATCGACCTGATGCGCGACATCACCAACGAACAGATATCCCGACAGGACAAAATCGTCCACGAAATAGAAATGATGCAAGCCATCTATACCCTGAAATACCTCATAAACAATTAATAATTAATAATTGAGAATTAATACAGATTACTGACTACTGAAAACTATAAAATAATATGAAAACTATAAATTATTTAACAATCTGTCTAACAGTTCTATCGCTCTCTACATGTACAAATAAAAAGAGCGCTTATGATGCTTCCGGCGTTTTTGAGACGACCGAAGTCATTGTTTCGGCCAAAGGAAACGGTGAAATACTGCAATTTTTAATCGAAGAAGGTCAGGAGGTAGAAGCAGAAACCCCACTCGGCGTGATCGACACTATGCAGTTATACCTGAAAAAAGAGCAGTTACAGGCCGGCATCCGCGCCATGAACAGCCGCAAGGTGACGGTCTCGCGACAAATAGCCTCCCTGCAAGAGCAGATAACCAAACAAAAAACCGAGCAGAGACGGTTTGAGACGCTTGTCAGTCAGAACGCCGCCACCCAAAAGCAGTTGGACGACATCGTCTCGGCCCTTGCCACGCTCGAAAAGCAATTAATCGCCCAGACCGAAACGTTAAACAATGCCAACAACAGCCTGACCAACGAACAGGAATCGGTCATCATCCAGATAGCTCAGATAGACGACCAAATCAAAAACGCTATCATCAAAAGCCCAGTGAAAGGCTATGTGCTCAATAAATATGCACAGACAGGCGAGTTAGCGGCGTATGGCAGAGCACTTTTCAAGGTAGCCGATCTGAACAGGATGTACCTGCGTGCCTATATTACGGCAGGCCAACTCACCCAAATAAAACTCGGCCAGCAGGTAGCCGTCTTTGCCGACAGGGGCGAATCCGACCGTAATGAATACCAGGGAACCGTCTCATGGATTTCTGACAAGGCTGAGTTCACCCCAAAAACCATCCAGACCCGCGACGAGCGCGCCAACTTAGTATATGCCATCAAGATAGCCGTCCACAACGACGGCTACATCAAAAAAGGCATGTACGGAGAATTGAGAATAAATTTCCCCTTTGAACGGAGCAGGGGGATGTAAAGAATTGAAAATGAAATTATGACCAGCCCAAAACATTAGGAATAATTTTTTAGTTGACGAAATTTCGCTATTTGAAAGTGAAGGTAGGTTTGCTGGAAATAGTAAAATAGTGAAACAATGACAAAGATATTCATTTTGATTATGAAAGCGATAACTATTTATGACGTATGTAAGCGATACGGGACAACGGAGGCCTTGAGAAACATCAGTTTCGAGGTAAAACAGGGTGAGCTTTTCGGCTTGATAGGGCCGGATGGGGCGGGGAAAACGAGTCTTTTTCGTATCCTTACTACGCTGATACTGGCCGATTCGGGGACAGCGACGGTCGATGGGTTGGATGTAGTCAAGGATTACAAGGCAATCCGAGGCCGAATCGGATACATGCCCGGCAGGTTTTCGCTGTACCAAGACCTGACAGTTGAAGAGAACCTGACCTTTTTCGCTACGGTTTACGGTACAACTATCAAGGAAAACTACTTCCTGATAGAAGATATCTATAAACAAATCGAGCCGTTCAAAAAGCGGAAAGCAGGCAAACTGTCGGGGGGCATGAAACAAAAACTCGCTCTATCGTGTGCGTTGATTCACAAACCCTCCGTCCTGCTTTTAGATGAGCCGACCACAGGCGTTGACCCAGTCTCGCGGAAGGAGTTTTGGGGCATGTTGAAAAAACTGAAGGAGCAAGGTATAACGATACTTGTATCAACACCTTACATGGATGAGGCCTCCCTTTGCGACCGTGTCGCCTTGATGCAACAGGGTGAGATACTGAAGATAGATACGCCTCGGTTGATAACAGAAACCTTTCCACGAAAACTCTATCAAGTGATTTCGGATGACAACTATCAGTTGCTCAAACAACTACGCGAAGACACCGCAGTCCATTCTGTTTATATTTTCGGGGATACGCTGCATGTTACCTTTCAAGATGAGAACATCCCCCTGCCCCCCTGCCTGTCGGCAGACACGGCTTCAAAGGGGGAATCTCTGAACATCCCCCTGCCCCCTTCAAAGGGGGAGTTAAAAGAGATTACCCCCAGCATTGAGGATTGTTTTATCGAACTGCTAAAAAGATAGAAGCATGGAAAAAGTGATTCAAACCGTTAATTTGACAAAAAAATTCGGCTCATTTACGGCCGTTGATAACATCTCCTTTGAGGTCGAACAGGGAGAGATTTTCGGATTTCTGGGCGCTAATGGCGCCGGCAAGACTACTGCAATGAGGATGTTATGCGGGTTGAGCAAACCCACTTCGGGCGCAGGGACAGTTGCCGGCTTCGATATTGAACGCCAACCGGAAGACGTCAAGAAGCATATCGGCTATATGAGTCAAAAATTTTCGCTTTATGAAGACCTCAAAGTATGGGAAAACATCCGTTTGTACGCAGGTATCTACGGAATGAAAGAGAAGGATATCAAGCGGAAAACAGACGAGTTGCTTCATTCCTTGAACTTTGAGAGCGAAAAAGAAACAATGGTCAAAGACCTTCCACTCGGATGGAAACAAAAATTGGCTTTCTCGGTAGCGATTTTTCACGAGCCTAAAATCGTTTTCTTAGATGAGCCGACAGGTGGCGTTGACCCCGTTGCCCGTCGCCAGTTCTGGGAGATGATTTATCAGGCGTCAAGGCAAGGTATTACGGTTTTTGTGACCACCCATTACATGGACGAAGCCGAGTATTGCAACCGTGTATCTATCATGGTAGACGGACGAATTGACGCGCTCGATTCCCCTAAAAATCTTCGTAGTCGCTTCAACGCCAACAACATGGATGAGGTATTTTATCAATTAGCGCGAAAAGCAACACGAATGGATAATTAGTGATTAGTGATTAACACAAATACTGACAACTGAAAACCGACAACTGAAAACTACAATATATGAAACAATTTTATTCATTTATTAAAAAGGAGTTTCTCCACATCTTTCGTGATAAACGAACGATGCTTATTTTGCTTGGGATACCTGTCGTGCAGATTATCCTGTTTGGATTTGCTATCACAACCGAAATAAAAAACACGCAGGTTGCCGTCTTTGATCCCTCAAAAGATGCGATTACACAGCGTATCAAGGAAAGAATAGAGGCAAGCGATTACTTTACCATTGCAGAAGAATTGACCGATTTCGAGTCTATAAACGATGTCTTTAAGGATGGTAAAATCGGGTTAGTATTGGTTTTCAGCGAAGCGTTTGCCGACAATCTACTCCATACCGGCGATGCGGCTATCCAATTGATAGCAGATGGCACAGAGCCTAACCAGGCCTCGACGCTGACCAACTATGCCATGGGGATATTGTCTTCGTTTCAGCATGAATTAATGCAACAAAATCAGGGAGCTTTCTTGATTGTGCCGGAGATAAAAATGCTGTATAACCCCCAACTGAAAAGTGCCTATAGTTTTGTGCCGGGCGTGATGGGCATGGTACTCATACTGATATGCGCCATGATGACGTCCATAGCTATCGTTCGGGAAAAAGAAATGGGAACGATGGAAGTATTGCTTTCTTCGCCTGTCAAGCCTATTTATATCATTCTGGCTAAAGCAGTACCCTATTTTACACTGTCCATCATCAACCTGGCCTCTATTTTACTGCTGTCGGTCTTTGTCCTGGATGTGCCGGTTGCAGGCAATCTGATCTGGCTGATATTGTTATCATTTTTGTTCATTTTTTTGGCATTGTCGATTGGTTTGCTGATTTCAACCATTGTCGAAAGCCAGTTGGCTGCCATGCTTGCTTCGGGCATGGTGATGATGTTACCCATTATTCTTCTGTCGGGAATGATATTTCCGATAGACAGTATGCACCGGATATTGCAATGGATTTCTGCCATTATCCCTGCCCGCTGGTATATCAACGCCGTAAGAAAACTGATGATTCAAGGCGTTGAGGTGCAGTTTGTCGCCAAAGAATTTCTGATACTCTCAGGCATGACGCTTTTTCTGATAGTAGCCAGCTTGAAAAAATTCAAAACAAGACTTAACTAATTATTAATTATGTTACGATTTTTAATAGAGAAAGAGTTTAAACAGATACGGCGGAACTCGTTTGTGCCGAAAATGTTAATAGGGATGCCGCTGATGGTGATGCTGGTCTTACCCTGGGCAGCCAACCAGTCGATAAAAAACGTCAACCTAAGCATAGTAGATAACGACCATAGCGTCTTTTCCGAGCGGTTGGTCAACAAGATAACCGCATCGGGTTACTTCAACATGACGGATTTTTCATCATCCTATCCACAAGCGAAACGCAGCATCGAATCGGGTGATGCCGATATCATCTTAGAGATTGAACCTGAGTTTGAGAACAATTTAGTCCGCGAAAAAGTCGGTCGTGTTTTGATTTCCGCCAATTCGGTCAACAGCATGAAAGGCGGTTTAGGTTCGTCTTACCTAACCTCTATCCTTACCGACTACACCAAAGAACTGACTAAGGAAAACAGACAACTGAATAATAATTCTCAACTCTCAATTCTCAATTCTCAATTACTATTCAGGTTTAACCCCCATTTGGACTATAAGATATATATGCTCCCTGCCTTGATGGTGATGTTATTGACGCTGATTGCAGGTATCTTGCCCGCATTGAATATCGTCGGCGAAAAAGAAGCGGGAACGATTGAGCAAATCAATGTCACACCCGTCAAGAGAATTGTTTTTATATTTTCTAAACTTCTGACTTACTGGATTATCGGATTCTTCCTGTTAAGTCTTTGTATGGGATTGGCGGCGTTGATTTATGGACTTGTTCCGGCAGGCAGTCTGCTTACAATTTATTTCTTTGCAGGCATCTATATTTTTACAATTTCGGGCTTCGGGTTAGTGATTTCCAATTACTCGAACACGTTGCAACAGGCTATGTTTGTCATGTTTTTCTTCGTCATGATTTTTGTATTGATGAGTGG
Source organism: uncultured Tannerella sp. (assembly GCA_964442765.1). Lineage (GTDB taxonomy): Bacteria > Bacteroidota > Bacteroidia > Bacteroidales > Tannerellaceae > Tannerella. Next base: position 14,152 of record CAYUAK010000162.1, on the reverse strand, counting down.
CTTGTTCACACCAGTAGCCAGCATGCCCGATTGGGCGCAAAAAATCACGATATTTAACCCACTGAAATACCTGATGCAGGTGATGCGAATGGTTTACCTCAAAGGCAGCGACATCACTAACATGCTCCCACAACTCTTTGCTCTTCTGGGTTTTGCACTCTTTTTCAACTGTTGGGCAGTAATAAGCTACAAGAAAAGCGTTTAAGAAAAGGATTAGATAATATACAATGTGGAAGTTTCTATTAAATTTGTTCAAGAAGAAAAAGGAAAATAAAGAATGGCTTGAAGGGCTGTTTGATAATATTGAGTATATCAAAAAGTTGAAACATATCGTTTCGTTTGAAATACTCGAAATCAAAAGCATCGGGTTTTTAGTTAAGACGCAAGGGCTTTATGGCTATGTACCTATCAAACACATGCCATGGCAATACGAAAAAATGGAAAACTGGGAAGCCATCATGTCTTCGCTAAAGGCTTGCAGGTTCTACGGGTATGTTTATAAGACTGGGAAAAGCGAGGATGGCAAAACAAAACGTGTTTTTGTAAAAGCAGATTCAGTATTTTTAAACGCAGTAACGCTAAAAAAGGAAGAAGCCTACACAGGTATTGTGATACAGAAAGTCGAGTATGGCGTCTTTGTAGACATTGGACATCATTTTCAATGGAAATGCGGCTCATTCGTCGGCTTTGTTCATCAGTCAAAATTTCCCGACCCAGATTCGTTTCAAAAATGTGAAATGGGTCACCTACTTACAGTGACTATTATAGAAAAAAACGAGAAAGGCTTATCTTTCAAAGATGTAAGACATGTTGATTTATATGAAAAGTATGCCGGTAAAACCATTCAGGCTAAGGTTTACAAAAACGAGCAGGGGGAGCTTGATTTCAGAGTAGATGAGCTGTATATGGCTAAAATGCCTTTTTGGACTACGATTTACAAACAGGAACTGCTTTTGGTCAAAAAAACAATCTACCGACTGCCGAATGGCGCTGTCGTCAATTGCGATGTGATAGAAATAAAGAACAATACGATAATCGTCAAAATGAACGCCAATAACGATGCCCTTGGCGAGACAGAGCTACAAATACAAACACTGAAAGCCTATTACGGAAAAACGGTCAAAGCCCAACTGCTAAAAAAAGAAAACAACAGTGCCCACTTCTTAGTGGAAGACAAATATGAAGGTATCATGCCCCTTCAAGAATCTATTTATAAAAAAGACCTGATGACCGTCAAAAAGGCTATCGACAATTGCTCCATCGGCAACATCATGGACTGTCATGTGAAATTTGTGGATATCTTCACCGATATTTTTACATTAAAATATATACTTAAAAGCAATTCTCCTGATTACACCGATAAAACGGTCAAGGTAAACGTTTGTCGAGATGACGACGCACTGTCATTCTTGGTTAATAAAACACAAATTGCCAATATGCCTATCACCGCTTCTATTTACGGCGAAGATTTGGAACAGGTACAAAAAGTAATGGATTGTTTGACAGATGGCGATATCCTCAATTGCGAAGTGTTGGATTTCGTTGATAATACATTTACAGTCAAACTGTTGATGAATAGTGACATCGTGAAGAAAGTAATCACACAACCGAATGACAGTACCGATCTTATCGGCAAAATTGTCAAAGTGAATGTCACCCTCAATCCACAAACCGGGCTGGATTTCTTGATAGAAAACACTTGGAAAGCGATATTGCCCATCAAAAAATATGATTATGGCGCCAATATTGATTTGCTGCATCAAGCGATAGACTATTGGCTAACAGCGAAAGTCATCGATTGTGAGGTGTTGGGGTTCGACAGGAACACCGACCTCTTTGTCCTTAAATGGAGACCGAAAGACAGAAAATGGAGCGGCATCAATTGGAACTCGGTAGTGGTAGACTATTTGCGAAAAATCGTCTTTGTCTTTGTTTATTTCAACGACTGCAGCGAACCTGTCTTTTTCGTCGACAACAAGTATTGGGCTGTATTAGAAGGCACAAAATCCGAACTTGAAAAAATCAAGCCCCATTTATACGATGGCGCTATCGTTCAGTGTAAAGTAAACAGTTTTTGCAAACAGGGTTATTTCACAATCAGTTGGGTCAAAGAAGGCATCAGTTATGCCAAGACGAGAACTTCCAAATCGTCTTTGGAGAAGATGAGCTATGCAGAGTTGTTGAAAAAAAACCGTTCCTTCAACACAGAGACACAGAGTACATAGAACTTCGCAGAGAATTTCAAGATTAAACAGAATACCTCCTCGCTATCAGGTGATTGCGAATCATTTCCGCAATGACGAGGATGCTTCAACACGAAAATTGAGATGTTTATTGCTTCTTTTTCGGGCGGAAAAGACAGTCAAGTAGTGTTAGATTTGGTTTCACGCGTCATTCCTCCCAATGAGTATTTATTCAACTTGACGGACGAGTTACCAAAAAAAAATTTAAATTACAGAAATCCTGCAATTGTAGATTATATGATCGATCCTGATAAAGCTGATGTGTACGCCAATGAAAACCGTGTAGTATTATGCTATGGATATAAGAAGCAGATTGACTTTATGGATATCGAATTTAATCTTATCAAACGAGTAAAATTCAGGTATAAATATCCATCCAACTTGGCGAATTCTAAACCAGGTGAGGATAAGATAAGTTATGTGAGCAGTTATTTAGGAAAAAAATATTTTTACGCATCGTTTTTGGGAAAATCTTGGAATGAACATTACGATCATAATTTTTACGGGACTTTTCTTGAAGTATTTGATTTAGATGGAAATCCGGTCATAAGATACCGGTTTGATGGATTACGTCCGGTTTACTTTGCTGTAGATGAAGAAACGTTTACGCTTTATGGTCCTGGCGATGAAGGAGAACCAGAGGATTATTTATTAGTGTATAAATTAAAAGGACTTTCTTAACTCATGAATCGTATTGCTTTTTTTACACTCATTACATTAGTTTTACTGTGCAAAGCCTCCTTCTCCAAACCAATGACCGAAATCAGGATGAAGGATTTCAATCAAACAGGCTTTGCATGATGGGCAGGGATTTGATTTCAGGGAAGTCGGGCAGGTGTAAACGGTAATAATCGAGGATATGGCGGATGATGTTAGTGCGCTCTTGTCGGGTGAAAGCGTAGAGCGACATGTTTTCGTAGCTCATACGCATCAGGCGCTCAAAGACGATGCTGTCATGCTTGCTTAAAAAGTTCGTATGCGTAGGGACTGTTTTCGTGAAAACTCCGTTCTGAAGGTCGAAATAACTGTTTTCTAAGAACGATTTGTTACTAGGACGGATGCCAAGATAGGTTGCTAATTGAAGTAAAAATGTCAGATGAAAATTGGCAACACCCGCGTCGGCTATTTCTAACCAACTGATAGAACGAAACAGAAAATCAAATAAAGGGCGATTGGCTTCTCTCTCCTGTATAATTCGAAAGAGAACTTCCGAAAGGAAAAGCGTGATAGCGTTTTTAACAGGGTGATAGCGTAATTGAGTAAGCAGTTGGCACGGCTTGGCTTCTTTGATGCGCTGAATATCGCGGCTGTTCTGATGCTCTACCTCCAAATCTAATACCGCAAGCGGCTGCAAAACTAAACGCGATACATTCGTTTTTTTACCACGAGCGCTTGCTACTAAGTAAGCAGTCCGTCCGAATTCTTCCGTATATATCGTAATTATCATATACTTATCATTATACGGAAGACTATGAAGCACGATTCCTCTCGTTTTATACAACATTTGCGAAAAATTTTCCGACAAAAATAAACAAAATATTTTGTATAAACGGAAAAAGCCGTATCTTTGCAGTCGCAAAACTACATGGTGATGTAGTAAAAGTGCTGTAAATGTGCTTGTTAGCGTAAAAAAATGGCCTGTTCGTCTATCGGTTAGGACGCAAGATTTTCATTCTTGAAAGAGGGGTTCGATTCCCCTACGGGCTACCATTCAATTACGAATTAAGAATTAAAAAATTAAAAATTAGGTGTTAGGCGTTGGATTAAGGAAATTTCTTGAATTGAAAATCGGCCTTCGCCAAACCTACTAAAAAGAAATAAAAAATGGCAAATCACAAATCATCGGAAAAAAGAATCCGTCAGATTAAGACCCGCACGTTACGTAATCGGTATGCAGCAAAGACGATGCGTAATGCTTTGAAGAAGTTACGTTTATCGGACGACAAGGAAGAAGTAAAAGCTCTTTTCCCGAAAGTAAGTTCCATGCTTGACAAGCTGGCTAAACGGAATATCATTCATAAGAACAAAGCGAACAATCTGAAGTCGAAGATCGCTAAGCGCGTGAACGTTTTGAGTGCATAAACAAAGGTTCATTCGTTTTATCAGGTCATAAGCTGGACTGTCAAACTCCAGCTTTTCTTTGCTATTCAAGGCCTGTTCGTCTATCGGTTAGGACGTGAGATTCTCATTCTCAAAAGAGGGGTTCGATTCCCCTACGGGCTACTTATCCATGAACCGCTCTTCTTTCTATTTTGATACTGCAAAGCGCTCCCAAAACACCGTAATAATCAATTATTTACTTCAACGGCTCAACATGTATGATAACATGCGTCTTGCTACCATATTGTTCTTTTAGTTTAACCTCTATTTCAGTAATAAGTGAATGCACTTCCATCAACGACTTACTACCATCCATCCGGATATGAAATTCAATCGCATAATAGTAGCCAATTTTCCGCGTACACAAATTATGAAGTTGATAAACGCCTTCATAATGATTGACAATCTTTTCAATTTCCTGTTTGATAGCTTCAGGGAGAGAGCGTTCCAGCAACTCATCTAAGCACGGTTTGATTAACTTGATAGCCATTTTAACAATAAAAAAACTGACTATCAAAGCCGCCAGCGGGTCGAGTATCGTCCATTTGTCACCTAAGAAGATAGCGCCGCCAATACCAATGGCTGTCCCTATGGATGAGAAAGCATCGCTCCGGTGATGCCATGCGTTGGCTATCAATGCGGGAGAGTTCAGTTTTTTCCCTTGGGCAATCGTGTACCAGTAGAGAATCTCCTTTGAAGCTATAGTCGCCAGCGCTGCTAAAAACGCAATAATGCCGGGACTGGGATGCAACTCACCCTGAATAACGCCGTAAATACTGTTGGCTCCACTCCAAGTTATACCCAATCCTACCCCCAGCAAGACAATGCCAATAATTAATGTAGCAAGCGTTTCAAATTTCCCATGCCCGTAAGCATGTTCTTTGTCTTTTGGTTTTTGGGATGTCTTGACAAAAACTATCACGACAATATCCGTCATAAAATCGGACAATGAGTGGACAGCATCGGCAATCATCGCCGCGCTTTGTCCAAGGATACCTGCCGGAAACTTTACCAATATCAACAAAAAACTGACAATACTACCAGCTATCGTAACCTTATAAATCTGGCGTTCCCGCTGTTTGTCTGTTATAATCATATATAAAATGACAAAGAAATAGCTCTTTTCATGTTTTTTAAAAAGGGCGCAAAGATAGAAATTTTTTTCTTATACGAGGCAAGTTTTTTAAAAAAATACTTTTTTTACAGGTATCTTTTTTTTATTCGGGAAAAAGCAGTACCTTTGTTTGTTTTTTTAACTAATTGAAATAATTATATCATTGTGTATGAGTGAGGAAGAATTAAAAATTGCAAGCGATGAGTACTCATCGAAGAATATTCAAGTTCTTGAAGGTTTAGAGGCTGTGAGAAAGCGTCCGGCCATGTATATCGGCGATACGAGCGAAAAAGGGCTTCATCATTTGGCGTATGAGGTCATCGATAACTCGATTGACGAGGCCTTAGCGGGCTATTGTAAGAACATTGAAGTCGTTATTAATGAGGATAATTCTATCTGTGTAGAAGACGATGGACGTGGTATCCCGGTTGATTTTCACGAAAAAGAAGGAAGGTCGGCGTTAGAGGTCGTATTGACGGTTCTTCATGCCGGCGGCAAGTTTGACAAGGGGACATACAAAGTTTCAGGGGGATTACACGGCGTAGGCGTTTCCTGCGTGAACGCGCTTTCATCTTATCTGAAAGCCGAAATTCACCGTAACGGACAGATTTACAGGCAGGAGTTTGCGTATGGGAAACCTCTTGCCGATATTCAAGTGATGGGAGAAAGCGACAAGACCGGGACTATCATTACGTTTATCCCCGACAATACTATTTTTACTGTTAGCGAGTACAAATATGAGATATTAGCCAACCGCTTGCGCGAACTCGCCTTTCTCAACGCGGGCATCTTTCTGAGATTGGTTGACAGGCGCGTCAAACAGGATAGTGGCGCTTATAAGACGGAGACTTTTCATTCCAACCATGGGCTGAAAGAATTTGTTCGTTACATCGACCGGGCCAAAGAGCCTCTTATTAATGATGTAATACATATTAATACAGAAAAGCAGGGTATCCCCGTCGAGGTGGCCATGTCGTACAATACCTCCTATAACGAAAGCGTCTTCTCCTATGTGAACGATATTAATACGATTGAAGGCGGTACGCACATGGCGGGTTTCCGTCGCGGTCTGACGCGGACATTGAAAAAGTATGCCGAAGATTCCAAACTGTTAGAGAAAGCGAAAGTCGAGATACAAGGCGATGATTTTCGGGAAGGGCTGACGGCTGTTATTTCTATCAAGGTAGCGGAGCCACAGTTTGAGGGTCAGACCAAAACGAAGTTAGGCAATACCGAGGTGATGGGCGCTGTGGACGTCGCCGTGGGCGAGGCGCTGGGCTATTTTTTAGAGGAGCATCCGAAAGAAGCCAAGACAATCGTCGATAAAGTGATATTGGCGGCAACGGCCCGGCAGGCTGCCCGCAAGGCGCGCGAGTTAGTACAGCGTAAATCGCCACTGACAGGCGGCGGATTACCCGGAAAATTAGCCGACTGCTCATCGAAAGACGCTGCCGAATGCGAGCTGTTCCTCGTAGAGGGCGATTCGGCTGGCGGCACAGCCAAACAGGGACGCGACCGTAATTTTCAGGCTATTCTGCCATTACGCGGCAAAATCCTGAACGTCGAAAAAGCCATGGAGCATAAAGTGTTCGATAGCGAAGAGATACAAAACATCTACCGCGCTATGGGGGTAACCATTGGGACGGAAGATGACCCGAAGGAGCTAAACATGGCAAAACTACGCTACCACAAAGTAATCATCATGACCGATGCCGACATCGACGGCAGCCATATCGCAACGCTGATACTTACTTTTTTCTTTCGGCGCATGCGCGGACTGATCGACAAGGGCTATGTATACCTGGCTACCCCTCCGCTTTATTTGTGCAAAAAAGGGAAGGTAGAAGAGTATTGCTGGAACGACCAGCAACGACAACGGTTTATTGACAAATACGCCGGCGGTAACGAAGCGCAGGTACACACCCAACGATACAAAGGTCTCGGCGAAATGAACGACCACCAACTGTGGGACACGACGATGAACCCAGAAAACCGCACGCTCAAACAGATAACGATAGACAATGCCGTAGAAGCCGATTCGACCTTCGCCATGCTGATGGGCGAAGAGGTAGCCCCACGCCGCGAGTTTATCGAAGAAAATGCAACCTACGCTAAGATAGACGCATAAATTAGCTGAAAAACATCTTTGCTTTATGAACAGTCCCATTGCAGAAAGAACCGATTTTCAGTTTAACAGGCTTCCAAAAAACTTGCAAAAGAGCCTTTCAGTTATTTATGACCCAGCTAAACCGGTTGGCCATGCTTTGGCTGTAATATTTCAAAAGAAACAGGGAAAAATTCATTATTTACATTCGATGTTAATTGAGCTGTATCCAAATGAATTTCAGTAGGATGAATAATTTTAATATCATGCTGGCAGATTTACATGAAGAGATTAATGATCATACATCTGATTCCCAAGATGGGCGTCCGGTTATTGGGATTTCTGCCAACCGGAAAGAAGGTCTGTCTTGTATAGCAGATCCTTATTTTCAGTCGGTAGTGATGGCCGGCGGCGCTCCCGTACTCATTCCGGTGACAACGGATATATCAGCGCTCACGAGCATAATTGATCGATTAGATGGGTTCATCCTTTCCGGAGGAGGGGATATTAATCCTGCCTGTTTCAATGAAGAACCGATTCCCGAATTAGGTAATACGGATATTTATCGGGATGAATATGATTTTTCCGTACTAAAACTGGCTTTTGACCGGCAGTTACCTATCTTTGGCATCTGCCGAGGACATCAAGTTATCAATGTAGCATTTGGCGGAACGATTTATCAGGATGTTTTTTCTCAATATCCCCAAAAAGTTTTAAAACATAGCCAAAAAGAAGCACGCGATGTTGCTACGCATCCTGTTACATTGTTAGATGTCTCTTCGCGATTACGGGCGGCTTTCAGCATCATTTTTTGCCCACAGAAAACTGAGGCCTTTCCCCTAACCTCATCATCACCGACATCCCCCGAACCCCTTCAAAGGGGGAATGAAAACTGTCCACTGAACACTATCCCTGTTAATTCGTTTCATCACCAAGCTGTCAAAGACTTAGCTCCGGAGTTTGTCGCTACGGCCTTTTCGCCAGACGGCATTGTTGAAGCGATGGAACATCCTGAATATTCTATTTTTAGTGTACAGTGGCACCCCGAACCGATGGCGGTAGCAGGTAATGAAATGATGCTCAATTTATTTCGTTATCATGTTCGACAATCCTCTATCTTTGCAAAAGCAAAAAAACTGCATCAACGTATCATAACTGTTGATAGTCATACCGATACGCCTACGATAGCGCCTTCCTTCGACTTGGGACAGAAAGGAGGAGGAAAAGTCAATCTACCACTCATGCGGGAAGGTTTACTCGATGCCGTTTTTATGGCTGTGTATATTCCGCAAGGAGCACGGGATGAGCTTGCCTCACTGCGGGCATCGTTATATACTGCAGAACGACTGATTGCAGTAAAAACGCAAGCAGAAAAATATGCAAAATATATGGGGATTGCCAAGACACCAAACGATCTTTGGCAACTAAAACAAGCAGGGAAGAAAGCCGTTTTCCTGGCAATAGAAAATGGCTATGCTATCGGCAAAATCTTGAGTAACTTAAAGACTTTCAAAGAATATGGTGTTTCTTACATGACGCTTTGCCACAATGGCAATAATGACATCTGTGATTCGGTAGCCGACAAGCCGGAGTGGGGCGGGTTAAGTCCATTCGGTGTGGAGGTTGTTGCAGAGATGAACCGGCTAAACATGCTGATTGACGTGTCACATGCAGCCGAAAGTACGTTCTACGATGTATTGAAATACAGCAAGAAACCTGTTTTTGCCTCCCATTCGTCTTCACGCGCCTTGTGTAATCATCATCGCAACTTAGACGACGACCATATCAGGGCATTAGCAGCTAAAGGAGGCGTTGTTCAAGTGTGTTTGTATAAACCCTTTATCAATGAAGCAGCCGAGAAGGCTTCCCTGAGCGACGCTATCCGGCATTTGCTTCATATCATTGATATTGCAGGGATAGACCATGTCGGTATTGGTTCTGATTTTGACGGCGATGGTGAGTTGATTGGTTGCCGCGCAGCTAACGAATTGATGCAGATAACTATCCGTCTGATTGCCGAAGGCTTCGACGACGAAAGCATTGCAAAAATATGGGGAGGAAACCTCTTAAAATTAATGACCGTCTGAACAAAGATTTATTTGATTTATATGATTTATTTCAACCTCAATTATAACTTGTCGTCCATTTCACCAGTTTCCCCCATCCTTTCTCTCTATTCACTATTCCATGTATAAAATGTACTATTTAGTTTTGGCTTTTGTGTTATTTGCTTGTTGCGGACAGAAAAATACAACGAGAGTATCTGATGCGACAACGACTTCGGCGATTCGGTCGGCTATTGGGAAAATGTCTGAAACGCCAATTTTTAATACAGATAGCGCTTATACTTATGTTGCCTGTCAAGTGGCTTTTGGTCCGCGTGTACCAAATACCGAAGCACATAAGGCATGCGCTGCCTTTTTAGCCTCAGAATTGGAACGCCATGGCGCCCAAGTGTTTGTTCAGCAAACTGTCCTCACCGCCTATAACGGGGTGAAATTAAACGCCCAAAATATAATTGGCAGTTTTGACCCGGAAAAAACACGAAGAGCGCTCTTGTTTGCCCACTGGGATACGCGCCCATATGCCGACCAGGATAAAGACCCTGCCAATCACCGCAAGCCGATTGATGGCGCTGATGATGGAGGTAGCGGGGTGGGCGTACTGTTAGAAATAGCGCGACAGATAGGAATAAAAAGGCCGGAAATTGGCGTCGATATCATCTTTTTCGATGCAGAAGACTATGGCACGCCCTATTTTGCCACCGATTATAATTCCGATTCGTGGGCATTAGGCTCGCAGTTCTGGGCAAGAAATCCACATATCCCTAACTACAAAGCCGACTATGGCATACTGCTTGATATGGTCGGGGCAAAAGGGGCCACTTTTTTTAAAGAATCGTACTCTGTAAAATACGCAAACCTGTATGTGGAAAAAGTCTGGGCAACAGCACGCGAATTAGGTTACGGGAAGTTTTTTATCAATGCCAATGGAACGATGATAACGGATGACCATGTGCCGGTGAATGAGATTCGGCGTATACCAAGTATTGACATCATCAATCTTGATCCGGACAGAAATTTTAATTTCCACACACATTGGCACACACTGAACGATAACATGGATATCATCAGCAAGGAAACACTGAAAGCCGTCGGACAAACCGTCCTGCATGTAATTTTTAAATAATATTTAATTATCATTAATCACTAATCATTAATAACTAAATATTTATGCCAATTAACAATATTCAAGATGAGATAATAGAGACTTTTTCGGTTTTAGACGACTGGATGGACAGGTATGCTTTACTGATAGAAATGGGCAACACTTTGCCTGTGTTGGATGAGAAATACAAGACCGATAATAACCTGATAGAGGGATGTCAAAGTAGGGTGTGGTTACATGCAACGTATGCCGATGGGAAGGTTTTTTTTCAGGCTGATAGCGATGCACTCATCGTCAAAGGAATTGTATCTCTTCTAATACGCGTGTTCTCAGGTCAAACACCTAAGGACATCTTAGAAACCGAACTGTATTTTATTGACGCTATTCTTTTACGGGAGCATCTTTCATCAACTCGCTCCAATGGGCTTCTTTCTATGCTAAAGCAAATGAAGATGTACGCTTTAGCGTTTGAAGCCAAGTCAATAAACTAATCTATAATAAGAGTACTACCATGTAAACACTAATTGGCCGGATATGTTTTTGTATTCGTAACAGGTAGCGGGGAACTGGTTGCTACGAATAGATTGTAGTGTATCGGGTCTTTCGGGGGAATGATTATTTCCGTTCATCGCTTTGAACCGGGCTTCGTCTTTACCGGGATAAAACCGAACGGTAGCGTTTTTTAAACCGGAAACGCCTATCTTACGCTTTATTTGGTACTCTACCGGCGCTATCTCGTAGCAGGTGAGCAATCCGTCGTTCTGTTCTACAAAGACACGGCATTCTTTGCTCCATGCTTTTGGCAGGCGATAGGTGGCGTATCCGTCTTTTAACTCCGTTTCCATACCTGTAAACAAGGGCGCACCCTGTGGAAATCGGAGTTGTTGTTCTGTCGTTTGGTTGGGTGTAAAACCTGCAAAATAGAACCCATTATCGTGTCGTGACACTGCATTTACCGGATTTTTAATCGCGGGCGACAGTTTGACATATCTGATGGAATACCCTAACTGACTGAGTGCGTAACGCATCAACGAACCGCCGGTGAACCATTTAGAAGGCTCGTCGGTTGTTAGTAAATGACCGCCGCTATAACGCGCCGAATTAGTTCCGCGCACATATACAATCTTCCCTTTTAAATGGTTACGCAACACGACGACGTCTCTGATAGCTTGTCCGGAACGGACTTTAATAAGCGCCACCGTTGACGTATCGCGTGAAGTGGCTATCACCGTTTCAATGCCGCCGCCCGACCATTTGGCTTCATGACGAAGTGTACGGACTTCGGGTTTTCCCGAATTGTCGAAGCCTTCTATCCCTATCAGTTCAAACTCTCCGGATAGCTCTTCTTCCAAACGGATATTCAAAAAATCAAGGAACACCTGGCTTCCATTTTTTGCCGGCCCATAAACAATTACACTTCCTCCTTGCCTGACAAATGCCATCAATTGTTTTTCGACGTCCGAGCCGGCTTCAGGTACTATCGTTACTAAAACCGACCCTTCGAACAGCCTTTTATCCTGCTTCATCAAGGAGGTAAAATGGGTAGAAGAGACTACCGTATTCATCGGTAATCCGTCGTTCAGTGCTTGACGGATAAACCAGTCGCCATAGAAAATCTCCTCCATCCGTTGGGGCTGGTTAAATGCCCAATCATGATATTCATCGAAAGGATAAACCCAAACCACCTGTCCAGGCTGGTCGGGCGCTAAGCGACGTCCTTGCAGAATATGAGGGATCACTTCGTCGGGGACCTGGTCGGGCATGTTACCATACGAATCATCGATGCTCAAGAAGCTGAGATGGGAAGGTAGTTTTACCTCACCTTTTCCGTTGATGCGCGACACAGCCATTGGCAGATAAATATCGTGTGGCTCGCGCCCGTAGCGGTCGAGCCAGGGACTGTTAGCCCACCATGGGTCATGTGTATAAAAACGAAACAGATAGCGCTCATCCGGAAGCTCAGCCATACGCGACATGTATCCGGCTAATTCCAGACCATAATCACCGTTCAATGCAGCCCAGGGCGAGTTAGGTGGTGGTAGGATATTAAAACCGCTACCGTAAATACTTCGCAAGTCAACGCCATCACCAGCTAAGTCAATACCGGTCGAGAGATTTGTTCCACGCGTCTCTATACGAAAATTGGGACATTCATTACGGAACGCAGTCCAGAAATCAAGTATCTTCTGCTGTACATCCTTTATCTTTTCGGGATGAAAGGCCTTGCCGTCGAAAATAGCGCCTGTCGTGTTCCATGTCTCCATGCCAAATCCAAAACCGTTGGAAAACCACAGGAAATCAAAACCCATGTCTGTTAAGAACGCCTGGCTTTGTCGACCTAAGAATAGGCCGAATGGCGTCCCTTGAGGTATCCCATTTGGGAAACCCGCATATTTCTCCCTGTCTTCGTTGAGCGTAGAATAGCAGCATACGAATGACTTTGCGCCCATCGTGTTCGACATACATATTTCAGGATGCAGTTCGTATTTGAACCGTGATATCGCAAACTCAGGGCCGGGATCAAAGGTGTTTCCGACCCGTACAGGCTTGCCTGTCATCTCTTTTCCTACCCGCTTCAAGGTATTTACAACCTTTTTCAGGTCGCTATATGTAAAACTTGGAGGGTCTTCCATATAGGTATAAGCCCTTTCGTGCAATGAGAGTGTGGGCGGGCCGGCGTTGACGGTATGTTTCGTATTGGGATTTCCGATATACATCCCCCATTCTAAGGGTTGCTTCGGATTCCCTCTATAATCAAGGATTTCCGAACCATCGGCTGTCCAGAACAAGAACGAAATCGTATCGGTATATTTAATTAACGAAGCCCATTGGGCATAAATCGTCCTGCATACGGTTTCAATAAAGGCAGGCTCATTCTTCTTAAACGGCTTAAGCGACACCTCCAAAGTAATATTATTGAAATGTATCAACGGCATCCCTGCCGTTGTATTACTTGTAGTTTCCACCTGTTTACAACGCGAACAAGCCGAACAGGTCAGGAAGACCAGCATCAGGAACATAAATTTTTTAACTGTAAACATAATCTGTGTATTTGACGATGCAAAAATAATGCTATTTTTCGACAAATAGCTATTTAGAAATATTTTCACGATAAAATGACAAGCATCGCTTGCGGGACAAAACTACATGCTTTTGACACAATTTTTAAATAGATTAATTTTTGATTCCTTTACCTTTGTTGTTCAAAACAAGTTGTATTTTTAACTAATTTATTAATATTTAATAATTTATCAATATTTTTTACATGAAAATTTGTAACTGCTCAGGTCTCCGTAGGAGACTGACATGGATAACCCTGAGTAAGCGAAGCGTCACTCAGGGTAGATGTGCCACCCGAATCCTCAACCCCGTAGCGGGTTGAACTACTACGTAGTTAAAGAGGGAACTGATGCCACTTTCACC
>CAYUAK010000161.1:0-1604 GCA_964442765.1 uncultured Tannerella sp. | reverse complement strand
AGTTTACCCCTGTCGCGCTTTGAACTTGGGGTTTTTCTTATTTATCACGTACAAACGTCCCTTCCGCCTGACAATTTTACAGTTCGGAGTGCGTTTTTTTAAAGATGCTCTTACTTTCATAATTTTCTATTTTTTTATTATTTCTTTCTGAAACCTGATACCTGATATCTGATACCTATTTATATCTAAAGGCAATACGTCCTTTGGACAAGTCATACGGAGACATTTCGACGCGTACCTTATCGCCGGGAAGAATCTTGATGTAATGCATCCGCATCTTTCCCGAAATATGTGCCGTTATCTCGTGTCCATTTTCCAACTCGACACGAAACATTGCATTGGATAATGCTTCGACTATCAATCCGTCCTGTTCTATTGCAGTCTGTTTTGCCATATAAAAAAAACCTATTTTCTCTTAATTCTTAATTTTTAATTCTTAATTGATTCTATATATTCAAACGAAGAAAGAATCTGCGGGGCTTTCGGGCGTATAGCTATGCAATGTTCAAAATGTGCCGAGTTTTTTCGGTCGCTGGTACGCACGGTCCATCCGTCGTTTTCAATATAGACCTCTTTAGCGCCCTGGTTGATCATCGGCTCAATGCAAATAACCATGCCGTTTCGCAGTAAGGGGCCGTTCCCGCGTTTGCCGAAGTTAGGCACTTCGGGGTCTTCGTGCATCTCCCGGCCGCAGCCATGTCCAACAAGACGGCGCACGACCGAAGTTTTGTTTGATTCGCAAAAACTTTGAACGGCGTAGCTTATATCCCCTACCCTGTTTCCAATAACGGCCTGAGCGATACCGCGATAAAGCGCTTCCTTTGTGATACGCAACAAGGCCTTGACATCTTCCGAGACCTCTCCGACACAAAAAGTGTAAGCCGAATCCCCTACAAAACCGTTCAGCACTGTTCCACAATCAATCGAGATAATATCCCCTTCCTGTAAGATCACCTCATCTGAAGGGATGCCATGCACTACTTGCTCATTGACAGAAGTACAGATAGACTTCGGGAAGCCTTCAAATCCTAAAAAGGCCGGCGTAGCGCCATGGTCGCGAATAAACGTTTCGGCTACCCTGTCTAAATGACCGGTCGAGACGCCCGGCTGGATGAGTTTGGCAAGCTCACCGAGTGTTTTACCGACCAATTGATTCGCTTCGCGCATCAGCTCAATCTCTTCGTCCGTCTTCAGATATATCATAATTTATCAGTATGCAGCAATGGAGCCAGCGCGTCCTTTGATTCTGCCGGACTTCAACAAGCCGTCATAATGCCGCATCAACAAATGGCTCTCCACCTGTTGTAAAGTATCTAATATTACGCCAACCATAATCAGAAGCGACGTGCCGCCGAAGAAGTTCGAAAATCCTTGACTGACGCCTGCTATTCGGGCAAATGCCGGTAAAATAGCAATAGTAGCAAGGAAAAATGCACCCGGTAGCGTTATCCTGTCCATGATCGTATCTAAATATTCCTTCGTTGCTTTCCCCGGTTTAATACCTGGTATGAACCCGTTATTCCGTTTTAAGTCATCGGCCATCTGGGTCGGATTAATCGTTATAGCGGTATAAAAATAGGTAAAAGCAATAATCATAATCGCAA
>CAYUAK010000160.1:0-2280 GCA_964442765.1 uncultured Tannerella sp. | reverse complement strand
CAGATACTCCGCCGCCTTGATACAGGACAGCGCCCAGCTAAAGGACAGATACTCGCCCAATCCGTCGTCATAGTACCAGTAATCGCCGTTTTCGTACTTACACATACTGCCGGTGTGGTCTGACAGCACGTATTGAACGCTCGAACCCGGTACAGGGACACTGTAAGAAGCGCACCAAGCGTAATACTGCTTGCCGTCCCTAACCGCGTTCATATACGACGCCCAGTACATCCCGTTCGGCGGGTTATAGTAAAACCCGCTGCCCGCGCTTTCCGTGATAGTCACGTAATCTCCGGGGCTGATTGTTTCCGCGCTTGCGTTTATGGTGAAGGGTGACAGCAGCCCGAACACCATTAGCAACGTCAGAAACGTGCCGATAATTCTGTGTTTCATTGAAAAAACACTCCTTCCTGTGCCGTGATTGGCACATTTTTGTATAAAAAAAGCGACTATCTTTCGATAATCGCTAATTTTTAGGTTTTATTAAATTTTAGAAAAACTTTGCGTTTTAGCCGTAGGTCTTATCCATCGTCATAATTGCCGTGTATAAACCGTATGGCCACAGATACGCTTCGGGGTCGTTAGGGTCTGGCGCGTCGTCTACAAAGAAAAGCCCTACACCTACGCCGGAATACCTTGTGTTCATCAAATCGTTCCAGTGACCGGGGCTGCCTTTGAACTGCTGAACGATTTTGTTTGCTATCGCTTCTCTTGTATCTTCCTTCCACGCTACTGTTTGTGCTATGTTCTCGCTGGAAGCAAAGGGTATATACGCACATTGGGTCATCTCTACATCAAGGAACTCATTGCTATCGGGATTGTATTTGTAGTCTGTATAAATGAAACAACTATCCCTTCCATCCGGCAGCTTGTGTCCCCAGTATACCGTTAGCTGTTGCGCTCTAACCATAGCCATCACATGCGCTTTCGGCGCCGTTGACAATGGGCCTGCGCCTATCGCCGCCCGTTCCGCGTTAAGCAATTGGATTATGCGGTTGCTTATCCACTCGGCATCATCCGGGGTAACGAGTTTCTGAGGATTATCCATTAAAGATGTTTCGTTTGATGTTGAAGAACTGTCCGCCGTCAAGGTGCTTTCTGAATCGGAAGGCGGGTCTGCCGGAAAACGGTCAATCAACCTCGCGTCATATTGAAGAATAACCGACGCATCCAGCGCGTTTACTTTACCGTCACCATCGACATCAGCATAGTTAAGCTGCTCATCGAACAGGGTTATCAGCTTTGCGTCATGTTGAAGAATAACCGACGCATCGAGAGCATTTATCTTCCCGTCGCCGTTAATATCTCCCATCGAATAAACGACCGTATCTACGCCAAATGCCGTCAAAGGAGCCGCTGCCAACAAAATTATCAATGCCGATACCAAACAAAATTTTTTCATCTGCCCTCATCCCTTCATCATCTTACTTACTGATTTTATTGTACACTAAAAATGATGAAATGTCAAGTGTTTTCAACACGTTTTTACACAAATGACAGAAAAAAAGGGTCTTTACTTCTTTCGGTTCAGGACTTTTGATTTTTTTCCAATCTGCTATTGCATTATATAAAAATCCATGTTATAATATCGCCTGTGATAGCGATTTGTTTTACACAAATTTTTTAATAAAAACAGCGTGAACGGAGTATTTTGTTAGTGGTTTTCTCACCACCGGGAGGGTAATTATCGCTTGTGACTAACCTATAACCGTTGGTATTACTGGATATTTTGAAAAGTCCTACCACAATACTCGCACCAAAAAGGTTTGACAATATAGATGCCGAACCCGAATACCCGCTGCACAGGCGGGTTTTTCGTATGTTTTAGGGCTGATTTCCGCAACGAAAAAATTTGGATGACGGTAACCGTCAAATAGGAGTCGAACCCTCGTAAAAGAAAAGCCGCCAATCAGGAGGCAGAAGCGGTTAATCCATCATCTGCACAGGGTTTGCGCGGCTTCATCCCAAGGCAGACAATCTTCTGCGGTGAATCCGTAAGGCAATCGCTCCAGCAAAAATCTCAGATACTCAAACGGTTTAAGCCCGTTGGCTTTGGCGGTTTCGACGATGGAATAGACCGCTGCGCTGGCGTCGGCTCCGCGGGGCGTGTTGCAGAACAGCCAGTTTTTACGTCCAACAGCGAAAGGTCTGACGGAGCGTTCAGCACGGTTATTGGAAAGTTCAAGTCTGCCGTCGAGAAAGACGTTCATCAACCAGCCTTTTTGATTTACGGCATAAGTCAACGCCGCGCCGTAAGTGGTTTTCGGCGTGGGATTCCCG
>CAYUAK010000159.1:0-1544 GCA_964442765.1 uncultured Tannerella sp. | reverse complement strand
GGCGCACTTTACCAATGGGGTAGATGGACGGACGGTCATCAGCTGCGAACAAGTTCTGCTATAGCGGGTCCTGTTGGATCGGCAGGTCTTGACGCTACTACTGGACAGGTTATACCTACCAACGCAGCTTTTGGCCGCTTTATAACAAACTCTGCGATTCCTGTAGACTGGCGCACACCGCAACTAAATACGCTATGGGGGCCGTCTATGCCATCAAGTAATCCATGCCCAACCGGCTGGCATGTTCCGAGCATTAGTGAATGGCAAAGCGTCAGTCCGGCTAGCACAGCTAAGAATAATTGGGTTATGGTCCTTCCTAGCGCTACTAGTACGGGCGGCTTCCTTGTCATACCGGATGGCGTGAATCCGACTTTATTTTTGCCTTTTTCTGGTACTAGAAGTTACACCGGTGGGCTCGGACAAGCGGGTACGATTGGGTATTTCTGGACGCCTGATATCACAGGAACAAATTCGATAAAACTTACTGTTGAACAAGCGTCACCTTATACTACATATGATGCTGGAAACAGAGCTTTTGGCTTTTCTATTCGGTGCGCTTTAAATTGATTGATTAACTTGATAATTGAACATTAAAAAGATGGTTTGATGTAAACAGGCGGTTCACCGCCTGTTTACGAAAACCTGTTCGTTCCTGTGAATAGGTGGAAAACCTCTCCCCTACCCATCCGACTCACCCCCCACCCCATCTCCATGAATGAGAGGGGAACGGGAGGTGAAAACTTTAAATAAAAGGTTCATTGACATACCTGAGTCCCTATGTTTGAAAACGGAAAGGTCTTTGAGATTTTGAAAATTCATTTTTTTCGTCTATGTTTGCACTATGAAACAGTTGAACGATTATTTTATGTACAGATGAAACAAAAAATATTAATGTTATTGATATTGCTTGGGCAACAGTCTGTTGCTCAGACGATTGTTGAATTGGACTTTCCAAAGTTGAGCAAACGGGATACTGCCCGGATTTATTCTTTTGCAGGCAGCCGCGTGGACTCGTTTTCCGTTGCGCTGGACGCAAAGGGAAAAGCGCAGGCGGTTTTTCCGAAAGAAGGCTACCGAGGTATGGCTTACCTTTACATTCCGGAAAAAGGCGGCGGCGAGATGATTATCGCCGAAAAGCGTTTACGCATCACTTGCCCCGATGAACAATTCAATGCCGGTATGCTGCAATTTCCCGAATCGGCTGAAAACGAATTTTTGAGATGGATTTTTCAGCGACGGGCTTTTCTTTTGGGACAGCAGGAATGGTTGAAATCCGGAGAGATTTATGGAAATCGAGATGAGAAAGATAACGAACAATTTGCAGACTTGTTTGAGGCTCTGAGACAGGAAAATGAAAGTGCTTTGAAGCAATGGGATGATACCGTCGTAGGGGCGCGATTAATCGCGCCCCTACAAACCGCACCACGACCGTATGCCGCCCGCTTTATGGAACTGACCCTGTTTATGCAACGGCTTTACAACACGGTGCGGACACCTGCCGATACGGCAGGACAACGCGCCTTGCAAAATGAGATGGAGCAAAA
>CAYUAK010000158.1:0-1632 GCA_964442765.1 uncultured Tannerella sp. | reverse complement strand
AAACCTTCTTTGTTACGCTGTGAGTCCCAATCGATATTGACATGGCTCTGTTGTGCAAAAAGATAAACTGTGCAGAATAGAGCGATAAAAACTAAAGATAAATGTTTCATTTTGTTGAAATTTTATTATATTAATAATTCTATTTTATTTTCTGTTCGTTGTAGTTGATACGCACCCCATAGTCGCTGATGATCAGGTTCAGTCCCATCATTCCGCGAGGATTTGATTCGCCTTTGACTTTCCCCGACATTACATCGTTGCTCAACGTAATCATATCTCTTACTCTTTGCAGCGTTTCGGGATTTCGTCCCATGAAATGTCCGGGATAGAGTTTGCTCACGTTATATTTCAGCATTTTCGCCTCCATCTTTTTGCAGGTGGCAATAAGCGTTGAGAAATCAACGCCAAGCAACAGATTGCCCGATCCGAAAGAATCGCCGCTGAAACCATAACCGGCTTTCGTGTCGATGAATGTTACCGACCCGGGCGTATGTGCGGGAGTGAAAACCACCTCAAGTTGCCTTCCACCGAGATCGAGCATTTTACCATCTTTCAGAAAGCGTACCTCGCCTTTGTAGTCGGCCATCATCGAAGGAATAGCCACCGTATCGCCCGGAGCGATATAGATGACAGGAAAATAGTTGACCGCCGAACCGGTGTGGTCGGGGTGAACATGCGTAGCAACAAGCGTTACCGGTTTAGAAGTAATCGAAGCAACTATCTTGTCTAAATCGGCAATTTTTGTGCCGGCATCAATCAAGATAGCCCTGTTATTACCCTCTATCAAATAAAGACTTTCGTTCGACATCAGGTTTCCGGTGCCAATCCAGGTATGGCCGTCGATTTGACGGAATGTAACATCATCGTTTTTGAATACTTCCTTCCCTTCGATTTGCACACCCATTTGAGCAAAAAGCGCTATTTGGAAAATTGCGGATAAAAAAATGGTGATAGCAATTTTTTTCATCTCTTATATTAATTACTGTTCAATGTTGAATATCATAAATTCGCTGTTGTTTGAAGTATATGGCTTCCATTCAGGCAGACCGTTTCCGTTGGGGTTGCCATTCTTCGCAAAGTTTGTCCAGCAGTCGATCATTTTTTCGCTAAGTCGATAATCGGCTTCAACGTAGGGTCGCCAAGCGCGGTTGAGCGTGCCGAATATATACCATAACTCCGAAGAGTGAAATGCGCCTGCTTCGTCTCCCGGTGCAGGGCGTGCGAAAAGATAACAGTATGCGCCATCGCGTCCCAATTCCTCAAGTTTAAGACTAAAATCTTTGATGGGATCACCCATATTGCCCATATCATTAGCTGTATAACCAATCATATAAGGAATTTTGGGAAGTTTGTCGGCTGTTACAATTTCTGTGAAAGTGCCTGTTGAAAGATAACCATCCACGAGGGGGCTTGAGCGGACGCCTCTCCTCTCTGCCATCGCCGCTACCTGAATAGCGCGAATTTCATCAACTGTGGCAGCGCGCATCTGTTCGAGCGTAGTCAAGCCGGCTGCATCAAAAAATGCCTTTCCGCTCGTTTCTGCATTTTCAAGCGTGCTTCCCAATCCAAGTCCTCGCAGTCCGCCACCGCTTTGAATGATTGCTTTTTGAATCAGACCGGTGGAAAGAGGCG
>CAYUAK010000157.1:0-2070 GCA_964442765.1 uncultured Tannerella sp. | reverse complement strand
TAGGCATGGAATCCAGAAGCGTCCCGTCCATATCAAAAATTACAGCTTTCATATAACAATACCTTTCCATAACACACAACTATATAAATATGTGACAGGCAACCTCTAAAAACCTACCGTAGGGCGCGTCCCCATCGCATGGATTAGCGACACTCGACGCGCCGCAGTAAATATAGGCTTTTTTAGGCGTGTCGGGTGTCGCTAATCCATTTGCGAATGGGGACACGCCCCATATGCGTAAGGTTAAGCGGCAAAGAGCCTGTTAAGGACATAAAGCCGTCGTCGTTTAGGCTCTAATGTTGCGGAAATAAGCTTATGCCAATTACGTCGTCTGCCAAAAAGGGCTAAAGCGGATAACACCGCTTCCTGAATAAATATTTGAATGGCTCTAAGAGCCTTCCACAAGCTTGACGATACCAAGGGAACGCATGAGATTTTCTTCTTTGGGGGAAAAACATTCCCGTTTTAGGATGGTTTCACCCAACACGGCAAGAAAAAGTTTTCCATAAAACCACGCTTTCACTGTGTCAGGGTTTTTACTGGGGACGTCGCCAAAGGAATAAAGCCCTTTCAACCTCAAAAACACCTGCTCAATCTGCCATCGCGCACGGTATAACTCCAGTATCCGGTCATCGGAATAATTGAGTGATGTCGCCAAAACAATATACTGATTCAATTCCAGAGCCTCTTTTGACGGCGTTTTCCCGCGTTGCTTATTTAACTTTTTTATCATTTTTCGATGTGCGTTTTTTATTGCTTCTTCGTCTTTCTTCATTGCAACCAATCGAACCGGACGCTTCTTGCCATCGCTGTAATAAAAACAATCAAGCGACATACTTTCCATCGGAGATAACCCTTTAAATCGCTCAAGAAGATTGATTTTATCTCCCTTTTCATCGTATACGTTGAACCCTTTGGTTCGGTATCTCAAAATGAAATCCCCTCCATGCGCCAACACGTGCTCCATACCTTGTATGTTGCCGTACATTCTGTCACCAAGCGCGATATCTCCTGGCTTTATCATATGACGGGACAGCTTTTCTCCTTCTTTGACGTCGGTTATTTCCACGGTGCGATAGTTGAAATTGAAAATATCAAACGTGCAATGAAAACGGTAATCCCCTTGCTTACTCCCGCACACACACATCTCACTGCCATCCACCGTCACCAATTCTCTGTCAAGCCATTCCGGTTTTTCCATGGTGAATTGGTTCTCACGGCACATTTCCTCCGTCATCCATTTCATCCACGGCCAACTTTTTTGAATCCGCTCATATACCGATTGCTTGCTGATGGCCGTCTTTGTTGCGAAATTTAGATATGCCGCCGTTACTCCGAACGAGCCCCCTTCCGTTAAATGCAACAAATTCAATTCCAGCAGTTGTTCCGGTGTTTTGATTGTCCTCCCGCGTACAAGCGCTTTTTGTTCTTGGGCTTGTTCTTTCCACCCAAACGGCAGGTATTTTTCTATCTCTTTTATTCCTTGCATAAAACCATTTTATCATATGTTTTTGCTTTTGTATACCTTATCCTTACGCATATGGGATCAAACCCTACTCTTGCTACCCTCAACCCATTCAGATACAGGGGTTATTTATTCGATAATTCCATCGGTTTGTACTACCTTCAGAGCAGGTATTATGATGCCAATACAGGCAGGTTCATTAATGCAGATATAACAGATACATTAACCGAATCTTTGGATGATATCACCGATAAAAATTTATTTGCATATTGTGATAACAACCCTGTAATGCGTTATGATGACGGTGGAGAATTTTGGGGAAAAGTTTTTACTGTTGTTGCGGTAGTCGCTGCTGCAGTTGCAGTCACTGCTATTGTTGTTGCGACGGCAGGAGCTGCAGCGCCAGCTATGGCAGTAGCAGGTGGAATGGTTCTTGGAGGAGGAGGACTTTCAGCAGGAACTGAGCCAGTTACAGCAAGCGTTAAGCGAACTCGCGGATAAAGTACAAATGTTGGAAGGTTCCAAAGAGAACTTCCAGCAGGAACTCGGTTATTTACAGCAGGCTGTAAGCGTACTCGCGAATAAAGGGGAAATGTTGGAAGGCT
>CAYUAK010000156.1:0-3900 GCA_964442765.1 uncultured Tannerella sp. | reverse complement strand
ACGGTGTTAAAGTTCACCTCAACCATCGCTGCATATTCGCGAACCGACGGGATGCGCTCTTCTTCTTTGTATTCGCCGAGTAGAATCAGGTCGTTGATTCGCTCGGCAATCTGAAGGTATATGGCTTTGTTTTCCTTGAAGTTCATACTCATAACCTTTTAATGATTTCCGATTCTTTTATCCTGAAATAGGCAAGCGTCCAAAATGTCAAAGTGAATACCGACAGGATGACAGTAACTAATACGAGCGCTTGTTGTTCATTCATTTTTTGATTGATTTCAAGTGAATTCATTACACGATAAAATCCTTCCATTTCGCCGTAAAAAAGGAGTATTGTCCAGCGACAAATCAGGATAAAAGCCGCAATGATAGCAGCACAGAAAGAAAATGTTTTGATAAATGACCACTTCTCCCAATAGGTTGAGCCTAATAAGAATACCGATTGTGTCAGTAAATAGAGGCTTGAGAAAAAGAAAAAAACGCTTGCCGGCATTACATGTTCCGACGAGTATTCACTTTCAGTCGTGACCAATTTGGTCAGGTCTATAAAATGAACGTCAATCTCTGGATAAATAGCCGAACATATCGCTACCCGCAAAACATCAGCTATCCACAAAGCTGTAAAAAACGTCAGAATAAACCCAATCGTTGTGATAATCCAACGGACTAAATATTTCTCAAGGTTCGACGCCGGACTGATTAACCAGGCAATTCTATTCAGCTTATTGCTCATGGGCGAGGTAAATGTGGAGGCAAACCAGACGCCGGCTACAAAGAAAAACATGGAAAGAAAGATAAGCAAATCTTTAAGGTATAAATTTTGTTTTGAATTGTAATAACTCATTGAATAAAAGACTAAGAACAGCGCTAACAACCCCAACATTGTAAGGAACATCAGCGAATAACGCTTGCCGTTTTCAATCAAATCTTTCCTGAAAGTCAAACCGAATCGTTTGATGTCAAATGTATTATTCATAATTGTTAATTTTTAAAGTTAAACAAAGCGTTCATTTTTTCCGGGTTCTCAAGCGTCGCATTAAAGAGCGTTTCAAGGTTGAGAACGGTCTCTTCCTCGCCGTTGTTTGGCAGCAACGCATTAAATCCTTGGAATGAAGTGGATACATACAGCGCTTTTTCGGTATCAACCTGATTGGCGCCGTTCACAAAATAGAGCTTGCGGCAGACGTCTTCGGAGGAAGCGTCTAATAAGATAGTGCTGTTCTCGATGATGACGACATGCTCGATAAGTTTCTCAATATCCAACACCTGGTGTGTCGAGATGATAATCGTCCGCTCGTCGGTCATGTTAGAGGCGATAAATTTTTTAAACCGGCTTTTGCCTGGGATATCCAAGCCATTCGTCGGCTCATCTAATAACAAAAGCGAAGTGTTGGTAGCCAAGGCAAAACTCAAGAAAACCTTTTTCTTCTGCCCCAAAGATAAGGCAGCTAAATTGACGTTCAGGTTGTCGTCCAATTCAAAAAAGGCAAGGTTGTTGCGCAACTGCTCTTCGCTGAACTTGGGATAAAACGGTTGGTTGATAGACATATACCTTTTAAGAGGTATATCCGGTAACATAAAATCCTCTGGAACGATAAAGAGGTCGTTCAAGACAGAAGGCAGGCGTAGCGACACGTTAGCGTCGTTGTACACGATTTTTCCCTTGTACGGTTGCAATAACCCGGTCATCAGATACAGCAAGGTGGACTTGCCGGCGCCGTTTTTCCCCAGCAGCCCATACACCTTCCCGTTTCCAAAGGCGCAAGAGAAATCCTGGAACACGGTTTTTTTCCGGTACTTA
Organism: uncultured Tannerella sp.; assembly: GCA_964442765.1. Lineage (GTDB taxonomy): Bacteria > Bacteroidota > Bacteroidia > Bacteroidales > Tannerellaceae > Tannerella. The sequence goes on along the minus strand of CAYUAK010000156.1, from coordinate 2,099 downwards.
AAAGTAATTTCTTCTACTTTAATCATAATCAATCTTTTTAATAATTAGTTACTTAACTTTAAAATATTAGTATATTAGTATAATATTACACCGCAAAGATACGGACTTTTTTTATATCTCCAAAAAAAAGTGATTTTTTTTTACAAATGAAATTATCAATTAAAGTATCAAAGGCAAAAGCGAGGGATGAAGATACCCGCACATTGATTTTTTATTTCAAACAAGTGCTTTTACCAAAAAAAACAGTACTTTTGTCAGTTAAAAACCATTGCGAATGGCAATTTTATAGCTTTCAAGTTATGGAAACGAAGTATCTGCGTTTCGACCTTGTCGTTCTTCAAACCGATTCATTTACTGGATATGATTGAGATGAACCTTATTCTGGAAGGCGGCGCGATGCGCGGCATGTTTACCGCCGGCGTGTTAGACGCCTTCGACGCGAAAAATCTGTTATTTGAGCATGTCATCGGTGTTTCGGCAGGCTCTTGCATGGGGGCGTCCTATATTAGCCGTCAAAAGGGGCGCAGCCGCAATATAACACTGACCTTTCGCCATGACCCGCGTTATATAAGCTGGCGAAACCTGCTGAGCGAAGGTAATCTTTTTGGCGCAAAGTTTGCCTACGAAGAGATACCGAACAAACTTATCCCTTTTGATTATCACACTTTTGAGCAAAGCCCACAGCGTTTTGTAACAGTAGCAACCGACTGTGCGACCGGACAGGCGGTCTATCTAAAAAACGATACGACCGAACACAAGGCTCATATGATACAGGCTATCCGCGCATCCGCCAGTATGCCTTTTCTCAGCAAACCTGTCTCTATTGAAAACATGCGTTTAATAGATGGTGGCATTGCCGATTCTATTCCCCTTGAATATGCGATACGAACCGGACATGCTAAGAGTGTTCTTATACTGACCCGTCCCAAAGGCTATCTCAAGAAAACGAAAGGCTCTGCGGGCTTATTCAAATTGTTGATGCCCCGTTACCCGCAATTAGCAGTGGCCTTATACCGGCGTCCCGAACAATATAACCGCTCCTTAGCGCTGGCGGAACAAATGGCAGCCGAAGGCAAATGTTTGATAATTTATCCACCGGCAGATATGAAAGTAGGCCGATTAGAAGGCAACCTTAAAAAGCTCGATGCGCTATATCAGGCAGGATTTAAAGCAGGAATGGCGTTAGCGGAGAATATTTAGCTATCTTTGTACGGTAAACGCAAACTATTAAAACCTGTTAAGTTATGAAACGTATTGATTTAATGCTATTTAATATAGCTATAATTATTTTGCTGTCCGGTTGCGGACCAAAGCAAAAAGAAGTCACAACGCTAATTCCACCTGTTTTTGGGACAGAATACGGCGAAAAAATCCAAAAAGACGAGCTGACCCGTTTGTTTATCTCACCGCTGCGGGTTATCTGGAAAAATGGAAGTGTTACTAATGAGGCGGTTTTGCTCAAGCCGGGTAATAGCCAAACCGTACTTGGAACGAAAGATATGTGCGCGATGCGAAGCGCTGACAAAGATACAGCGTCGCTACTGCTCGACTACGGCAAAGAGTTGCACGGGGGTTTGCAGTTAGTGATGGGTAGCTCTACCCGACGCGAGCCATCATTAGTGCGTATCCGCTTCGGCGAATCGGTCGGCGAATGTAACAGCGAGACGTTAAACAGCGAGTGGAAAGTGGGCTACGCCACCGACGACCATGCTAAACGGGACATCGTCCTGGAAATCCCACGCGACGGACTGATAGTAATCGGCTATACAGGTTTTCGTTTTGTCCGCATCGACCTGCTTCAGCCAAATGCTACTATCCACCTGAAAGAAGCCCGCGCTATCCTGCGTTACAGGGATATACCCTATCTTGGTTCATTCAAATGTAATGACGAGCGGCTCAATGAAATATGGAAAACAGGCGCATATACCGTTCACCTGAACATGCAGGAGTATCTATGGGACGGTATCAAACGCGACCGGCTGATATGGCTTGGAGATATGCACCCTGAGTTATCGACCATCGTCCGCGTTTTCGGCGCTAACGAGGTGATACCCAAAACACTCGATATGGCTTGCGAACTCTTCCCGCTGCCCGCATGG
>CAYUAK010000155.1:0-1571 GCA_964442765.1 uncultured Tannerella sp. | reverse complement strand
GCCTCGGGGCTCCGAAAAGCCGCAGTCGGTCTAACGCCCTTTGTGCGGTTTGGTCTCCGCCACAGTTTGGGCAGGGGTCAATGCTTCGCATTGTCCTATAACCTGCCCAAACCGTCGTATACCTAGAACGTTAAGCGAAATAAAATATTATCAGATAATATTGACAAATTAATCAAATCCATTGATAATGGATTTATGGAGGAAATGATTATGAATAAAATCAAATTTTTTGGCATATTGGTGATTGCTTTTTTATTTGGCTCTTCCGGGAATATAGTGGAAAGAGACGAAAAATGATAAATTCAAGGGATGGAAACCACTAACCCAATATTTAAATTTTACAAAGACGTCATAGGCGTACAAGCGCCTTGGATGGTTACAGCAGTTACCAAGGACGAAGGTAGCAGGAAAATAACGGTACGGATTGAATATGAGTTTGACAAAATAATTGCCTGTCCGAATTGTGCACAAAGCACGAAACGGTATGACCACCGGACGAGGGTATTGAGATATCTTGATACCTGCCAGTACGAAACATATCTTGAAGTGTTGGTACCACGGGTTAAATGCGCGAAGGATGGAGTACAGCAGATTGAGATACCCTTTGCCGAAAAACACTCGCGGTTTACAAGCCGATTTGAGAGTGCGATAATTGTATGGCTTGAAAGCAGTCCTCTATCGACAGTAGCGGAGAACTTCAATGTGAGTTGGGATGAAGTGGACGGGATAATGCAACGGGCGGTAGCGAGAGGGCTAGGCAGGAGGGGACAGCGGAAGGTGTACGATATAGGGGTAGATGAAACATCACGACGGAAAGGGCACGATTATATAACGATACTTCTTGATAAGAATCATGACTGTGTACTGGATGTACTTGATGACCGGAAGGCAGAAACGCTTGAAACATGGTTTAAAACGCAAAAAAGCAGCGATTTAAGCGAGTTAAAGAGCATTACGATGGATATGTGGGACCCGTATATAAAAGCGGCCAGGGATGCGATACCGAACGCTGAAGATAAGATAGCATTTGACCGGTTTCATGTGGCGAAACATTTCAATGAGGCATTGGACAAGGTGAGGAGGCGGGAACACGCTGCGCTTGCAGAACTGGCTGGGGAAAACCCTCTGACCAAGAGCAGGTTCCAATGGCTCATCAATTCGAATCAAACTGACAACCGGAGTGGAAAACGGAAAGCGTTTTTGAGTATATCACGTCTTAATCTTGAAACAGCTAAGGCGTGGAGGATAAAGGAGACCGCGAACAGTTTATGGGATTATTTGTACATGAAGGTAGCTGAAGAGTCTTGGAAGAAACTATTGTGGTGGATAAGTCATTGTCGGATACCTGAAATGATCAAGGCAGGAAAAACGGTTAAGAAATATTTTTATGGGATCCTAAATGCCATTCGGCTTAAAGTAACGAACAGCATGCTTGAATCAAAGAATAACAGTATTCAACGGATCAAACGAATGGCATATGGGTTTAGAAATAACGACAGGTTTAGAATCGCTATCCTTTTTCACCTTGGTAAATTAGACCTTTTTCCTTCCACCATATAGTCGGAAGAGCC
>CAYUAK010000154.1:0-8944 GCA_964442765.1 uncultured Tannerella sp. | reverse complement strand
GAACCGCATTCTCGTCATACTTGTAATATGCCTGCTTGGTTACGCCAAACAGCTTGCAAAGAGCGTCTACCGGATAGGCTTTCGCGTTCTTTGCATGCAGGCTCACTACCGTTTGGCGCCAACTTTTTTTCTTATGGATATGTTGAATTTAGCTTCAGCAACTTGAATCATTTCATCGTACGCATCAGCACGGAACATCTCCTGTTTAAGTTGTGACTGCAAGCGGAATAACTCCGATTGAAGAGACTTGACATCGTCTGCCGACGAAGCGGCAGGTGTGGATTGGGGTTGTAATTCGTTCTTTTTCTTTAACATGGAAACGGATTTTGAATTGTTTTCTGCTGCAAAGATACCAATCCATCTGGATACCGAAGAATGACATAAACTCGTTTATGAGTCAACTTTTTTTTATTGAAAGACAGTTTTCCACTACCCGCTAACCATTAATTTCCGTCGGGTTTTGGTAGAGAAAGCGGCGGATGCTTAGCTTGGGCGTTTTTTCAAACGGGTGTTCGCGTAAACGGATTTCCGATACCTTGCAGTAGAAAGGGATTTTTTTATTTAATTTAGCAAGGTTATCGTCCATGATGGCTTGTAAGGCATCATTGGTAATACTGTCTTTTTTTATTTGTTCCCAATTTGGATAAACCAATCCTATTAGCATATACTTGTGTGAGCTCTGGTCTTCCCGCGAAATGACAAGCGCTTCGCTTACGTATGGCATTTTGCTTAATTCGCTTTCAATTTCTTCGGGATAGATATTTTGTCCGCTTGAGCTTAATAGCAAGGTCTTACTGCGTCCACGAATAAACAGGTATCCGTCTTTGTCGAGGGTGCCAAGGTCGCCGGTATGCATCCAGCCGTCTTCAGTAAAGGCTTCTTTGGTGGCTTCCGGGTTTTTGTAATAGCCCAACATGACGTTCATGCCGCGAACTAATATCTCACCGATTTCATTTTGCGGGTCAGAGGAATCAATTTTGACCTCCATGCGGTCGACAATCTTCCCGACGGAGGCCTGTTTGAAGGTGTCCCATTGGTCGTAGGCAATGAGCGGGCCACATTCGGTCATCCCATAACCGACTGTATACCGGAATCCTATTTTACGCAGGAACGCCTCGACGGTTCTGTCTAAAGCAGCGCCCCCTAACACGATTTCTGCAAAGACATTACCGAAAGCGGTGTTTAGTTGTTTTAGAATCTTTCTGTGAATCAATTGTTTGAATCCAGGAATTGGGTATAATGCTTTGATTAATGGCTTTTGCAGTACAGGAAAGATGCGACCAAAGACAATTTTTTCAATGATGATAGGTACGGCAATGATAAGGTTGGGACGTATCTTACTAAAAGACTGAATAACAATGTTCGGCGAAGGTATACGGGGGAGAAAATGCAGATGGCACCCTTTGTTGACGCCATTTAATATCTCGAATGCCAAACCGTACATGTGCGCCATGGGGAGCATAGCCACCATGTGGTCACCGGAGTGAATAAAAGGCAGTTTATCACACGCATACTGGGTATTGCCCCAAAGACTGCGGTAAGGTAGCATGACACCTTTCGAAAAACCAGTTGTGCCCGAAGTGTAATTGATAATAGCCAGTTCGTCCGGTTCTTCCACGTGATATTTAACAAACTCCCGAGTGAAGCTCGGATATTTTTCTTTGAATAACTCATCTATCTTCTTGCTGACCTCTTTTACGTTTTCTGACGCTTCGATAATCGAAAAGTCTTCAAGTGAAATAAATGTCTTAATACCAGGCATTTGTTTTAAGTCAAGCGCATTGCGGTTATGCTGCGCTACAAGAAGAATTTTTGCTTCCGAATGTGTCACAAGATATTGGACACTATCGGGGGTAAAATCATGCAATAAAGGCACAACAACGGCCCCGTAGGCAAGTACCGCAAAAAACGAAATGCCCCATCGGGCTGAATTGCGTCCGATAATCGCAATCTTATCTCCTTTTTGAATGCCCGATTCACGGAAAAGGATATGAAGCTTCTCTATTTGCTCCGCCATCTCTCTGTAAAGGAAGGTATCTCCTTCATAATCACTGAATACCGGTAAATCCCAGTGCTTCTTAACAGTAATTTCTATTAACCCTAAAAAACGATTTTCCATTGATTTTTCTTTTAAAAATTTCCACAAAGATAGGCAATTTTTGATAAAAAATTATAATTATTAAAAAAAATGTTTGTTTTTCATTTTTTTGTTGTAATTTTGTGATTTTATAGCGCTATTTATTTTTAAATTCAATACATGATGATTACAAAAAGATTTCAGGGCGAATGGCCTAAGATTGGGATACGTCCTACTATTGACGGACGTATGGGAGGTGTGCGTGAATCGCTTGAAGCGCAGACCATGAACATGGCGAAAAGCGTTGTCGGACTACTGACCGCCCATTTGAAGTATCCGGATGGTACTCCGGTTGAATGCGTTATCGCTGATTCTACTATTGGCCGCGTAGCCGAAAGCGCTGCCTGCGCCGAAAAATTCAAGAAAGAGAATGTAGGCGTAACGATTACGGTAACCCCATGCTGGTGTTACGGCAGCGAGACGATGGATATGGAACCGCTTACAGTAAAGGCTGTTTGGGGATTTAATGGCACAGAACGACCGGGTGCAGTATACTTGGCAGCCGTCTTGGCGGCACATGCGCAGAAAGGATTGCCGGCTTTCGGCATCTATGGACATGACGTGAAGGATTCGTCCGATACGAGCATTCCGGATGACGTAGAAGAAAAGCTGCTTCGTTTTGCGCGTGCAGCTCTGTCGGTCGCTATCATGCGCGGGAAGTCATACCTGTCGATAGGAGCTGTGTGTATGGGTATTGCCGGTTCGATAGTTCAGACCGATTTCTTCGAAGACTATCTGGGGATGCGATGCGAAGGCATTGATGAGGTGGAGATTATCCGCCGAATGACGTTGGGTATCTATGATAAGGAGGAGTTTGCAAAGGCATTGGCCTGGGCGAAAACCAACTGCAAAGAACATGATGACGTCTGCAATCGTCCGGATATTCAAAAATCGCGAGAGGAGAAAGACAGCGACTGGGAGTTTATCGTCAAAATGACGCTAATAGTACGCGACCTGATGATAGGCAATCCCAAGTTAAAAGAATTGGGGTTCGGCGAAGAGGCGTTGGGACACAATGCGTTAGCCGGAGGGTTTCAGGGTCAGCGCCAATGGACGGATTTTTATCCGAATGGCGATTTTACGGAGGCTATTATGAACTCGTCATTCGACTGGACGGGTGTCCGCCAACCCTTTGTATTGGCTACCGAAAACGATGCCCTGAACGGGACAGCTATGCTGTTTGGCTACCTGCTGACGAATACTGCACAGATTTTTGCTGATGTGCGCACGTATTGGAGTCCCGAATCGGTAGAGCGTGTAACCGGCAAACCGTTAGAAGGAAAAGCGGCTAATGGGATTATCCACTTGATTAATTCGGGCGCTGCCTCTTTGGATGGATCAGGGCGTCAGACGGATAAGGACGGCCATCCGGCCATGAAACCCTTCTGGGAAATAAGTGATGAGGAAGCGTTAGCCTGCTTGGATGCCACTTGCTGGGTACCGGCCAACCGCGAATATTTCCGTGGTGGCGGTTTCTCATCGAAGTTCTTGACCCGCGCCAACATGCCCTGCACGATGGTTCGGTTGAACTTAGTGAAAGGTATCGGCCCCGTTTTGCAGTTGGCCGAAGGATGGACAGTAGAGTTAGACCCTGCGTCGCATAAGATTTTGGATGACCGTACCGACAAGGGATGGCCTACAACCTGGTTTGCACCGCGACTGAACAAAACCGATGCCTTTAAAGATGTTTACTCGGTGATGAATAACTGGGGCGCCAACCATGGCTCCATCAGTTATGGACATATTGGAGCCGACCTTATCACGCTGGCTTCCATGCTGCGTATTCCGGTTTGTATGCACAATGTAGAAGATATGGACATCTTCCGCCCTGCCTCATGGAACGCTTTCGGCATGGATAAGGAGGGAGCGGATTACCGCGCTTGCCAAACTTATGGGCCGCTATATATTAGAGTTTAGAGAATAGAGATATTGGCAAACGCTCATAATTGTTTTTTATGCAATTATTTATATGAAGAATTCACTATTTAAAAAGGACGGGCAAAATTATTTGTTCCCGTTTATGCTCATAACGTGTCTGTTCCTGCTTTGGGGTTTTGCCCATGGTTTATTGGATGTCCTCAACAAGCATTTTCAGGATACGTTACATTTGACCAAAGCGCAATCCGGAGCCGTTCAGGCTTCGGGTTACGGCGCTTATTTCTTGATGGCAATACCGGCGGGCATCATTGCCCGTCGCTTTGGGTATAAGGCAGGGATATTAATTGGATTATCTCTGTTTGCTTTGGGCGCTTTTTGGTTTGTACCGGCAGTGGGTATCAATGCCTTTTGGGCGTTTTTGTTGGGGTTGTTGATAATTTTTTCAGGTCTTACATGCCTCGAAACGGTTGCTAACCCCTATACAACGGTTCTCGGCCCTCCCGAAACAGCCGCCAGCCGTATCAATTTTGCGCAGACGTTCAATGCTTTGGGTTGGATTTTAGGCCCTTTGGTAGGGTCTATTCTTATTTTCCATAACAAAACCGAGAAATCTCTCGATGAGTTGTTTTTTGATGCGGTACGAAAGGTGTTCACGGGGGTTGAGGGTGCGGTTCATTCGGTTGTCGATTCGGCCCATATTGCTGATAATTCGTCATTGATACTGCCCTACGTAGGTCTTGGCATAGTGGTATTGCTGGTTTTGGCTATGTTTTTTTTCACTAGTTTGCCCGAAGTGAAAGCCGAGGGCGAACAAACGAAAGACCTAAGTGAAAAACCCTTCAACGACAAACCGTTGATAGAACAGCGTCATTTTGTGCTTGCTGTGGTTGCGCAGTTCCTATATGTTGCTGCCCAAACCGGCGTCAATAGCTTTTTTATTAACTATGCCATCGAGGTGAAAGACCTCTTTCTCACAGAGATGCAAGCCGGGTTGCTGCTTGGAATGGGAGGCATGGGTATGTTTGCCATCGGACGTTTCACCGGAAGCATGGTCATGCGTGCCATAAAACCAAGTATGCTGTTAGGCACTTTTGCTTTGGTCAACACTTTGATAATGCTTTTCACCTCACTGAATCACAACCGGTTCGGTATCATGGGCCTGATGTTGTGTTACTTGTTTATGTCCGTGATGTTTCCTTCCATTTTTGCATTGGGATTAAAAGGCTTAGGTGCGAAAACCAAAACAGCTTCGTCTATCTTGGTGATGACTATCGTTGGGGGAGCTATTAGTCCCTGGTTGATGGGAAAAATTGGCGCTACCAATATGGCTATCGGATTTCTGATACCCATGGTTTGCTTTGCCTTCATTTCGTTCTACGGTTATTTCGGCAGCAAAGTGAAAATGAAGTCATAAGATTACTTTTACCATTTTTCCTTCGACAACACCGGCTTCATTGAATGAATCAATAGAGAAATAATAGGGAGTATTAATATTCAAACTTCGGATTATAAGCTCGTTATTATCATAAACGATATAATTTTGGTAAAGTTTATCCGGACTGATTCCAAAACGAATCATATAGCCGGTAGTGTTCGGTGTTTTATCCCAATGAAGTGATACTATCCTGCGGTCAGTTTGTCGTTCAACTTTGAAATTACCAATTGGTTTTGGCAATTTGATATTACATTTTCCAAAGACACGCAATCCGGAAACAGCAAAGGCGCCATCCGGCACTTTTATATTAGTTAAACGGATAAAACGTGTATTCACAGGTTTATCTAATTGAAGATAATCATGTGGCGCATCGATTTGTTGGTACGATTTGTCGATGATTGTTTCCCAACGCTTACCGTCTACGGATTGTTCCAGAAGATATTGGTAATAAATGCCTTCCTGTCTTCCAGTCAGTGTGGTATTATGTTCTGCAAAATTGATTTGTACAGCATAAACGGTACATTTTTTACCCAAATCAACTGTAATATATTCGCCTTTGTTTCCTGTTTGAGCGCTCCAGTAGGTACGTATATCCTCATTGACTGCATTTTGAGCTGGGAAGTTATCCATTGTAGATGAGGTCTCCACTTTTTTATTGTATGACAGCAACATCCAGCCGCAGAATAGTTGTTTGATGTCGGTCACTTGCTTGTTTGGAACGAACATCGGATAATCTCCAAAGCGTGTAAAAGCCATCTTTTCGTTGTCTTTATCAAGGAATACAGGGAAAAGTGTTAATCGACGTTCAAACACATGTTTGACCGAAATAGTAGCAGTCCCGATATGCCACAGGTTCCCATATTTATCTTGAAATGAGCTTCCATGGCCAGCGCCTGCAACAAATCCTTCGGGCTTGTAGACATAAGGGTTCGACTTAGCAAGTGTGAACGGTCCGAGGGGTTTGTCGGCTACATAGATAGCATCGTTATAGCTTTTATATTCAGTACCTGGTCCTGAATATTGAAGGTAATATTTCCCGTTATGTTTACACATCCAGGCGCCTTCAATCCATGGTGCTTGTTCTAGGTTGTTATAGTCACCCGGTTTTTCCCAGCCGTATTCGTTCATCTTAGCTTGGACGCAAACGACCCTTTCGCCTATCGGATTAAACCGGTCATTTCGGTCAAGTTCGATAGCCCAAATAGGGTCTTTATTAGAGCAACCCCAATAGTAAAAGACGCGCCCGTCGTCGTCTAAGAAAAGCATGGGGTCGGAAACACCCAGCCGGAAATTGTCGTTTACAATTTGCCATTTTCCCGATTTCGGGTCTGCTGTTTTGAAGATTTTACCTCTTCCTGCTTCGGAAGTCATGTAATATAATTCGTTATCAATAACCAAAGCAGTGGGTGCATATTCTTCAACGGGTAATGCCTCCGGAACAATCAAATTCCAGTTGAGTAGATCGGTTGAATGAAAATATCCGCCCACCTTGGAAGCAAACAAATAATACTCATCTTTAAACAGGACCATGGATGGGTCGGCCGCCTCCCGTCGGGAAGGTTTATCGAGGCAAAAGCGGTAACTAAGATTAACCGGGTTACAATAGGTCTGATTTTTAATTGTCTGGCTTTGTATCTGGATTCCCCCCAAAACCGCAAACAATATGAATAAAATTTTCTTCATCATGAATTATGGTTTAGTGATTATGTACCGCTGAAATTGACGTTGTCGAACAGGAGCGAGGGGATGCGGCGGCGGGAGGTTAGGCGGGCGTCATTGCCTGTTTCGACAAGCTGGCTCCATAGTGTGAGCATATTGCCTGTGATGTTCATCTCGTTGACGGGTTGGGTGAGTTTACCCTGTTCGATAAGAAAGCCTTCGATGCCATAGGAAAAATCGCCTGTGGTCTGGTTGCAGTTGCCGCCGTTAAAGCCTGTCACAAGGATACCCTTATTGACTGAAGCGGTTAGGCCTTCGGCATTTTTCGAGCCTTGGGGCATCGTCAGGATGGACGGCGAGCCAATGGTGGGGGGCATGTTCAGCTTGTTACTGTTATATATATCAATGAAATACAAGTTGAGCACGCCTGCATCGAAGATGGTACGTTTCTGTGTCGCTATGCCTTCATTGTCAAAATAACGTGCTCCAAAAGATTTAACTAAGTGAGGCTCATCGGTTAGTACCATTTTTTCGTTGAAGACTTTGTGTGACAGTTTATCTAACATGAACGAATCTTTTTGTTGGATAGCGGAGCCGTTGATAGCTCCTAATACCGGCGATAACAATTGGGATGAGTTAAGGAAATCGACTACCATCGGCATTTTTGCTGATGTCGTTTTCTTTTGTCCTAATTTGTTTAAGGCGCGCTCTAAGGCTTTTTGCCCGATGCCTGTTTTTATTAGTTCATCGATGTAAAGCGATGATTCGCTCCAGTAAGCGCTGGGACGCTCTTCGCCAGTGTCTTTTATCGAAGCCTCGGCTGTCAGCGAAAAGGACGTGCGCTTCGATTCGCCTTCAAAGCCGTTGCTGGCAAGTAGATAACCGAAGCTGTCACTGTCGCTGTAGGAAGAAACGGAGGCTACAAGCCGTGCGTCTTTTCCCATTATCTCCTCGTTAACACGCATAGCAAGGGCTACTTTTTCATCCGGAGGCAAGCCTTGAAACTTGTTGTCGTATAGTTGCAGGTCGACCCCGCCACCTCGGTAATAGAGCGAAGGGTCGGGCAAGGTACGGGCTTTGTCTTCGGCTAAATAACGAGTCGATTCGATGCCGTTGCGGATAAATGGTTCTAACTCTTTCTTTTCGAGCCGGTTGGTGGAGATTGCACCAAAACGCCCATCAACAAACAGTTGGATGGAGAGGCCGTTCTCGGATGCCTGTTGCAGGCTGTCAATCTTCATGTTGCGAATCTCGATGGATGTGTTGGAGTTGTTGTACAGGCTCAAGCGAACTGCCTGACAGCCGTTTTTCTGGGCGTACTCCATGGCCCATTGCGCTAAATCTTTTTGTTTATTTGTAATCATATTTTTTGTCTACGAATTTTGTAACCACGAATAGACGTTCTTCTTTTCCGGAACGGGAAATTTTTTTTACGAATTAATTATCCGAATCTTGACCTTGATTTGCAGGATTAATGGATTTTCATTATTTTCTCAATTCTCTATTGCTTCCACATAGTGAACTATCCTCAAAAAAATTGTTCAATGTTGTCTTTTTACGAAGTGAAAAAAAGCGAACTTCGTTTCTCTATTCTTAATTTTCAATTCTCAATTCTTAATTCTTAATTCTTAACTCTTAACTCTTAATTCTTAACTCTTATCTCTTAATTCTTAATTCTTAATTCTTAATTCTTATCTCTTAATTCTTAATTCTTAATTCTTAATTCTTAATTCTTAATTCTTAATTCTTAATTCTTAATTCTTAATTCTTAATTCATTATGGTTCCGTTTTTAAAACAGATAACTACTCTTTTCTATGACAGGTACGGCGATGAG
>CAYUAK010000153.1:0-6054 GCA_964442765.1 uncultured Tannerella sp. | reverse complement strand
GTAATTACAAAAAACGTTATAAATAGCCGGAAAATTATTTTTCTGAAGTGTTATAACGATATGGAAATCAATATGAAATATTTTTACTCTGAATTGCTGCAGGGAAGGTGTAATTATAATTGTCGCATCCCGCTACCGTGTCTGCCGACAGGCAGGGGGATGCTTCGCTCGGTAGAAAATGACATGAATTTGTAGCTTATGCCTCCCATAACGGCAAATTTGCAAAATTTCCCCATGTTCCGCCAACTCCCCTGTCCTCGCGGCGGTGGTTAATAGTTAATAATCAAGTGGTTAATAAGAATGATTTTTTATTAACATTTTTTATTGCCTTTCATTAGAATATATATAGTATCTTTGCGGCCAAAATAAAGCCGAAGTGAAACAAATTGGACTATTAGCAAGCCTTCTCCTACTGTTATTGACATCGTGCGGAGAATACAACTTTTTATTGAAAAGTACGGATCCTGATTTTAAGTATTCGTACGCCAAGAAATATTACAACCAGAAGAAATATGTCAGGTCGGCTACGCTCTTAGAGGAAGTCGTGCATTACCTCCGGGGACGTCCCGAAGCCGAAGAATCATTGTACCTACTTGCAATGAGCTATTACTACCAAAAAGACTATGTAACGGCATCCGAATATTTCAAAACTTATTACAATACCTATCCGAAAGGTGAGTTCACCGAAAATACGCGTTTTTACGGCGCTTACGGGTTGTATCTCGATTCGCCTGATTCAAGGCTTGACCAAACGCAGACCTTCGAATCAATAAGCCAGTTCCTGATGTATCTTGAGTATTATCCTCAAAGCCCACGCGCCAAACAGGCGCAGGAAATTTTATTTGAGCTGCAGGAGAAAATCGCTTACAAAGAATACTTAGGCGCAAAGCTGTATTATAATCTGGGTACCTATCTGGGGAATAATTACGCCGCCTGTATTATCACAGCCGAAAATGCACTAAAGAGCTACCCCGATACAAAGTACCGCGAAGAGCTTATATACCTGACAATGTGTTCAAAATATGAATTGGCGATTGTAAGTATAGACGAACGTCTGCAAAGTCGGTATCGTGACGTTGTCGATGAGTATTATAATTACATGAACGAATTTCCGGAAGGGAAATATATCAAACAGATAAAAAAATATTATGATTTCGCAATGAATAAAATACAAACTACTTATTAACAATAAATAATATGGATTATAAAAAATCGAAAGCTCCAATGAGCACCGTTTCTCGCGATATGAGTAAGATGTGGGAAGACACCGGTAATATTTACGAAACGGTCGCCATTATTTCTAGACGCGCCAATCAGATTTCGGCCGATATGAAGGCCGACCTTGATAAAAAACTGCAAGAGTTTGCTTCGTATACCGACAGCTTGGAAGAGGTCTTTGAAAACCGCGAACAGATAGAGATATCCCGCTATTATGAAAAGTTGCCGAAGGCTACTCTGATAGCTACAAAAGAATACGAAGACAAGGAAATCTACTGGAAGAACCCAGCAAAAAAAGATAATCAGGATATGTGACATCCCCCTACCCCCCTGCCTGTCCTGCCTGTCGGCAGACACGGCGGCAGACAGGGCTTAGAAGGGGGGACTGAAAACTGAAAACTATTTATGTTACAACGCATTCAAACAATCTATTTACTCATTTCTGCCGTTCTATTTTGCGCCCTGTTTTTTTTACCATTAGCAGCAGTTCGGGCGGGTGACGTTTTTTATACGTTTCAGGTCGCCGGATTATTTACATCCCTTTCGCCTGCCGAGCTTGTTTATCCGACATGGTCGCTGATGGTGATCGCTGTTATCATCGTATTGAGCTTCTTTCTTTGCATTTTTATGTATAGGAAACGTATTTTGCAGATTCGTATTTGCATATTTAACATCTTGTTAATGATAGGGTTCTGTGTCTTAACAGGTTTCTATCTTTGGCAGTTCTATCATTCACCCGATTTGTCAAACCTGAAAATCTATTTCCGGTTTGGCGGTTCGTTCCCCATCATCGCCATCATCCTGAATTATTTGGCTATCCGTAACATCGGCGCTGATGAAACGCTGGTACGCTCGTTAAATAGACTCAGATAAGCTACCTGTTCCAAATCTCCCACGAGATAAAAGCCTGTAATAAAAGCATCTCTAATCCGTTTTTCACAATAGCGCCGGCATCCTTTCCTTTTTTCATGAAAAGTGTCTCATCTGGATTGTAAATCAAATCGTACAACAGGTGGCTCGGAGTTAGATACTGATAGGGTATATCAGGACACGTATCTGTCTTCGGATACATACCCAAAGGGGTGGCATTTACAATAACGGTATGATCCTCAACAATATCCGACGTTATCTCATCGTATGTGATACTGTCGTCTTCCGGTGTCCTTGAAACAAATACCGAATCTATTCCTAATTGCTTAAGCCCATGATAAACAGCTTTTGAAGCGCCTCCCGTACCCAATATCAACGCTTTTTTATGTGTCTCGAGTTGCAAAGGCTCTATCGATTGCTTAAAGCCGGTGATGTCCGAGTTATGCCCTTCTAAATGAAGTTTTGTAAAAAGCCCCCCCCGTTTAAATTTGATGACATTGACAGCGCCAATATTCCGGGCATTGTCCGTTAAGCTGTCTAACAAAGGAATCACGTCCATTTTATAAGGTAAGGTCACGTTCAAACCACAGAGTTCGGGGTTTTCATGCAACACAAATTTCAACTCTTTCAAGTCTTTTATCTCGAAGTTTTTATACTCTGCATGGATGTTTTCGGATTTGAACTTATTATTGAAATAATCGACCGAAAACGAATGTCCTAATGGATAACCTATTAATCCGTAAATTTTCTTCATATATCATAATCTTAAATCCCTGCCTGTCAGCCTACAGAGCTTCAAAGGGGGAGCTTCTCGTATGCCTCTACTATCTGTTGAACAAGTTTATGGCGCACGATGTCCTTTTTTTCAAAGTGCACATACCCAATGTTGTTCACATTTTCGAGCAGGCTCATCGCATGAACTAATCCGGACGGAACGCTCGCCGGCAGGTCTATTTGGGTCGTATCGCCAGTAATAATCATCTTGGCCGTAGCGCCGAGGCGCGTCAGGAACATTTTTAATTGGAGCTTCGTCGTATTCTGCGCCTCATCGAGGATGATAACAGCATCGTTAAGCGTCCTCCCGCGCATGAACGCCAGCGGTGCAATCTGTATCGTATTATTCTCCATATACTCTTTCAGCTTCGTTACCGGTATCATCTCCTGAAGGGCATCGTAGAGCGGCTGGAGGTAAGGGTCTAACTTATCCTTCATCTCGCCGGGTAAGAACCCTATCTTTTCGCCTGCTTCTACCGCCGGACGACTTAGGATAAGCCTGCGTACATGCTTGTTTTTTAACGCCCTGACAGCAAGCGCTATGGCTATATACGTTTTGCCAGTCCCCGCCGGGCCAACAGCAAAAACCAAATCATTTTCGTCAAAACACCTGACTAACTTTTGTTGATTCTCCGACCGGGCAATGATTGGTTTGCCGTTCATACCGTAAATAATCAAGTTGGATTGTTTCTCCAACTCTATTTTTTCACCCTTAACGATGTTGATGATGATGTCTTCGTTGAGCGTATTATACGATTCGACGTACTTTTCTACCTCCCTGATTTTTTTCAGGAAGACCTCCGATTCGTCGGCCTCGCCAATAACTTTCATCACATTGCCGCGCGCTACTATCCGCAGTTTAGGAAAGAGATTCTTCACCAACTGCAGATGGACATTGTTGACACCATAGATTATCAACGGGTCTACATTCTCTAATATATATATTCTTTCGTTCATCTAATTATAGGGTTCCAAAAAACCGGCCAACTACTGAATTGAACATCGGCCTTAACCAAACCTGTCTACTCAAACCTGATAGACTTAGCCGGCTCTATTTTGGTAATCAAAAACGACGGAGCTATCATCATCAGAAAGGTGATAGTTAGCGAACCGGCATTGATGAGCGCCAGGTAAACCCAACGCAAGTCAATAGGGACAGCGCTAATGTAATACATTGCCGTGTCAAGCTTCAACCAATGATAACGGGACTGCAAAAAACAGACAGTTAGGCCGATGATATTACCCCAAAACAACCCTTTGACAATCAGGAAAAACGAGACATGAAGAAAAACTTTACGAATACTGCTATTATTTTGGCCAAGCGCTTTCAGCACACCAATCATCGCGGTTCTTTCTAAGATGATGATGAGCAGTCCGGAAATCATCGTAAACCCTGAGACGATAATCATCAAAGCCAGGATAATAGCCACATTCGAATCTAAGATAGCAAGCCAATTGAATATCATCGGGTAGATATCCTGAATCGAACGTACATAATATCTGTTCCCGTTCCGGTCTTTCTTATCGAAAAGGGCGAAATACAACTCTTCTGTCAGTCTGTCGAGGTCGTTATAATCGTCGATGAATATTGCGACCCGGCTGCACAAATCTTCTTCCCACCGGTTGATACGCCGGATAATCCGGATGTCGCCAATGGCAAACAGCTTGTCATAATCCGAAAAACCGGTATCATAGATGCCGACAATCTGAAACCGTCTAATCGTAAAATCCTGGTCGTTCATAAAATAAATGAATAACGGGTCGTTGCATTTGAGACGAAGCAAGTTGGCCGTAGCGCGTGAAATCAACAGTTGTGTGCCGGTAGCTACCGAATCTAAATGAATCATTTGACCTTCAACTAAATGCTGCTTCAAAAAAGTAGTATCAAAACCAACATCTATCCCTTTCAATACGATACCATGAAAATCTGTTTCTGTTTTGATAATTCCCGGTTTGGTTGCAAAGACTTCTACATGGCGCACCCCTTTTGTGTTTTGCAACATGGTGAGAAGCGAATCGTGGACGGCTATGGGTGTCGTTTCAGGGGAACTGTTGCTGTCAAAGTTCGACAGTTGGATATGCGAACCGAAGCCTGTTACCTTATTACTGACTTCTTTTTTGAAACCTACCACAACCGCAACGGATATAATCATCACCGCCAACCCAAAAGCTATTCCCGCTATTGCTAAACGCACAACCGGAGGCGTCACCTGCCGGTTGCCGCCTTTATCATCGGAGAAATAGACCCTTTTAGCCAGGAAAAACTCTAATTGCATATATTTTATTAAAACAAATTCCACAACCCCGTTAGGGATTATCGCTCGGTAGAAGGATAGTGACATCCCCCTAACCCCCTTCAAAGGGGGAGGAAAGAGAATTATATGTTTTAAGCGCTTTCTCTAATACGGTCATCGCATGGGCTAAATCCTCTTTATTAAGGACATAAGCTATTCGGACTTCGTTTTTCCCATAACCTTCGCTTGAATAGAACCCCGAAGCCGGCGCCATCATTATCGTCTGACCTTCGTATGAGAAATCACTCAGACACCAGGCGCAGAACTTATCCGCATCATCAATCGGCAAAGCAGCCACCGTATAAAAAGCGCCCATCGGCATAGGAGTAAAACATCCGGGTATACGGTTCAGACGGTCTACAAGGTAGTTGCGCCGTTGCAGGTACTCATTGTAAACCGACTGCATATAGTCGGCCGGCGTGTCTAACGATGCCTCGGCAATGATTTGTCCAATCAGTGGCGGACTTAACCGCGCCTGACACCATTTCATCACATTTTCGCGTACTTGCTTGTTTTTCGTAACAATAGCCCCTATCCGAGTACCACATTCACTGTAACGTTTTGATACTGAATCAACCAAAACAACATTCTGCTCTATCCCTTCAAGATGAAATGCCGAAATATAGGGCGCTCCTGTATAGCAAAACTCGCGGTATACCTCATCGGAAAACAGAAATAGATTGTATTTCTTGACAAGGTCGCGTAACCGGTTCATCTCCTCTAACGTATAAAGATAGCCTGTCGGATTATTAGGGTTACATAACAATACCGCTTTTGTCCGGGGAGTAATCAGCTCTTCAAACGATTGCATCGAAGGTAATACAAACCCGTCGTTGATAGACGTCGGAATAGCTTTAATCACCGCACCGCACGAGATAGCAAAAGCCATGTACTTGGA
>CAYUAK010000152.1:0-1989 GCA_964442765.1 uncultured Tannerella sp. | reverse complement strand
TACTTTTTACGTCATAAAAGTAGCGGAGGAGTGGTTTGTGCCTTTTCATTTTCGGCAAGCAGTATCAAAACCTCCGATTTGCCAGGTAGTCGACGAAAAAAGGTAAAGGAACATGTTCCTCGCGAAAAATCGTTAAAATCTTATCCCGGTATACTTATCGGTCGTCTTGGTGTATCAACGAAATTTAGTGGACAGGGTGCTGGTTCACAGTTGATTGACATTATTAAGGACTTATGCCTTATGCGGTTTCCCGATTTTGTCAGGTTTCTTCTTGTGGACGCTTATAATGATCCTGCTGTAATTAAGTTTTATCAAAAAAACGATTTTGCAACAGTGTTTTCAACTGAAGAACAGGAAAAGGAAACCTACCGACAATTACAATCTGAACCTTTACAAACAAGATTTATGTTTTACGATATGATTCAAAGAAGGAATAGGATGTTATAACAGTTTTTCAACCCTTTTCCTTCTTTTCACAAGTAGTTTTTTTATGTCTTACCTAATCCGAAACAATCAGTATGGCTTTGCGGAGCGAAAAGTTATCGTTGCCGGCGAAAACCAAGTGGATGGTCTTTCCGTCTTCGCTCATCCATTTGGTTGGGAAGCATCCTAAGTCGCCTGGTCCTACATCCCACTTTTCGGTGTAGTATACGGTCGTCCAGGGACCCCAAGGTTCGGGCGCTTCATAAATTCCCAAGCCGCCTCTATATCGCGTGTCTACATTGTTGTCGGTAGGTATTTGCTGCCACCACAGGTATCTGCCGATTCCGGCATTGTAGCTGATGCTGGAACGACAACATTTACCGGGATTCGTAAAGACGGGGCGCCGTTGATGGATATCACTCGTCCATAAGGGATTGCCGGCGCTGTCCGAACCTTTATAAAATTGGTATGCGCTTCTGTCGGTCAGTTTGTCTTTGGGAGCGCGCATCAGGATAAAATGGTCGGAAAAGGTGTATGCGCTTGGGTTGTCGTGCGTTATCATGTATACATAATTGTCTCTTGCGCCTTGATAATTCTTTCCATAGTTGACAAAAGCGATGTGTCCAAACTCCTCAAATAGCCAGTCGCACCAATTCCAGGTTTTCTGCCGGTCGTTTGAGCAAGCGAGGCGTGATTTCGCGCCTTTCAGGTCGGCATTACGCACCCAAAGGTAGATGTTGTCGTCGAGGGCAAGAAGGCTGCTTGCTTTTTGTCCGGCGCCGCCCCAGCTTTGATTTTCACCGTCCGAGCGAATATTTTCGCAGGTAAAATTGTCGGGGTCGCCCTTTATTTTTCCAAAACCCATGCCTAATTTGTAGGGCAGGCTGGGTTCGAAACCCAAGCCATCGCCATAAGCGGCATACAGGTAATCGTCCTGCGCCCAGGTCATGGGCCAGTTGTCGCTCCCGTCGCGCATCGCTTCACCGGTTGCCAATCTTACAATCGTGCCGGCAGGCGCCCATTGTATGGCTGTTATCTTTTGGCTTCGCGGATAGGGCGCCAAGTCGCCGAAAGCCTTTGCTAACGGTATCCCAATGTACTTATTCACAACACCTTCGGCGTAATTATCAGGCTCAATGCTGCCGCCGAAGCGGACAACTATCAAATTACGCACGGCAGAGAAAAGCATCATCTGATCTTGCGCTCCGGCAGCCATGGTCGCATCCCACGGCAAGTCGCTCCAGTATTTATTGCCGGCTAAGTCGCAGTTAAGCCAAAAACCACTGGAGCAGTACGAAGGTGTTCCCGAATGTCTGAGCGCTTCCTCAACCACCTTGGCGCTGATCAGTTGCTCGCCGTTCCATGAACCCTTATTCAGTAATAGCCTTCCCACAGCCGCCATCGCCCGTGTTGAGACGCCTCCGCCACCCCAGGTTGCAACCAAGGGAAGTCCGTCTAACTCAAAAATCTTGCCGTAGCCCATATACCACTCCTCGACAGGGATACCTAATTTCTTGATAATCCGCTCCCACAGGTAGGTGCGTAAATCTTTATACTCCGTATCTT
>CAYUAK010000151.1:0-1674 GCA_964442765.1 uncultured Tannerella sp. | reverse complement strand
ATAATAGTTGTAGATGGTAGGACAGAAGAAAAACCAGACGTGTATTTGCATTACATTCGTACTTTTTCCCCGAACTCGTTTGTTTTACTTGTTATCAACAAAGATGATGAAAATAATCGGGCTGATGTTAACCGAAGAATGTATCTTGCTGAATATGGTGATCAGCTTTGGCCGGAAATGATCAGATTAAGTTGTAAAAATAATCGCGAAGAAAGGTTCTTCACCCCATGCAGTTGACTAATAGCGAAAAAAATGTTAATATAGAAGCATGAAGAAACAACATTTAGTAAAAACCCTAATTGATTATGAAAAGATCAAAGTGATCGGCTTCGACACGGAGGAAAACGAACGGGGAGAGACTATCTTTGTGTCAAGAGTGGAACTTCATAAATCCGAGATGCACAAATGCCCCGTGTGCGGTGTAAAATGTGTTTCATACGGCTGGCAGAAGAGCCGCACTAAGCGTTGGAGGGCGCTTGATTTAAGCAAAAACAGGTTTTACATTGAGTGCGAAGTCCCTCGGGTCAAGTGCAAGGAACACGGTGTACGGACGCAGAAAATTCCGTGGGCGTTCCCCGATTCCGACTATACCTATGCTTTCGATATGCAGGTCGCGTACTGTGCGGCAAAGCTCCCGACAAATTTTGTGGCGCGCAAATATCGGATCAAGTGGGCGACGGTCGGGAATTGTGTTAAGCGAGTGCAGAAAAATGTAACAATATTTCAAAGGAACAACTACGACAATCTGCGCAGAATTGCCATCGACGAGGCTTCGTGGAAGAAGGGGTACAAGTACATCACAACCATAATGGATCTTGATACAGGCGAGATCGTTTGGGCTTATGAGGGATTTGGTGACGAGGTGTTAGCTTTGTTTTTCAAAACGCTGACGCGCGAGCAGCTAGATAGGATTAAGTATGTTGTCGCCGACGGAGCTCAATGGATAACACGTCAGGTCACACAACACTGCAAGAACGCGGTGCGGTGCATCGATCCGTTTCACGTTGTCGGATGGGCTAACGATACCTTAGATACCGTTCGCAAACGCATTACTGAGGACACCAAAAAAAACGGTTTGCCATACTGAAGAATCCCGAAAATCTCACAAAAAACCAAAAGGCGCAGCTTGAATATTATGCCAAAGAAAATCCCATGCTGTATAAGGCGTATCTGTGTAAGGAACGCCTGCGGCTTATATTCAAGCAAGACAGTTACAGGTTGGCCGTGCTGGCCTTAGGGCGATGGCTCTTATGGGCCAGACGGTGTAAAATCCCCGAATTTGTCATGCTCGCGGAAAAGATCACACGCAATAAAAAGTATATTCTTGCCACACTGAAACACGGTTTGTCGTCGGGCAAACTTGAAGGCACCAATAACCTCATCAAGTCAATAATCCGCCGCGCTTTCGGTTTCAGAAACGTGGACAACCTGATCGCTCTCATCTACATCCGTACCTCCAGGCACTTAAGTTCATTGGACGAACACTTCTTCAACTTTATCGGGTGAAGAACGTAAATATATCCTGCAAACATGTGAGCTTCGGCGCATTTACCCTGCCGTCTACGAGTGCCAAGCCGTTCGTGGGCAACATCCCATAATTCTTGAGAAATAATCGCTTCGTGATTGCCTTTTGTAATAATCCATTCATCTTCCGGGCGCTCCAGCCGCTCTTTG
>CAYUAK010000150.1:0-2102 GCA_964442765.1 uncultured Tannerella sp. | reverse complement strand
TCGATCCCTATTACGGCAGTCCTGTTATAGATAATATTATTGTTTCGAATGAACTGTTTGATAATTACGTGTCTAACAGTGCAGAAAGAGAAGTTTCCGCCACGCTGACCATAGAAGATTATAGAAGTACGACTTCAGACCATACGCCTGTTAGCGTTACATTTCGCTTTACAGATTCGGAAACAGGAGAAAAAATCTTGACCGGAATGCCGTCTCTTCAAGTATATCCTAATCCAACCGCCGGCACGGTTTACATCCAAACCGGTAATGCAACAACGCCGGAAATAAAACTTTACGCCATAGACGGCAGAATGTTACAACACGGTTACAGTACGGAAATAAATCTGTCAAAGTATCCTGCGGGCTTTTACTTTATCCAAATTGAAGGTAAAACGATGAAAGTCGTTAAAGAATAAAAAAAAAGAGGCTGCTCTTTTTGAACAACCTCTCATAATGGATTATATTATCCTTAATTCTTTTCTACATACATGATAATTTCTACTCTGCGGTTCTTAGCACGTCCCTCAGGAGTCGCATTAGTGGCGCGCGGAACAGAATAATTTCTGCCTAAAACTCGTCCTATCTGACTCCGTTTTACTCCCATAGAGGTTAAGAAGTCAACTACTGCCTGAGCTCTTTGTGTCGAAAGTTTTTGATTAAACTCTAAAGAACCTACATTGTCCGTATGTCCGATAATATCTATCGTGGTCGTCGGATTTTCTTGAAGAATCTGTACCAACGGGATCAACATCTGTCTGAATCTCGGTTGCAAATTGCTGCTGGCGGTTTCAAATAATACGTCGGCTTCAAATTCCGCACGAATCGTATCAACATCTTCGCCTATCGTTCTGGTTGTTATCAGACCTGATTTACCCGGTTTGCCCAAGGATTTTGTCAACAAGTCTTCGATGTTTTTCAAACGATCGTTCAACTCATTAGCACGCTTTTCGGCGGCAGCTTCACGTTTGTCGGCGCGTTCTGCTTCTCTCTTTTCGCGAGCGGCGGCAGCGGCTTTTTCTGCATCGGCGGCTTCTTTTTCGGCAGCCTGCTCTGCTTCTTTGCGCGCTTTCATTTGCTTCCTCGGTTCGCGTTGTGAACCGTCTAATTTAAAACGCAAACCCAATTCGCCGCCAACAGATAGAGAACGTACTTTCCCTATATCCGTCGACGTTAATAAAGAGCGATACTGATTGTTGTCCTGAGCGTCAAGGTAAAGAATTGCACCGTCTTCGGTCGTTTTCTTATTGGTAAATCCATAATCCGCGTAAGCACCTAATTGAAGGTCTATGATAGGGGTCAAGCTGAATAAAAAGCCAAAGCCCGCTGTGGCGGCAACGCCCGTTTTAAGTTTGAAATCGCCGGAAGGACGGGGACTGTCTGTGCCGAAACCATGGTTGGGCATCCCGTAAAGGATAGGTCCGCCATATTTATGGTAATCACCCTGATTTTCCATCGTACCGTCAGTAACTTTATAGCTGGAACTGATCGGAATTTGAACTTTAATGCCTAAATTCGCATATAAGCCAAAACCCTGATATTCCCCAAATCTATGCTGATACTGAAGCAGTATTGGGATTTCTATGAAAGTAGATTTTTGGAACTCTTTCCAATTCCGCAAAAGAACGATACGGTCATACATATCGCCTTCGCCGTCATCATCTGTCAAATCAGGAAAAATAGCATCGTACTCTTTAAGGTGAGCTTTGGTACGATAAGCACTGATACCGATGCCGGTACCTACGCCGAAATGATCGCTAAAAAAGTAGCTGTAGCCGATTTTGCCGCCAAATCCCAAACCGGGCTTGATGCTTCCCGTGCCTTGCTGAAGACTGTAGTTTAATTTTGAGGCACCTATGGTACCCCCTATGCTCAGGTAATGTCCTTTCTCTTGAGAAAATAATACACTACTGCTAAGCAATAAAGTCATGATTATAATTATTGTCTTTTTCATTGTTTCGTTTTTTTTATTTAGACTTTGTTAAAGAAGCTTCCCCCATGCTAATATGGGAGAAGCTTATCTTATAATTGTTATTTTATGACTATTTTCTCGTTATAAACATAGCCTTCCTGAGTAATGACGCGAACTATATAAACACCAGCCG
>CAYUAK010000149.1:0-22382 GCA_964442765.1 uncultured Tannerella sp. | reverse complement strand
AAACCGAAGATAACTACCCCCGAGAGAGATGTTTAAGATACCTACCCAAGCCGCTATCGGCTCGAAAATTATCGCCCGCGAAACGGTAAAAGCAGTCCGTAAAGATGTAACAGCCAAGTGCTATGGAGGCGATGTGTCACGGAAACGAAAGCTCCTCGAAAAACAAAAAGAAGGGAAGAAGCGGATGAAGCAGATTGGGACGGTTGAGGTGCCACAGAAGGCCTTCCTTGCTGTGCTAAAATTAGATTAGTTTTTGCATACGGATTGAACGGATTTTTTTACTATCCTATACGCAACGCAATGAAAATTCTTATTGTAAGTCCGATACTGATTTCTTCCGAAGGTTGTATTATTCCTGAAATAACGACCATTAAGGAAACCATGATGTACACGATGTGTATGGGGTTCGTTGAGAACGGACATCAGGTTACACTGGCAACGGCCTACGAGTACCAACCTGTATCCGAAGAGACCGGATATGTTTGTGAGGTTCTTTTTTTTAAATCAAACCTTCCTCGTGTATTTCGCCCTTCTGTGTTGCAGTTATCTTTTTCTTTTTATAAATATCTAAGGTCGAATCATCACCACTTTGATCTGGTGGTGATGAGCGAAACTTTTACAATTCATACATGGTTTGCGTCTATTGTCTGTCCTTCTAAAACAGTGATATGGCAAGAAATGGCTTTTCATCAGCGTAAATTTAAAAAAATCCCGTCGAAGTTATGGCATCGGGTTATCGTTCCACTGTTTATTAGAAGGGTGAAATGCGTCATCCCCCGTTCTGACAAAGCCCGGTCGTTTATTGGAAAGTACTTCAAAAATGTGTCGGTCGAAAGCGTAGACCATGGTATCAATATTGAGACTTTTGCGTATTCAAGGGAAAAGAGAAGGCAATTCATTTGTACTTCACGCCTCGTCTATCTCAAGAACGTCGAAGGTATCATTGGGACATTTAACAGGTTGATTAAGATAAAAGGGTATGAAGACTGCCAGTTATTACTTGCCGGCAAGGGTAATTATCGGGAGTTCTTGGAACAGTTAGTTAAACAGTTGAATTTAGAGGAACATGTTCTTTTTCTTGGATTTCTTACACATAAAGATTTGAATAACAAGATAAAAGAATCACTTGCCTTATTAGTCAATACACGCATGGATTTGAATATGGTTTCTATACCTGAAGCCATTGTCTCCGGAACACCCATTGTGACCAATATGCTTCCAATCTCGTCCGGTTATATCAATCGTGAAAAGTTAGGAATAGCAAAAGACAACTGGAACGAGTTTGATTTGATTGACATCATTGAAAATAACCACATTTACGTGGGCAACTGTATAAACTACCGCGAAAAACTTACCAATCGCTATTGCGCAGCCAGGATTGTCGAAATTTTTTCTCATTTTTATTTCCCCCTTTGAAGGGGGCAGAGGGATGTACTTGGTGTCCTTTTTTTAAAAAGCTCATAGACATCTTATTTGTATTTACGGGAGCCGAATAAAATATAGATAGAAAAGAGCGCCGTTGAGAAGAAGATGATATAATCTATTGCCCGGTATTGGAGGAAATAAAAAAAGAAGCCTCCTGCTGTTAAGATGAACAATGAGAAGAAAAACTCTTTTTTCAGGCCTACACGGAGGATTGGCTTTGTTTGAAAATACCTGAATATAAGTAGATAAGCGTATGCTATTGTGAGCGCAATCAGGTTCCCGGTTACACCAAAGTATTTTGTTAAAATAAAAGTGAGTACCGGCGTGAAGCAGGCGCATGAAAATGTGGAATAGAGCAGTTTGGATGTTTGTTTGGTGTATTGATAGATGATTTCCAAAAACATAGCGAGACATAAAAAGACGGTACTGACGCAGTAAAGATAAATCAAGTCGATGCTTTGTTGAAATTCGGGGCTTATCAGGAACGGAAAAGAACGCAACCCGAATGCAATACACAAAACGAGCAAAGAAAGCGCTAATGTATACTTATTGAACACATCAGAAACATATATTTCCCTATCGCTTGCTTGGTAGTTTTTTATCGCAGTCACTTGCCATGCCTGGTAAAAAGAAGTACCAATGACTAATAATATAGTCATGTATTTTTGAGCACCGGCAAGGACGCCGCTTAATGAGTTACCATAGAAATAATTAACGATAAACTTGCCCGACGATGCGATAATGCCGAAAGCAATAGAAGCCACTAATATGGGAAGTGAATAGGATAGAATCTCTTTAATATGTTCCTTCTTTACCGCGCGAATGGATAAGTTATTGACAATTTTGCGGCGCGGCCATTCGATAATAATAATTGAAAGCAAGCGCGACAGGATATTACCGGTAAAAAGGCTCTCGACGCCCTGTTTAAGAACAAAGTAAAAAAGGAGAACTAACAGAATAGTTAGCGTCGAATTAACAATATTTATAAATGCGAATTCCTTTGACGAATAAACCGACCGCACAGCCTGTAGATAGATTTCATAAAGGCTGTATACATATATCGACAAAATAATCAGAGGAAAATAACGTATCGTAAAGAAAAAAGGCAACAGGATAGCGACTGCCAGCACGATGATAAAAACAATTCCTTCAATAAACAGGGTAGCGGATAAAATAGCCCTTCGGTACGACGGGTCGCTACTGTCGATGAGTAACCGGAAAGTCGATTCGCGCATCATCAATGTAACAACCGGCAACAAGAACAAGATAGCCTCAAAAGGAATGTCGTAGGAGCCTAACTCTTCTCGTTCCATAAAAAACATCAGAACAGGGAACAACAAGAATAACAGAAACTTATTCCCCACATTCCCAATGCCGTAGATCAGAAAATCTGTCGCTAATTGCTTGTTTCTATTCAATATCTTTTTTTCTTTTATAAACGAAAACCTGTCCGATTAATTGTGTAAAGGCAGGGTTATCCTTCCTATTCTTGGCAGATAGAATAATTTTGAGTAATTTTGTCGAAAATTTGTTATAGCAATGCTAAAAAAAAGACGATTATTTTTGTTGGTAGACTGGAAAGAAACCGGTGATTTTTTTCTGTACAGGGAGATGCAGAAAGCCGGATTTGAAGTTCGGTTAATCGACTTACCGTATTATACGATGCGCGACCGGACGGTAAGACTGAGAATTTTTCTTTTATATTTTAAGTATCTGCTTCAAGCGTTTAAGGTTATACGTTTATCGACACCCGATGATATCATTGTTTGCTGGAATTTCACAACGGGCATTGGGGTTGGTTTTATTGCCCGTTTATTGTTTCGAAAACGGTGTATATTAGCAGTCAATATGATAGCTCATTTTTCGTCAAAAGTTGTTTCATTCATACGCTATATTGTTTTTCATTCAGCTATGAGTTGGCCCGGATTTTATTTGACGGTTAATGCTTCTGATTATATTTCTCTGAATGCGAAACGTTTCAATATTTCTAAGAAGAACTTTTTTGTCTTGCATGATCCGGTCAAAAACCGGTTTGATTTTGCGGTTGATGTAAGGGACGACCGGTATGTTTTCACCGGAGGGGAAGCCCAGCGGGATTGGCGTATATTTTTTGACATGGCGCAGCAACTGCCCGACATCTCTTTTACGGGTGTAGCACGAAAGAAGTTCTTTGATTCGGAGTTAGTTGTCCCTGCCAATGTAGATATGAGGTTTGATTTGGATTATGAGCGTTTTTCACAATTGATGGCGGCGGCTACGCTCGTTGTTCTTCCATTAGTATCCACCTTCCCCTGTGGTCTTATTGTGATAGGAGATGCCGGTCTGATGAAAAAAGCAGTCATAGCCACCCGGACGCCTTCGACTGAAAATTATATCATCACAAACAAAACCGGCGTATTAGTTGAATTGGGCGATGTCGAAACGATGAAAAATGAAGTTCAACGTCTTTTTGCGGATAACAATGAGCGCAAACGGTTGGGTGACAACTTGAACGAATTTTTATTTCAGGAGTTCTCTATACAGAATTATTTTGAACGGTTCGTACAAATTTTAGAAAAGATAGAGGCTGAGCAGGCGTGAGTAAATTCTACCCAAACAGCTTACGCCAACAGGTACGGGTTATTTGTGGACGCGTCATTATTCCTCAAAAAAAGACGGGGGAAAACAATAATTCACCGGTAGTTTCGTTTTAAAAGCAATGTTAATAAAAAATTCAATAATGAATCGTCATTTTTTTTGTGCGGTACTATTAGTTTTGTTTTTCGGTTCTTGTCGGACGCCGAAAGATATCGCGTATTTTCAGGGGATAGAGCAGTTGTCGGAGGAACAAAAAGCGGCCATGAATCAGAAATATGTCCCACGGATATGTATTGATGATGCGCTGGTTATTTTTGTCACCTCTCCCGACAGGGAGACAACGGCGCAGTTCTCGCCGTCACCTTTTGGGTATTTCATGCCTGGAGATAATGAGATAGGTATATCGGCTACCACTCAAAACCTTTACACTTACTTAGTGGACGAAAAAGGAGAAATCAATTTCCCCGTTTTAGGAAGAATCTATGTAGCGGGCTTATCTATCAACGAAGCGACCCGAATGCTTGAAGCGAAGATATGGGAAACAGCGCCACTTGCCATGGTACACATCCAAATTGCCAATTTTAAAGTAGGTATCATTGGCGAAGTCAAAAACCCCGAGATCTATGCCATCAAGACGTCGCGTATCTCTATCTTAGAGCTTATAGCGAAAGCCGGCGACCTGACCATTTTTGCTGACCGGAAAAACGTATGGCTACACAGAGATAATAACGGCGAAAAGGTGCATGTGAGATTAGACCTGACCGACCCCATGATTTTTGCCTCACCGTATTATTACTTGCAGCAGAACGACATGGTCTATGTCATGCAGAACGACGCCCAAAAGCGAAATGCACGTATTTCGGATAGCGATAATACCCGGGCAACCTTTTTAACAGCCATTGTTTCTACCCTGTCGATTACCGTCTCAGCCATCATAAACTTGAGAGGACAACGGAAGTAGAACATTTAAAGATTTAAGATTTAAGATTTAAGATTTAAAGATTTAAAGATTTAAAGATTAAAGATTTAAGATTTAAGACGGGAAATTTCTATAATACTGAAAATCAAGGTTTAAATTATGATAATTATGGACAAAGAGACAATTAGCCTAAAAACAATATTCGTAAGATACCTTCGTCAATGGAAGCTATTTTTAATTGTGTTTATCCTTTCATTTATTCCTGCTATCCTTTATTTGACAATATTTCCGACGACCTATCAATTCGTTGCAAGTATTTTGCTGCAAGACGAAAAGGAATCGGGTGTGGGAGGAATCGGAATGGGCGGCGCTGCTGGCTTGATGAAATCTTTTGGCATAGGCGGCAGCAGCGGCATGGTCAATGTAGAAGATGAAATGGAAATCCTGACTTCCAACCGGCTGATGCGAATGGTTATTCTCGAAGCAGGTCTCAATGTAAGTTATTCAAAACCCTATTCATTGTATAAAATGTACAAAGAGGCGCCGTTGAAACTGTCCGTCGATGCGGAAACAATGGCTGGCCTGCAGGATGAGTTCCGGTTTAATGTAGCCGTTACACAAGGGAAAATTCAAGTTAATGCGAAGACACAATTAAGTGGACGCAACGACAATTTCACTTTCTCGTCGTTACCGGCTACGATACAAATAGAGGCAGTAAAGTTTACGCTTGATTTCGATAATAATGGCGCTAGCATGAGCCCGTTTAAATTGAATATCAGATGTTCGCCGGCAGGATGGGTTGCCGAAAATATTTGTAAAAATGTCGAAGTCGAAGAAATATCAAGCGTATCCAATGTCCTAACCATAAACTATTCCGACCATTCCCGGCAGCGAGGGCTTGATCTGCTCCAATCACTCATCCGCATCTATAACGGTGATATTGAATCTTTAAAACGGGACGAAGACAGGAAGACTATCACCTTTGTAGACAATCGTATCGCCCAAATCCTGAAAGAATTAGACGAGGTTGAAACCGAAATTGAAGCCTATAAGACAAAGAACGATATGACACTCTTAGAGACCGACGTTACCTTGTACACTGAAACCTACAAGGAGCTGATAGCTTCTATCGTGCAGGCCGAAAATATGATGATTCAAATCGATTTATTAGAAAATTTTGTAAGAGACCCTGAGAATAGATTCAAAGCTATTCCTCCGATATTTTCGGTTGATGAGGGCGAAAAAGGCGTTATCCCGGCTTTTAATAAAGCCTTAATCGAAAGAGATCGTTTATTAAATAACTCAAATGAGCGGAACATGATATTTCAAAGGGCTAACAGCCAGGTGGAGCTGCTTAGAGAGGGCATTTATACGATGATTAAGAATGCAAGAATTAGTTCCAAACGGGCATTAGACGACCTTAAATTAAAAGAAAAACAGTTGATAGCCAAAATGAAATCCATACCCGAAAAAGAACGTGAGTACGTTAATCTGGTACGTAACCAGGAAATTGCGCAGGGTATTTATATCCTGTTATTACAAAAAAAAGAAGAAACGCTCCATTCTTTAGGGAAACAAACTGACCGCGCCCGTGTGATTGACCCGCCTTATATCCTGAAAAAGCCGTTAGGCCCGCGCCGGTTATACGCCGCTATCAGCATCCTCATTTTAACGCTTGTTTTCCCCGTAGCCTATTTATTCACAAAAGACCTGATTATCTCCATCAAACAGGAATTTAGAAATAGTGGTTAGTGGTTAGTGGTTAGTGGTTATTTTTTTTACCCCTATTCCCCCATACCCCATTTTATACGTTTGCTCGGTCTGCTCGGCAATAACTTCCCAATTGTAGGGTGATAAGTCGTAGACGGGCGGAGTATCTTCGGATAGCTTACACGCCAGCCCTTGGGTAAGGTTAGCAAGGCAATTGCTATCATAACGGAAATAGCATGACGCAGGGAGGTTCACTTCCTTATTTGCAGGTATATCGCTGGCCAGAACGGGCAGTTCGTAGCTCATCGCTTCTAATAAGGCAATAGGGAGACCCTCGTGTGAAGAGGGGATAACGAAAAGTCTGGCATTCGATAGCAGGGTTTGAAGTTTGGCCCCTTTGATAAAACCGGTCAGTACTACTCCGTTACTTTTCGCTAACGATTTAAGATTACGGGAATAGTCGTCTTCGATGTCGGCATCGCCTGCAATAACTAACCGGTATCCGGATTGATTAAGTGACGTGAAAGCGTGTATTAACAGATGGAAGTTTTTTTCGGGGACAAAGCGACCCATTGCGAAAATGAATTTGTGTTTTTCGACCTCCAATTCTTCCAGGTAGCCCTGCAGTTCGGTTCGTATCGGTTCGGATACGCCGTTATGAATCAGGTGTGCGTCGTTTCGTCCGTACTTTTGTTTTATCATATTATTGATAACGTTTGAAATAACGATAACCTGATGGGCAAACTCACACCCAAAGCGCTCGCCAAGGCGAAGCATGAACTTGGCTATCCGCCCCCATTTCTCCCTGTCATAGTCGGGTCCGTGATGTGTAAATACCACTTTTAAGCCGAGCAAGCGTGCGACGGGTGTCAGCAGCGCCGGCCCGATGGAGTGAATATGAACCATATCAGCCTGAAATCTGTATTTTGCGTTCCAGATAGCGCGGAAGGTGTGGACGATAGCCTCAAAAGATTTTATTTTGACGTTAGGGATGTCGTAAAGTGTTACGCCTTTGTAGGAAGTAAGCCGGTCTTGTATATAGTTCGTACGACGAACAACGATGACCCGATACCCCCTTGCCGCCAAGCGGGGCATCAGCTCTTCGCAGTGCGTCTCAACGCCTCCGAGAATATGAGGGATACCGCGCGTCCCTGTCACAACTACAACCACTACAAATACGGTTTTTGTATCAGGCAGGCCGGTCGGTTGGTCAGGCTGCGCCATTTATTTTTCATAACCCATTTCAGCGGGTAGCGCTTATATTTTTTCGTTACGGGAGCTACCGTTCCTATCATCCAGCAGTTCTTGGGGCAGGTACAAACTTTCTCACGTACATGCTGTGCCTGTGCGCTGTTCCAAAGCTCGTTAAAAATGGGCGTTTGGCGTATGTTACCCATGTTTTCTAACCAGATATTTGATTCCAATCCGTTGCAGGGGTAGATGTCACCGTAGGGGTCTACAAAGAAGTTGACACTGCCCGCTTCGCAAGGCAACAAGCGCCGGTTCCCTTCGATGTGATTGATAAGGCCCATGTTAAAGAAAGCGCGAAACCATGACTTCGGACGGGATTCCTTCAGTTGCATATTGACTAACTGCTCGAAGTTACGGCCCACCTCTTCGCGATTGGTGATGACGTTATCGGTCTTGTGAAAGTAATAGGAGTTGTGAAACGAAGCCGTTGCAAACTCAAGTCCTAAGGCGCGACTTAATTTATACAACGAAAGCATGTCTTCCGAGTTATTATTCGAGACCGTACATCCGAAGCCGATGTCTTTGACCCCCATTTCTTTGAGTGTGAGCAGCGTGCGCAAAGCCTTGTCAAAACCGCCGGCTTGGCCGCGCAACTCGTCATTCTTACATGACAGCCCTTCGATGCTTATCCGGATGCCGATTTGAGGGAATTTTTTCGCAAGGGCGATGATACGCTCCTCCAGCCAGCCCGAAGTAGAGATAACGACCCGCGGCGCTTTGGTGAAGCAGATACGCACCACCTCTTCCAGGTCATCACGCAAGAAAGGCTCTCCGCCTGTCAGGTTAATAAATTTGACTGAAGGCAATCGGTTGATCTCTTCCGGGGTGATTTCTTTTTCACGCTCCGTAGGATTTTTCCAAATATGGCACATCTTGCAGCGCATCATGCAGCGATACGTCAGGATAATGCTCATATCAGTGGGTTTACATGATTTAACGTTCATAAAAGTTTATTAGTTTATTATAAAACGTTGCAGAACCGAATTTATTTTGTGCATCCGAAGATATTATTTTATAAGGGTAGTCGGTGGTAAAATAGCGGAAACTTTCCTCAATTTTTCGGGTCAAATCCGAGCTGTTGCCTGGTTGAAACAGGAATCCGTTTGCCCCTTCTTCTATCAATTCGGGGATACCGCCGATACGGGCACCGAGTACCGGTGTCCCTAAGCACAAGGCTTCGACTACGCTGAGTGGATTATTTTCGTAGCAAACCGATGGCAAAACGAGAAAACGCGCTTTGCTCACGATAGGATACAACTCCTCAGGAGAGATAAAACCACAAAACTCTATCTGAGGCTTTGCGTAGGCTTTTTTGTATCTTTCAAGCAACAGGCCTTCACCAATAATTTTCAGATGAAAGGGCAATTGGGAAGCCGCAGTCAGCAAGACCTCAACCCCTTTTTCTTCGGATAAGCGCCCTACGTAACAATAGTAGTTTTCTTTTTTGCAGGAGGCAACTATAGATTGAGGAATGAAATTGGGCAACTCAACGATTTGTGCCGGCGTTAAGCCGGCTTCTATCATTTTTGTCTTCAGAAATCGACTCGGACTGATGAAAAGGTCGGTGAGGCGGGATAGTTTTTTCAGGTTCCAATAACGGGCTTCTATATAGGCCAGCATACTTGCCACAAAACTGTCTTTCATGCACCTGAACCTCACAACATTGATTTTTTTATAAAAACATACTTCGCAGGGTTTGTCGTTGCGAAGGCATGAATACGATGGGCATATCAGTTTGTAATCGTGTAGTGTCCAGACAACGCGAATCCCTTTTTCGTGTGCCATTCGCGCCACTGCTGGCGAGATATAGGAATGGATGTTGTGCAGATGAACGACGTCAGGCTGAAAATCCGCTAACAACTGCCGGAACTTGCTGACTACTTCCCGCGAGTTAAACAGACGCGTTATAGCCGGAATAATCCCGGAAATATTGGAAAAGGAAAAAGAAACCTCTTTAGGGAAATACTTTTCCCATTGCGAAGGGATGTTCTCAGGTTTTTGCATACTGAAAACGGCAACCTCGTGACCCTTGTCTCGTAGCAATTGCTCGGTGTTCAATACAACCGAACAATCGCCCCCACGCAAATAATAAAACTTATTAACTAATAAAATACGCATAAAGCATTGATTATTAAAATTCCCCCTTTGAAGGGGGCAGGGGGATGTTACACTATCCATCTCTACCTTTCGCATCCGCAAAGACAAGACCTAATATCATCATCATAAACATCCCCCGGTTATGTGTCAGCGTAGCATCGGAAGTACTTTCAATTAAGAAAAACAGGATTATCATGATAGCCATCACTGCTTCTTTCAGGTATCCTTTTTTAAATATATGGATAGCGCGCTTAAATAAGTACAACCAAAAATAAAAGAACAAAAAGACGCCTGCAAAACCAAACTGTGCCAGCGCCGGATAATAGGTGTCGGCCATAAAATCAGGATTGGCCTTGGTCAGACCGTGCATATTGTTCATCCCGTATTTGGTATAGATAGATGAATAATTGATGCTGGAAGCATACGTAGCATACGAAGCAAAGCCACAACCAAACGGGATATAGTCCAACAATATAAACCAAGCAAAATAGTAAAGCGCAAAACGGGCATATAGATTATCTATCGACCGCCCGCCGCCAAAACCTCCGGTAATGAAATAGGCATTGATCTTTTTCCAAGCCACTAAGACCGTCAGCGCTAAGGCAACCGAGACAAAAAGAAAATTTTTCAAATTCAATTTAAACTTGAGCGACCTGTTGAGATAAAAGACAAGGAATGAGCAGATAACAAAAAAGCCGAAATGCTTGGAGCGCGTAGATAGTAAGCCGATTGATAGTAGCAGTATAAAAGCTAACTTGTCCTTCTTTGTATAGTCACTGCAATAGAGATATAACATGGCCAGCACGGTCGAAGCTGTCGCTATCCTCGAAACATGTCCAAAGGTGAGTTCAATAATATCTT
The DNA here is from genome assembly GCA_964442765.1 of uncultured Tannerella sp. Lineage (GTDB taxonomy): Bacteria > Bacteroidota > Bacteroidia > Bacteroidales > Tannerellaceae > Tannerella. The sequence goes on along the minus strand of CAYUAK010000149.1, from coordinate 11,542 downwards.
CATAAGCAAACCAGGTGACGCCGACTAACAAGACATATAAACTGCACAGAATGATCAATTGCCGGATGAGCGCTTTTTGGTTGTCCGACAGCTCCGGACGCAAAGCATATACGCAGAAAAAAGAAAGGAAGGGCTTAAACTGAATAACAAAATCCGTCAGGATAGCTCCTTTCGTATTCGACTGGATGACGAAAGAGTAGATCAGATAAAAGATGAAAATAGCTGTTACAACGAAGAAACCCTTGTCAAACTCCCACGTCTTTGTGCCGAACACCTTGTATAAGAATAGAAAGAACAGAAGTAACGCGCAAATCTCGTCCACGTAACTGAACCCTAAAGCGCTTATGCTATCGTAGAATATCACGCCGAAAATCAGCGCGAACACCGTAAGATTGAAAAACTGCCTGTCTATAAACGCTTGCTGCATCTGAAATTATTTTTAACTCCCCCTTTGAAGGGGGCAGGGGGATGTCCTATAAACGTACATTCAGGTCTTTTATTATACTACGCATTGTTACATTTAAACACAGTCTATTATTCATCACCCCCACAACATGTTGAGACGCGGTGCGCCACGTCTCTACCGCGATATACATGTATTAGGATGTTGATGCATCTAACCTCAATTATTTTTCTTACCTTTGCGCCCGATTTCAACTATTAAAACAATGGAGAAGCCAAAAGTACATATCCTGATTGAGGAGCTGCTGACCGATGCGGTCGAGCATCTGATAAGTGCGAACAGCGGGCAGTTTGTATCCGCGCTGATGATTCATATCGACATGGAGAGCGGCGATGCGTCGGTCTACGACGACAACGAAAACCTGTTAGAGAAAAAAACGATTTTCGACTGGGACGAACGCACCGAGAAAGGGCCACGGCTCAGCCGGCAGGCCGTTCATTTCAGCCGCGTCGTCCTGGCGGCGTTCAAGACCCGCAAAACCTTCGATAACCCTATCTTTATGAGGCCATTTAAGGCCATTATCGTCGACGACGATTTCAATGAAATTGAGAACGTCCTCACCTTAGAAGGAGGCGACGTACAACCCGAAGGCCGGCTGATGAAAAATTTAGAGCAGGAACTGCAAAATTTTTCTAAGAAAATTTTTGCAGATTTAGAATAAATCGTATCTTTGCAGCGCAATAATGCGAAATTTATTAGAAAAACAGGCAGTAAATACATGATAACTAATTGTTAATCACGATTCAAAGCCGAAGTGGCTCAGTTGGTAGAGCAATTCATTCGTAATGAATAGGTCCCCGGTTCGAGTCCGGGTTTCGGCTCGAAGGGATGAAAAACAAAAGTAGACATATATGCTAATGTACGCGCGAACATATAATTAATAGTGGACAGAAAAGGACATCCCCCTGGCCCCCTTCAAAGGGGGAAAAAAACCCTGAAACTGGCAAACTATAATTCGTTATCTAAAGGCGGGGTTTCGTACCGAAAAACCCTTATTTGGATAATAAATCGGTCGGGGAGGCAAAAAAAATGCTTCAGATGTATACGCAGTATCGGAAGAATGAGTACTTTTGTCCCGAATTAGGCGCGAATTGTTGACGGCTATTTTGAAAAAAAGAAAAAAAAGAGATTAAATAAAAAATAAATTTTAGTACTAATTTAAATTAAATTATTATGAACAGAAAGATTTTTACTTTATTAGCAGTTACGTGCTTGCTGTTTTCGACAGCCTTCTACGTAAACGCTAGGTTTGTCGCCGATAGAAGCATCGGCGAGCTAGTGAGAACACTTCCCGGCGGCATGTCCAAGGGGATGTATCACCTTCAGGTAGACTCAATCTACTTACCTGACGCTATTCCAAGCGGTTGGTATCCGGTTACATACGATGGCGGTATCAACGCTTACTTGTACTACAGTCAGCCCTCCTTTGCGCTCATGGCTGTTAATAACCCAGCATGGGGATGTGACACGATAGTTTTGGCTGTCACTGAGCAGGGCGAAGCAAGGATGGTCAGCATGACGGACCTGAGAAGGCAATGGAAAGCAGAAAAGGCTAACATGTATGACCTTCAGTCTACCTTCTGGTGTATCAACGTACAAGACAAGGAACAACGCCCGCAGTTGCCCACGTTCCATTTTACGAACAAAATCTTTAACATGGATTTAGATTTCGCAAGAGTAGGCACTACCTACGTCAGCGGAACAGGAAAAGGGTGGATGTATTCCTATTCGTATGATAACAATATGCTTAATAACAAACAGCCGCTCTATCGTCACGTAACGAACGCCAGCAATGTCCCGACAGGATACTACCGCGTTATCGTTGCCGAGTTGGGAGTCGCCGGCTGGGCGCCAACCGGTAAAATCAAAACCGTAGAAGTCCCTATCGACCAGTTCCTTGCAGGCAATGTGCCCGGAATGCTTAAGTTTTCAGTCGTAAAGATTTCTCCTTTTGTCCTTAACGAGACCGAGTTCAATACCTATTTAGGCCATAAAGACGGCACTGACTTAGTTCAGCTCCAGTTCGACCCGAATCCGAAGCAAGACAATCCTTTTAATATGTCGCTGAAAGCGCATGAGAGTAACAATCCTCTTGCCGCACAATTAGGCTATTTGAACATAGAAACGTTTAACGCAAGCAAAGTATCACAAGGCTTTATCGTCAACTCCAACTTGAGCAAAACTGATGATACTCAGAAGTATAACAACGATATGAGTATCCAGTATCTGAAACTGCGTTCAGTTAAGAGAACGGCTGTTCAACGTATCTACGACGACGTAGACTACAACCATAGCTACCGTTTCGTATACTTCCCGTCGGAAGACAGCCTCGTTATCAATGCTTATTATGTCAAACATGATACCCATGCCGAATATATAAGTAAGTCTTTTATAGATGATGCCGATCAACCTTTAGGCGATGCATACCAGCATGATGCCCCCGGCGTTAACTATTTTTACGGATTGTATAATGACAAGATTCATTATGCGCTGATTGTACGCTACCAAGACCTGACCGGTACGGGCGGCGCTAACAGCATCATGACCGTAGGACGTCATCCGTCGAACACCCGTATCTACTTCGGTATCAACAACTGCGCAGCCATGCAAATCGATTCATGGGTACCGGCTAAGGGCGTTTATACTATCTGGGATCAAAGAGGACGCGCATTGGGTATCCGTATCTATAACGGAAGTTATACACCGCAGTGGCTCGAACTCGAAGAATTCGAATGCCCCGACCGTATACCTTCACTCCAATGGGTAGTCGAACCGGCCGACGGCGGTAATATGCCGTACCGCGTAGACATCACCAACCGTGAGTTCGGCGACCTGACGCTCGAATCCTTAGAACTCGTTCAAATGAAAAACGTAAGGATCACCAGAGCCTATTCAAAGATATTCAAAGGTTACGCCCAATTCTGGTATAGCCCGCTACTGCCGACCTATATCAACGGTGGCACCTACAATCCTATCACCGAGGGCTATGTGAAAGGCGAATACCTGCCGGTAATGAAATCGCCAAGCAACTGCGATATTGGCAAAGTACAGGGCTATAGCGGCTTCCGTCCGGTTATCAATGAATACTTAGGCGACGCGCACTTAGGATACAAACACTTCACGGTAGGACAAGATCCGGATCTGCCCAGCTTCGGTAAGTCGGAAGATATTGGCAACCGTAAAGGCATGGATTACAACGCTTTCGCTTTCAACTATTACAACTACATTCGCAGCGAAAACAATTATATCCACTTAGGAAAGCTCTATGACGAGCAGATATTGAAGGTATCGGACGATGGCGCCAAGACGGGCTTCGAGCTTCAGTTAGGCAAATATCTCCGCGACCATCAGTTCGCCGAAGAGATCTACGGCTATCCGAGAGAAGAATGGTTCAACCTGAAGATAGCTGACGTAGTCCCCTATTACAACCCGAACTATACACAACTCTATGTACCGGTACTGAACCGCTACTACTACGAGATGCAGGTAGCCGACTTCTACAAATACCGCGACGGCTTAGCCAAACAGTTTGTTGTATTGAAGGGCGGCAGAGATGATGGTTCCGACTATCGTAACGCAATGAAATATGGCGTTGAAGATATCTCATCCGAAAAACATCCGTTCAAACTGTCAAATATCTACATTCGCGATACCTATTTTGTACCGAACTCCACCTTCAAAACACCGAAGACAAACGTAGAGTTTGCCCCGCAGGATCCTACCCGCGTTATATTCCACGCATTGTTAGACCGTATCGAGCTTGAACAAATCGCACGTGTGACCTCTTTCGGTCTGGAAGTATCGGATACGCTGAAACGTCGCGACGGCTCTACACCATATAACTTGGTAACATTAGACGTCGACTATGCTTCATCATGGATCAAAGCGCGCGGCAAAACCGCTTCGGCTGTGAACGTAGCCTTGTTCTCATTAGAGATTGCCAACTATGACCTGTACCGCAGGTTACGTAGTATACATGATGATAACGCAACGACCGTAGGCGAAGGAACCGCAGCCCAAAACTTAGACGGGCCTAAAGTATTAAGGTTCTACCGCGACCAGGAACCGTCTGTTTACCTGTTTGAAGACGCTATCGGCGCTTTTGCCAATAACTCCGCTATCAACTTCTTAGGATATAGCAACAAAGACGAAAATAAAGAGATATTAGCGCCCGATGGCACTATCAAATTTAATTATAACTTCTTTGTTGATACCGCTTATATCAGACGCGGCACAGGCCCCATCAAGCCGCAGTACCTGCTGGCAATGAATCCACAAATCGTCCCGGAACAGACAGTATGCTACCCCAACGAGTGTGGTGACCTGCTGTACGCTTCGACACAACCCTTTATCCGCGCCCGTTATCTTGTCAATGCAACCGACTCGGCACGCCAAATCGGTAGCGACGGCAGCGAGAACGCACCCTATCGCGATAAAAGGTACATCATGGATTCCGATTGGGATCGCTTAGCTTTCGTTGATGCTATCCACGTTCACGACCGCCTCTACATCGTTAGCGAGCTGAACAAGTATCTCAAACCAAGCGATTATGAGATAAAAACCTGTGACGGTATGACATTCATAGACGGCGCAGCATTATACAGGGCAACATTGCCGGGCGGCAAGCTGTGGGGTACCGAGCGTTGCTGGCACGACAGCAAGATGCTTGGCGTATACTACGACTTCGGCAATTGGGAAAACTACCACAACGACGTCAGCTTCTCCTTCCGTTTCGTATCAGCGCCGGTATTTAACGCCGATGCTAACGGTTTAGATAAGTCCAATAATTTTGAAAAACGTTTCAAGATTGAATCCGAGACAACGAACCGTACACCGTTTGGTAACCGCAAGATTGCTCCGACACAAGGCGGATGGATCATGTGGCAAAACTTAGTGCCGGTCATTAGCCGCAGGTCATACGGCGATGCTATTCAACAAGGCGATGTCTTTAACGTAGACAATCAAATCGACGTATGGGATGGCTTAGCTACACAGAACGAACTTGTCGGTAAGGTGAACGTTGTTGCAGGCGAGGGCTTTGTAACTATCGCTAACGCTGCCGGCAAACAGGTGACAATCACTAACATTCTTGGTCAGACGCTCGTCAACAAAGCTTTGGCAGGCAATAACGAAGCAGTTCCGGTAGCCAAAGGCGTTGCTGTAGTGACTGTACAAGGTGAAAAAGCTGTTAAGGTGATTATTAAATAAATTAGATACTACTTCTCCCGTTCTTGATAAGCAGACCTGCTTAGGTTTGCTTATCGGGAGAGGGGAAGAAGATTAGCAAAAGGAAATTAATAAATAATAAAAAAATATGATTATGAACAGAAAGATTTTCACTTTATTATTAGGAGCAATAATGCTTGTTTGCTCCGCTTTGACAGTGAATGCCCAATTGCCGTACATACCTAATAAGGTTGCTGCCGGAGATGGTTCGGTACTTTTTAGAGACAAACTGACGGCAAGCACTGTACAAAGACTTCCCGAAAAAGGCTTAATGCCGAATTATTATTACCTGCTCACACTGACAGATATTAAGAATCCAAATTTGGCTAACCCGGCTATAGTAAACTTATTAGCTGAAATAGCTGCAGGGAAGACATTTGTCCTGCACGTAGATAGCGTAGTCAGCGCTACGACTCAGATAAGCAATCTTCGTATTGAAGAATTTTCAAAATTAGATTGGGATTACTCTTACCTATTCAGAAACTCCAATGCAGATCTTGGAAATCCCTATTCGAATAAATTCGGAGCACTTCGACGCGCATTATGGTGTGTGGATTACAACCAGGGACTTGTCCCCGGATCGAATGTAGCGTTTAATTTTAAGCAAGTACATACAGGCTTTCCGTTATTGGCTCCCTTTAGAGGTGCGACAGGGTATACTTTATCAAATGACCTCATCGATGGATACCCGATTTTTAACGAACCTATCAATAACAAGAGCAGTAATTTAGTTGTGAACGGATGGCATTTCTCACAAACCTATTTGCCTACGCAAAATCTTCAGGTAAACAGACCGCTCTTTTCGTATATAGCGAAAGATACGGTTGCCGTCTTTGTATTTAAAGACAATGTAGTTTACGACCCGATTAATGCGGCTAAAATTTCCGGAGGTTATCTTGTAGCCGTTAAGAATGCACCGATTAACAACTTAGTTGAAGGACCCGCCAGCGATGTCTATGTAGGCGGCGGCCCCAATCCAAGAGGCGTTGTCAGTAATGTGCTTGTATTTACGCTGCAGAAAGTTAATCCATTCGTTCTCAATGCGAATGACTGGAACGCAGTCGCTGCACGCGGTATAGGCTTTAATCCGAATGCAACTTTGGAAGTGACCAACCAGAGAGATAATAACAAATACATCAATCCGTTTACAAGGGATTTCTCTCCTTTAAGAGCTTACGAAGTAAACGACTCGCTGTATCACTACGGTTATATGCAGTTCAAAAGAACAACCGGCATCCCAACATCCAATAATCCCGGCGACTACTTATATGTAGATACCGCATGGGTGAACTATGGTAATAACCAATACCTGGCATTGGCTTGGGGACCAAGACGGGATAATACTGCTTTGACTACCGGGCTTAAATGGGGCGCTTCATTTGCATCCTCATTGGGAGCTACCTACAACGGCAAAATGCCGAAAATAACCGATTATTTGCTGAACGGCGTCTATTGGAGGTTGGACAGCTTAATCTGGGCTACGCTCAAACGTGCCGTTGATCCGGCCAATACGCCTATTCCATTAGCTACGATTGTAGCAGGAACTGCTCCTGCAGGAACGATTTATACCGGAGCAGCCTTAGAAGTGCATATTCCATTTAACCAGGCGCAAGCTGACAACTGGAATGAGGTTATTGGAGAAGCCGCTGCGTTGGGTATCAATGTCTCTTCATTTACCGTTGGTACCACCGTACAGGCTGTTCCTAACACGTATATACTTTATACAAACGCTTCTACCGGCGGCATTCCTGATGGCGAGTTAGGCGCTTGGGCGTGGAACACGCATTATACACCGCGTGTAGGATTTAGTTTAACTACCGATTTGTCACACACCGCTTATGCAGCTGCTATTACACGCTTTAACGCTTTTGCTACCGATTTTTATACCTTTGGTATGGTGTATATGAAAGACTCCATCATGGAGAACCAGTCGAAGTTCCGCGTCGTTTATGACCCGACTGCCGACAGCACTTTCATCAACGTTTACCAGACGCGCGTAAGATATCCGGATTACTCGGCAGGTTCACAAAATGCTACATGGCCGGCATGGTGGACTAACTCCTTCGGCATTAGGACATGGGATAACGGTATATTATCTGGATATACAGGTTTAGTAAGGCCTTCCGACTTATTCACTGAAAATGTCTTTGGCGGCTCTACTAGGACAAGGTCGATTGAAGAAGCATCCTGGGAATACTATTATGGCGGGTTCGGCACAGGTAACGGCGTTTTACTTCAAAAAAGCCCCGACTTCTTCTCCAACTCAACAGCTACACTCAGCGGATGGATTGTTGAAGGACATGGCGTAGGCACCACAACCGGCGGACGTTCAACGAACACAGGCACACCTCCGTCTATTGCTAACTTCCACTCGTTCATGGAATTCTATCCGAATTCGACGATACCCGGTATCGACAGGGTCGTTATCTCGACGGCTGACACAACACGCTTGTTTCAAAGTTTCAGAGGTCCTCAAAGCTTAACTTTTGGCAGCAATTTCAGCGCGCTCTCGCATATCTACGGCTGGGCGACGACAAGCGACGGTCTGAATAAATACAGAGATTCGCTGCTTTATATCGACCTCCAGAATTTGAATGCGAATAATCAGGCAATTTTGACGTTAGACCAGACGTTTAAAAACGGCGCCAAGGGCTTGGATACGCAAATAAAAATTGCTTTCGGCGAGAAATGTAAAGCGCCTGAAGAGCCAAATACGGGCCAGGCTACTATTCCTAATGACTTGTACCTGATTCAAAATACGAAGGGTGAGTTCTTGTGCGTACCGTTATGGTCAATAACCGACTCGGTATATTGGGTAACACCTGAAGCTAACGAAGACCCGTCGAAGATGCCGTGCTACCAATGGGCTGTCATCAACATCGATGCCACCAGGGCCGGCTCACCTTTCACGTTGCAAAACCGCGAGTTCAGGAATGTAAGGTATGAATATGTGAACGCTTATACAACAGCAGGCAGGTTCTCAATCGGCGATTCAAGAAATCCCAATCCTGCATTTAATAAAGAGAAACTCGTACGAGGAAGATATACGACTACTACCCTGAAGTGGGGCGAATTCAATGCTACCGAATTTGTTGCAAGCGTACAAGCAAAATTCCCGCCGACCGAATGGGGATTCATCCGCTTAGATTCAGATGTTAAAAAGAACCAACTGCTCGGATATAAATACATCGACAAAGATTCGACCTATATCGACATCTATGCGTTCAAGTTCTTGCACTTCTTAGCAAAGACCAACCCACGTTACCTGAGCTGGAACGGTTACAAACCGAACTCGACAGATACGACGCTGTATGCTGAAGGTGTAGATTATTATGACAAGCTGTATTTCAGCTTGCAGGAGATGGCTAAAGAAGAAATCTATCAAAACATGATAGAATTGACCGAAGCAACGACAACGGGAAGCGGCGCATATACGCAGTACAGAGATTTGTTCACACTTTATAAGAACAAAAAACACAGGTACTTGGATTACCAGACAATGATACTTGAGCGCTTCGGCTACTGGAATAACGCTACCGAAATCACTGACCTGAAACCGCTGGCTCGTCAGGCATACCGCTTGTTCTTGTTAGATCCTTACAAATGGCATCCGACTCTGAAAGGTCACTATGTAACGGTAGGCGAGCAAGACCGCTATATCCTCTCCGATAAAGCGTATGCTACACGTCCGTATGTTAAAGGTTCAAAAAGCCCGATAGGATTGTTTGGAATACCACACTTCTATTTCCGCGAAACATTGTTTGACATCGACAGAGTGAAAGGCAACGATTACTTTGCTATCGTTCAACGTATTGATACAGCGAGAATTACCGATCCTAACTACTTTGAATGGGGCGGAACGAAATATGGCGACATCGAAGACTATCTGAACAATAAGATGGGTACTTTGGCTGCCACGAAGATTTTAGCTCAAATTAAGTCGAACAGGGAACTCGCTTTGGCGCTCATGGACATCAACCATAATACGGGTGAGGCCCGGTTTGTTATCCGTGGTGATGCCGCTGTAGGCTCTAACACCTCTGTCTTCCAATTAGAGAGAGACGCAGATCCTATCTACCGCCGCTTCCATGTGAACGAACCGAATGAGAAATTCGGCGGCGACAAGTGGAATACCGACAAGCCCGACATCCTTGAGTTCCACCAACTCAACGGAGCCGAAAAGGGGTATAAATTCTTCGAGAACGCAGGTAACTACCTCGATAAGAACGACAAAACGAGGTTTGGCAAGGACGGTGGACGTACCTACAACCTCAAAGACCAGGGTGATGTTACAAGCTTCTACCGCGATACATTGAATAATGTTATCAGCTTCTTAGGATTGAGCAGTGTTGCAACCTATCCGAATACTAACCGCGCATTCTATATTGATACGGCGTTCATCAACCGTGGTACAGGCTGGATCAAACCGCAATATCTGATTTGTGTTGACCCGTTCAACCCGGATGAGTCTGACTTAGGTGACTGCGACATACCTGTTGCAAGTCCTAATAGACCGTATATCTTGGCTCGTTACTTGTATAACGCATCACAATACGCGAAAGCTCCGAAAGCCTCGTTAATTAACCCGAGCGGTACCTTTAGTGTAGACCAAAACTATACTTTTGCAGGCGCTTCGTCAAGTAATGCCCGTGCTTTCAGTTCGAATAACTTTAACAAGGTAGAGCCTATTCAAGAAACCGTCCTTCGCAATCCTAACGGCGCTTCATACGTTGTTAATGAGAAGTGGGATCGCCTTGCATTTGCTTGGGCTATCCACAAAGGCGACAGCCTGTGGGTATTGAAAGGCGCTGAACCGGGGTATCCGGGAACGGCACAATACAGCCATGCTAAATTCGTATATGAACAGCTCATGAAAGAGTATGGTGATGCGAATGGCAAGTATCTTGATTTCAATAAGCTAAGAACCAGCAACCTTGCAGCCACAGCAAAAGCCTATTCGGAAGCCTATTTCCCGTTTGGCGACTTAGCTAACGCTGCCGGAAGCGCACAAGTACGCGACTATTGGAACTACAAGAACAATACCGCCGGTAAGATTGGTTTGCAAGCAATCGTTGAATTGGGTGATAATACGCACAAAGACTGGGTGTTCTCGTTCCGTTACGTCGAAAGAGGCGCCAGCGATTTCGTTATCGAATCTGAAACGACCGACCGCGATGTCCGCCACGGCGCAATGATACGTCCGGGATATGGTGGATGGGTTAAAACGCAAAACGGCGTTCCGTCTATCACTCGCTCGGATCTGAAAGACAACATGGGCCAAGCATCCGGTTCGGTAATGAACGTTAAACAACTTACTAATCCTGTCGGCAACGAAGAAGTAAACGCTGCTGCTAACACTGTCCAAGTGATTGGCGACGTAGCCGCTGTTACTATCCAGAACGCTGCCGGTAAGAAAGTTGTTATCACTAACGTCCTCGGCCAAACCGTTGCTAACGCGATACTTACCTCCGATAAAGCTACACTGGCAGCACCTGCAGGCGTAGTAGTAGTAACCGTCGAAGGACAAGCCGCTGTTAAGGTTCTCGTGAAGTAAATTCTCTCCTTCATAACTTTTTTAAAAAGTCCGTGACCACCATATCACGGACTTTTTTTTTTACATAATTGTAAAACTACTCAGGTCGTTTTTTTATAGTCCGAAAGACTTGAACGTGAATAACCCCTTGCAAGCGGAGCGCAGCTCGGGGGAAGAATGGGCACAGTCGGAAAAGCTGTGGATTATGCATAAATATTTGTTAATCTAAACAAAAAGAAGTCAATGTCAACAACGCCTCTTAGTACAGCACGGAAGGCTTTGATTTTGGCATTGAAAGATTCGGCGGAAGCGTTTGTTGA
>CAYUAK010000148.1:0-1866 GCA_964442765.1 uncultured Tannerella sp. | reverse complement strand
TTATGATAACTCGCGCCATTGAAGAGAATATACGCAAAGAGATAATCATAGATTTTCACGACAAATAATGATACCAAATTATGTATGAGAATTAGCAACAAAAATCAACTTTTTCCCCCCAAGCCACGAATAAGGCTCGTTTATATCAGGAAGACTTTCCCGGAGAACAGGCAATGATCGCTTTCGATTCATTTTTACCGTTATAGTATTGGCGCCGACGACAACATCACCGTAATTATCAATGAATTTATCGTACAAAGTTTGCGCCCTATTATGTGAATAGCCTGCCAACTGGTCTGCCAGTAGTCTGTAAAGATTGTGCGCGAGTATCGTCATAGTTAAGTCAAAATCAACCTTCACAACGATTCCAGAACAATTCCGGTTAAAGTGGAAAAAATGTATTTGTTCAGAAATCTCGTTTTCGATAAGCCACCTTTTTGAATATCTACGGATAACATCTTCCGCTTTAAGGTTAAAATCATTTGTAATGATTATAGACGACTTAATGGAGTTGCCTTTGATAAAAATTTGCCGGAGCGGCTGTTCCCCATAGTGTGTATTTAAACATGTGCTTTCGCTGTATACTATCGGTCGGGATTTGTGGTTCGCTTTTTCTACCCTCGAAGACTTCCACTGGGAATTTGTTATCTGATTAATTTTTTCATTCAGATTCTTGCTCTTTCTTTGTATAGTAATAAACTTGATCCCCATTCCGTTAATGCGCCCCAAATTTTGCAAAGTGGTGAACTTACTATCGAAAACCAGGTATTCAACTTTTTGCCCTGTCCCTTCCGTGTAGAAATCCAGGAATTCCAATACCACATTATCCTGGTTATCGTGTTTAATAGTCGCATCGCCGTAGCAAATTATCCCTGAATCAGGATCCTGCGCCAGTACAGCCTGAATTGATATCAACGCTTTCGAACGTTTGCCTGACCAGTTGTTCTCAAAAGGGTCTTCATCACCCCAATAGGGAATGGCCGTAAAGTCAAGGTTCGCAGTGTCGGACAGCAACCCGTTGTCCATAAAAATGCGGTTGAGCGATTTCAAAAAAGCGGCATTGTCTTCCCGCTTAATAGCGGCTGAATACGAACTGTACCACGTCGTCTTCGGCAAAACATTAAGCCCCGCGAACATCCCGAGCCCCCGATCCATGCACCACCCGTCGTCCTGGCCGTACCGTTGTACACTGGACAGCTTCAGGGCAAGGAAGGCCAGGATGGAGTTTAACTTCCCTATCTGGCCGGAACCGGGGTAATTTGTTTTTTCGATGAGCTCATCGATGCCGTACGCCCTGATGAACGGTAAAAAGCACAGGACGCCTACACCCTTGGACATGAATTGCTCTTCTTCCTTAAAATTACGCATTTCGGAAACAGGCGCTTCCAGCATGTCCGCATAACCGCTATTCTCCATCAATTCCTGTCGCTGCGATTTGCTACGCTTGGGAAGCCTCACGAATCCGGCTTCGTCGCAGACGCTATATATAAAACCTTCCGATACTTTATAACCTCTACCGTCCATTAAAATCTTTATATCGGGTACACTAAGGTATTTTTTACGGTAGCCTAAAATTGTTTCTACCAGGTCGTCTGTCCGTTCTATCCGTTTCCTTCCAGGTTTTAGGGTTTGAAAAAACGGATCCTCGCCTTGTTCCGTACTATTGTGCAGTTTGGTTTTGAAGTTCCTCGCTAAGGTGTATATTGTATTTGCCGTATACCCAAACTCCTCGGCAACGTCTTCGGCATTACACCCGTCATGGATGAATCTTCGTAATGCGAGGTATTGACGATGGATGGGTTGGTGTGGTTCAGCGAAATAATTAAGTACCGATAATTCTAAAGGTCTGGTCTTATTCATTGTCAT
>CAYUAK010000147.1:0-1649 GCA_964442765.1 uncultured Tannerella sp. | reverse complement strand
CGTAAGAACATCAATGAAGATATCACCAAGCTATGCCCAACCGGAGCGCTTTATTCTTTAAATGGACACTAAAATAAGGATGAAACAGATATTATATCTTATGCTGTTCGGATTGCTTGTCGCCTGTACCAACAAACCGGGCGTTACAAGCATCCAAGGGAACATGGATTGGCATATTTTCCGCGGAGATGCAGCCTTGAGCGGTTACACCGACACTCGCTTGCCGGAAAAACCGGAGTTGCTGTGGACTTACAAAGGCGGAACGAATACAACCTCTTCTCCCGTTGTAAATAAAGGCGTTACCTATTGGAGTAACAATAGAGGTCGTATTCTGGGAGTAGATATCAACGGTAAGTTACAATTTGAGTACAACTTGGAGACGGCTGTGAATGCTTCGCCGATGATTAATAAATCGACCCTTTATCTTGGACGAATTGATGGCAGGATGACGGCTATCTCACTCGAAAAAAAAGACACGCTCTGGACGTATGAAACGATGGGGCAACTTTCGGCATCTGCCAATTGCTTCGATTTTGCCGGACGCCTCGCGATTGTCTTCGGCAGCTATGATAATTTCCTTTATTGCGTTGATTCAAAGGATGGTATGCTTATTAATAGCTTTGAATCGGGCTATTACCTGAATGGAGCTGTAGCGCTGATGAATCACTATGTCATGTTCGGCGGTTGCGATGCCTGGCTTCGTATCATCGACTGTAAAACAGGCATCGCAACCGATTCGCTTTTATTAGACGCCTACGTACCCGCCTCGCCCGCCATCATTGAAAACTATTGTTATGTAGGCGATTATTCGGGGAATATCTATGAATTGAAATTAGACAAAGGGAAAATAGCCGAACATAAAAAAATTAGGACCTCAACTGACGAGAGCGGCTCTTTCGTTTCCGTTCCGGCAGTCACGCCGGCTGCCCTTTACTTCCTTTCGGACGACCTGCATCTTTATTCACTCAACCGGAAAGAAGGAACCGTCAACTGGAAATACATGCTCAAAGGAAATGCCGGTGAGAGCTCGCCTGTCGTATGCAAAGATAAAGTCATCGTTTGTACGAAAACCGGCATAATCACCATTCTCGACGCCAACAACGGCAAACCGGAATGGGAATACGACGCCGGCGAACAAATTGTTAGCTCGCCCGCAGTCATTAACAATCATTTCATGATTCTCACCGCCAAAGGCACGCTTTTATGCTTTGGAAATAAAGAAGAAATAATAGAGCCGGCGCTGACAGAGGAGGAAATCGAAAAGCAAAATAAAGTATTACAACATCTATAAGAACGGTGCCAAGTTTTTTGTTGAAGGAACAAACAATGATTATGTTCCGGCTCAATTACGATATAAACTTGCGAACAGTCTTATCAATAAACAAGCAAGGTTTTTGTTTGCCGAGGCACCGGACATTATCGTTGAGCCAAAGGGCGACTTAGGGAAAGTCACAGCATCGTCGAAAGATGCCATTACTGTTTTGAATGACCTTATAGGTACAGTTCTTGATGCCAACAAATTTGAAAGCGCACTGGTAAAAGCTGCCAAAGATTGTTTTATCGGGAAGCGAGTCGCCGGTATGGTGAACTTCAATGAGGAAGATGGAATCACGATAACATTCGTTCCTTCGCTTCAATTCATTTATGAA
>CAYUAK010000146.1:0-6791 GCA_964442765.1 uncultured Tannerella sp. | reverse complement strand
TGCACTTTGCCGGTGCCTTTGTCTTTGGCGGTAACGTTGAGAATGCCGTTTGCGTCGATGTCGAAAGTGACTTCAATCTGTGGTGTGCCACGCATAGCGGGCGGTATGCCGTCCAAGTGGAAGCGACCGATAGACTTATTATCGCGTGCCATAGCCCTTTCACCTTGCAGGACATGAATTTCGACGGAGGGCTGATTATCGGCGGCTGTTGTGAACACTTCCGATTTGCGTGTCGGGATGGTTGTGTTGGAGTCTATCAACCGTGTCATCACACTGCCCATCGTTTCGATGCCCAGTGAAAGAGGCGTAACATCCAACAGGACAACATCCTTTACTTCGCCCGAAAGCACACCTCCCTGTATAGCCGCGCCAATGGCAACGACCTCATCGGGGTTGACCCCTTTTGACGGTGTTTTCCCAAAGAATTTTTCTACTAATTGCTGTATGGCAGGTATTCTTGTAGAGCCTCCGACTAAAATCACTTCGTTGATGTCGGAAGTGGAATAGCCGGCATCGGATAAAGCCTTTCGACAGGGTTCGAGGCAGGCCTGAATGAGTTTGTCGGCTAACTGTTCGAATTTGGCCCTTGACAGCGTGCGTACCAAGTGCTTAGGGATACCGTCGACCGGCATGATATACGGCAGGTTGATGTCGGTTGAGGTCGAACTCGACAGCTCAATCTTGGCCTTTTCGGCAGCTTCTTTCAGCCGCTGCAGCGCCATCGGGTCTTTGCGCAGGTCGATACGTTCGTCGTTATAGAACTCTTCGGCTAACCAGTCAATAATGACATGGTCGAAGTCGTCGCCTCCAAGATGGGTATCGCCGTTGGTTGATTTCACTTCAAACACACCGCCGCCTAATTCAAGGATGGAGATGTCAAATGTGCCGCCTCCGAGGTCGAACACGGCTATCTTCATGTCTTTGGATGATTTATCTAAACCGTAGGCTAACGAAGCGGCGGTAGGCTCATTAACGATACGTTTGACCGTCAGGCCGGCAATCTCGCCGGCTTCTTTTGTTGCCTGTCGCTGCGAATCGCTGAAGTAGGCCGGCACGGTTATCACCGCTTCGTGTACTTCTTGTCCCAAGTAATCCTCGGCCGTCTTTTTCATTTTCTGAAGCACCATAGCCGAAATCTCCTGCGGTGTATAAAGCCGTCCGTCAATATCTACACGCGGCGTATTATTATCGCCACGTACCACCTTGTAAGGCGACCGATTGATGTCTTTTTGCATCCGGTCATACGTCTCACCCATAAAACGCTTGATTGAAAAAACCGTTTTCTTTGGGTTGGTAATAGCCTGACGCTTAGCAGGGTCGCCTACCTTGCGCTCGCCGCCGTCCACAAATGCGACGATAGAAGGCGTCGTCCGCTTCCCTTCGCTGTTTGCTATCACTACCGGCTCGTTTCCTTCGAGGACCGAAACGCATGAATTGGTCGTTCCTAAGTCAATTCCAATAATTTTTCCCATATTCTGAATTTTTTTAATTTATAATACTTTTTTTTTATCCTTTTAACATCCCCCTGCCTCTTCTGCCTGTCGGCAGACAGGGCGGCAGACACGGCTTCAAAGGGGGAGTAGGGAAGTAACATCTATATTTCAAAAACTGTGCCATGAAAAAATGGGGGGAGAAAATGACATAAGACATGACAATATGACATATATTAATAAAAATTCCCGGACAGAAACAGTCTGACTGTCCGGGAATATCATGAAAAAAAAAGTAGCCGGCATCACGCCGTATAGCAAATTATTTGAGAACAACTTTTTTCGTTAAATTGTCAATCCTCAACAAATACAAGCCACTTGACAGTCCGCTGATATCAACGAGCGTCTTTTGGGTTAATGCAGGAAGCATTTTTACCTGTTTTCCTGTCATGTCAAATAATTGAATATTTTTACCGATACAGGCTTCAGGAATGGTTACCTCGAAGGACGAAACGACCGGATTGGGGTAAACGGTTACTTCTTTCGATTCGATTACGTCGGGTGATTCTATGCTTTCGGAATAGGTTATCAAGCTAAATGCGGAAAATGTTTCAGCCGCTTCTCTATTGTAAAATTCGCATCGTGTTATTTTCCCCTCCTCATCGTATAAATAAACTGTTTTGCCGTCGAACATCCATCTACCGGCAGCGAAAACATACGAAGTAGCCGTCTTTTGGTTCTCATTATCAGTCGAATAAGCATATTTCCCTTTATTAACCCAACCTTCAGGTTCAGGGTTGCGTGTCTGATAGATTTCTTCTATCAAAACGCCTGCTTCATTATAGGAATAGAGAATACGGATGTCAAAAGGATTCCACACTCGGGTGTTACTGTTCCAATATTGCTTCAGGCATTGACTAACAAGGCCGAAGCTGTTGTATTGCCATTCGGAACGCAAGCAGGGTAGGGGAGACCAATCGTCTGCTTCTTTATTCCACTGGTAAGTAAGCGAATAAGCCGGTTTGTTATCCGAGCCAAAGAAGGTTTCGGTCTTCGAGTTATACATTCCGTTTGAGAGGGTCATCACTACTTCTTTTTCCGTTTCATAGTGATAATTAGATTGTAACGCATTTTGCCAAGTATCATTGGCTTGATTCCATCGAAGCGTTATATCTGATTTTTTCCGACCGTTTTCGTCGTAAATAACACTTCGTTTATCGATTGTCGCGCCATCGACAAGACAAAAGATTTCTTCAGATAGCTTCCATGCAGATAGCCGTTTTTGGGGCGACACACGCGCCGGTTCAAGATTCAACGGGTTACGGGCGGTCTGGGCTTCCAAACATACCGGCATAACCAATAAAACGAAAGCTAATAGACTAATTTTCAAATTCATAGCGCATTTATTTTTTAAAAAACAATGTTCATCGTCTTCAAATCAGCCGCAAAAGTAATAATAATTTCTCAAAACCAAATTTTTTTTATATAAATGAGGTGCATTTGACTACGTCTATTTTCAATTCAACTTGTCGCGTTTCACTTTCTTACCACCAAATTTGCTTTCCGTTTTCGTAGGTAAAGATACGTTCTTCGCGGCCTTTGGTGAGGTTTCGCAGCCAAAATAAAGCGTTGTTAGGGGCATTGGTATATTCAAGATATTGCTTGGACGTGCCGGTTTGTGTTCCTAACGAGTTCCATTGGTTGTTATCCCAATAAAAGAGTTCGTATTCTTCCGCTTCTTTGATGAAATTATCATCGTTACGGGGCAGATAGCGAAAACCGGCAATTGTCTCCGGTTTGCCGAAATCCAAACCTACCCATCCGATTCCGTTCCAAAAGCATTTGTAAGAAGTTAGCGGGTCGCCGTCGAACACATTTTCCGCCTCCCAGCCAAAAGGTGTGTTTTTATTCCCGATGACTGTCCCCGTCAGCTTTTTCCCCGATTCGGTCGAATAGATTTCTATTTCTGATATTTCGCCTCCCCACGTATTGGGAGCGCCGACAAAACGAAAATAACGATAGGGTTTATCCACACCTACTTGAACCGAATTGTAACGTATTTCGGCTGTATCCCGGACGACATAGACCGTTAGTGAATCGCTGAAATCTTCCTTGTTAGCTACCTGAAACCTGCCCCCTATAAGCAATGCGCCTTTTTCAGGCACACGTCCGGGTTTATATTTTCGGGTCAAAATCAACGTTTGTGTTTGTGTAAGGTCGGGGATAAGTTTTTTAATTTCGCCTTCTTTGGTGAGGATAAAGGGAGAAGCAGCAGGCTCAATACCGGTCGTCTGGCAGTAAACAGGTAAATAGACGATGTCTTTCCCCATTTTCGTGAAGACAGCTTTTCCTTTTTTTATTTCAGCCCAATGTACCGGTATCCAATCACTGTTATTGAAATTGCTCAAATAAGCATATTTTCTCTTTTTTGAAGGTTTTTCAATAAGTTGAACGGCTATGTCGATGCAATCCAGATAGTTGTCGGTCACATCTTTAATGCAGGAATCACGAAACAGTGGCGGTAAATATTCTTTTCTGCCAGACAGTACGGCAAGCGATTCCCGCTGTATGGAATAGGTTTTGCGAAAAATCTTTGCTGTTTTTTCGGTGTGTACTTTCAAGTGGTGGCCTACACTGTCCATCCAGTCGCCGAAGGAATAGTCGTCAAAACGGCCATTTCCGGTATAAATGGCGTTCCACGAATGTCCCTTGCTACGGGTTGCCCATTGCGGGATAAAATCAATGCCCGAAGGGATACCTAATGAGCGGAAAACAGAGGTACCCAAGACTACATAATCTTCACATGCCCCTTGCTTCATGTTAATTAATTGAGTCGAGCGGTAGCCTCCAGGCAATGTCTCTTCGATACCTCTTACCATATATGCGTGACCTATCCCCTGAATGATAAGTTGTACCCGCTGCCGCCATCCCGGCATCTCCACTTTTTCGGCAATATGGTATATTTCGGCATAATTCAGTTCACGGTTATAGATTCGGAAATCGGAAATTTCCCCGCTAAACAAATTACCACCTTCAGAAACATATTGCGATTTACCGATGTAATTATTTATCAAGTCTTTATTAGTCAAGAAGGTTCGCCTTCTTTTCTGCAAGATGCCATTGATATAGAAAGAAATGATGTTATCGGTGTAGGTGATGGCAATATGCGAACGTTTAGCAAGTGGTAACGGCTTATCCTGTGCTATTTCATCCCAGATAAAGGGCATGGTCACCAACAGAAACTGGGAAACGCGGGCGTAATTATAAGGCGAAAAACTTACAAACCAGGAGCTGTCCCTGCCGAAATCAAACACGCGGACTTCGTGCTGGTAGGCTGACGGGCTAACCCAGCAACTGACCGTAAAATCGGGAAGCGTATCAAAACCTTCAGGGATAGAGACAAAATTCTTCCCGTTCAATACTATGGTCGGATATTGGATAATTAACCCGCTATCCGTGTAACACGAAATATCCGTACCGGCTTTCGTGTAGGACGCAAAAGCATCTTTGTACCGAGCGCGCCAAAAATCCGGTCGCTCATAACGATCTGTTTTGTAGGGTAACAGGTATTCGCAAAAGTCATCAAAAGACAACTCTTTGACATGCGGTAATTTCCAATCCTCAAACGCCCAGTCTATATTATCAATCAGCATATCGGTTGAGACAAACTGGACGTCTCTTATCGTCTTGAAATAGAACGGATTTGGCTGTTTCAACCGGTTCAGCAGGGATTCCTGCTCCGGAGTAATAGGCTCATAGCGCGCGTTCAAAGAAAAAATCGAATCCATCTTTGTATAATAGACGTCTAAGTCAGGCGAGGTATAAAATGTATACATAGCCATGTTTGCGATTAAAAACTTAGCCGCTTTCAACTTCAGGCCGTCTTCGGGATGATTGCTATAATAATCCAAGACTTTTTCCAACTCCGGACGATTGTCACCGGCAAGCCTTAACGCCCTCTCCAAGTCGTCAGGATGGCGCGAACAGGCGACTATCAATAAGACAATCGCCAAGATTGAAACCAAGTAATTCTTCATAAAGGTAGATAAGTGAGAAACTCCGGCAGGACGATAATCGTCCTGCCGGTCTTAGATAACGTTTTAGTCAATCGGCTTGTAAAGCATAATAGGTTCGGAAAACTGCTCTTGAATCCTAAGGCTTTTATTATCATCGAATAAGAATTGGATAAGAAATTTTAGTTTCATTTTCTTACTCGCTCAGGCTCAAAAATTTTTCAAACAGTATCGCTTATTCATATAAGCTGTCAAAGTTCATTGGAATGTGAATTCTCTCTCCATGATTAATAATTGCACCATATCCTGTAAATGGAATCAGTTTGGGTTCTGACCTGAATGCTTTTTCTAACCTATCTAATTCCTCCAATTTTAAAGGGAAACTTTCATTGTCTTTTCCAAAAATGAAGAAACTAAAATGCAGCATCTTGTTTTCGACAGGGCTAAATGCAATTGCGCATGATAACTTTAAACCTACTAATTGTTTTGCTCTCTCTTCCGAAAAAACAGACCGAATCAGAGGCTTAATCACATTTTTTATATGTTCTTTAGAAAAATCCGTATAAAAACGTTCATAAGTTTTCCCTGTAGATTCGAGGGTTTTAGTCTCTAGTCTTTCATATCTATTATTGTCAAATAGAAGATACCTTAAATTTCCTTGTTTTACTTCTACCGGTTCACGTTTGGGAGGTATAATTGTATCCCTAATCAGCATTTGTGCGTTTACTGAAGCTGCTATTCCAAATAATAGCATTAACATAATCACTATAAAAATTCTATTTTTCATAATTATACTTATTTAAAAAATTTAACTTGAATCATTAACTACATCCAGAATTACTAAAAACATCTTGCAATAAAGCAGGAAATAAGAAAGAGGCTATCGGATAGTTACCACTCGGATGGCTCTGTTTAAAACTCCACAAAAAATCAGAATAGCCATATCCATTATATTTGTGCGTTATTATGTCGTTATACGTTAGTGGATTTTTAGCAAGCAATTGGGAAATCCATTGTGTATATTCACTTTCAAGCGGAGAGCCATAAGGCGCTCCCCAATATGAACCGAACTTCAACATTAAATCATGCAACACTTTTACCTCAAACTCAATATTCGGATGTCCCGTTGTGTTTAGATACTGGCTAATTCCTTCATACCTCCAATCCTGATACAAATGAAAGAATTCCTCTGGAAAAGCGGAGGGGATTTCACTGTTATTTTGAAAAAACAAGACGCCGGTATTTGGGTTATATCCGCCATAAGTGATCATCCCGGGAATAGTAGTAATATTCGTAAATTGCTTATTCCCTGAAATTGTATTAAACATATAGTTATAGATACATTCCT
>CAYUAK010000145.1:0-12419 GCA_964442765.1 uncultured Tannerella sp. | reverse complement strand
AGTGTATCTACATCGACCCGCCCTATAACACCGGCTCCGCCTTTGAGCATTATGACGATAACCTCGAACACGCCCAATGGCTCGCCATGATGTACCCCCGCCTCGAACTGCTGCGGGGATTTCTGTCTGAAGATGGAGTTTTTTTTATGCAACTTGATGATGATGAAGTACATTATGCAAAAATAATATGCGATGAAATATTTGGACGAAAAAATTTCACAACAACAATTTGTGTTAAGATGTCGCATCTGAGTGGAGTAAAAATGTCTCACATTAATAAACGACCACCGAAACTAAAAGAGTTCATTTTAATGTATGCGAAAAACAACAATTATATAGAAATAAATCCAGATTATGAACCCGTATCTTGGTTTGATTCATTGGAACGTTACACTCAATATATTGATAATTACGAAAAGAGTTATGAAGACTGGAAAGTTCAACCGGTAAAAAAGGTTGCTGCTGCAAATAATATTGATTTAAAAGACGAAACGGCTTTTGAACAATTCTTAATTCAAAATTCACATCGAATAATTAGAACTGCGCGGAATCGTGCATTGGCAGTAACAGGAATAAAAGGGAAGTTTTCTAAAATAATTAGTGCAACCGGTTTAGAGAAACTTATTTATAATGACGAGGAGGTGTTGTTTGCTTCAGATAAAATAATGACTATAAACAAAGAAAAGGTTCCATTTAATGCTGTTGGCGACTTATGGACTGATATAGGGATAAATAATTTGCATAATGAAGGTGAAATAGATTTTCGGAATGGAAAAAAACCAGAACGCCTGATACAGCGGATTTTGACGCTTTCCACTAACGAAGGCGACTTGGTAATGGACAGTTTTTTGGGCAGTGGTACGACGGCTGCTGTGGCTCATAAGATGGGCAGGCGATATATTGGCATTGAGATGGGCGAGCAGGCAAGAACCCACTGTGTTGTGCGTTTACGGAAAGTAATTGAAGGCGAGCAGGGCGGCATATCGAAGGCTGTTGGTTGGAAGGGTGGTGGCGGTTTTCGTTTTTTCACGCTTGGCGAAATGGTGTTCGACAGCGAAGGACGTATCAATGAGCATATTACCTTTACCAACCTGGCGGCGCATATCTGGTTTTCCGAAACTAAAACCACGAACCACGTGAACCACACAAACGAAGAAAAATGTTCGTATGGTTCGTGGTTAGGTACTCATAATGGCATAGCATACGCGCTGCTTTTCAACGGTATTTTACACGACCGTCGCGTCGATGGCGGAAACGTGCTGACAAGTAAAACATTAGAAATCATTAAAAGCGACATACCAGGACAGGACTATGATTGCTTAGTGATTTATGGCGAAAGTACACGGCTTGGCGCCGACCGCCTGAAAGCTGAAAAAATACAATTCAAACAAATCCCGTATGACATCAAACGATAATTAATGCAATTAAAAATATATCAACAAGAAACGCTCGATGTATTAAAACGCTTTTTTACTGCATGTCGAGTTATGGGCGCAAAAGCTGCTTTTGAAAGCGTCACTTCTGAATTTAAATGTGACCGCTTGGGAAACGCTGTATACAAACCTTGGGAATTAATTCCTGATGTGCCGCGTGTTTGTCTGAAAGTGCCGACTGGGGGCGGGAAAACAATTATCGCCGCTCATGCAGCAAAAATCGTTTCAGAAACATGGCTCGAACGCGAATTTCCCGTTGTTCTATGGTTTACGCCATCCGATACCATTCGCCGTCAGACTGCCGAAGCATTAAAAAATAAACGCCATGCTTACCGCGAAGCGCTCGATAAACAATTCGACGGGAAAGTGCGGGTTTTTGACTTGGACGAAAAATTTATGATTCGCCCTGCCGACATCGAAAATAACGCTGTAATCATTGTAGCAACAAGCCAGTCGTTTGTAAAAGAGGACACATCGAAATACAACGTCTATCGGACAAACGAACACCTTGAACCGCATTTTGCACGAATAACGGCAAACGAAGGAATGGAAACGGATGAAAACGGACGACTTAAATTCTCTTTTGCCAACCTGCTACACTACCATACGCCACTGATGATCGTCGACGAAGCGCACAACGGCCTTACCGACCTGCTGAAAAAATCGGTCAAACGTATCAACCCTTCTGCCATAGTAGAACTTACCGCTACGCCTATTGAAGATAACAATACGCTGTATGCCGTGCGCGCCGCCGAACTCAAAGCGGAAGAGATGATCAAATTGCCGATTGCGCTTGCTGAAATGACAGGATGGGAAACGGCTGTTGACGAGGCAATCGCACGACGCGCTGAATTGGAAAAACTTGCAGCCGATGAAAAAGATTACATTCGCCCCATTATTCTGTTTCAGGCTCAAGATAAAAATGGCGAAGTGAATGTGGAAACGCTAAAAAACTACCTGACAGATACACGCGGTTTGCCCGAAAAAGAGATAAAAATCGCAACCGGCGATCAAAAGGAACTCGACGGTATTAATCTGTTCGACAGACATGAACCGACACGCTTTATTATCACTGTTGAGGCGCTAAAAGAAGGCTGGGATTGCTCGTTTGCTTACGTCCTGTGTTCGTTGGCAAATGTAAAAAGCAATACGGCTGTCGAACAACTGCTTGGACGTGTCATGCGAATGCCTTTCGCCCGCTTACGGAAGAATCCATCACTCAACAAAGCGTACGCATTCGTACTGTCAAAAACCTTTGGCGAAGCGGCAAAGGCAATTGTCGATAAACTGATAAAGAAAGGGTTTGGCGACGAAGAAGCACGGTCGGCTGTGGAAATCGTTCAACCGCATCTGTTTGAAGACGCGGCTATTAACAAAGTAAAAATCGTTTCCAATCCTTTGATTAGCTTTTCGATGCCTTCCACTATTTTATGGAACAACGCTAATGAAACTGTTGAATTTACACGCGAAACGAAAGAAGACGATGTCTTGAAATTATGCGAAAAAGTAAACGAGTATGAAGCTAACGAATTAAAAACAAAATTCATTTTTTTTAGAAAAAGGGAAGATACACATTCGCCCGCCAAATCCGGTGAAAGATTTATAGTCCCCCGAATGATGGTCGAAATTCAGGGTATGCTCGAATTTGCTGATGCAGAAATAATTTTTGAAAATTTCGATTGGGATATAACCGCTTTTTCCACGCCGACATTAGAAGCAGACGAATTTGAAATTATGCATCAAGGCAACGATTTTGTGATTGACATAGATAACAACCGGTTGCAATATGCGGTTGCTTCAGCCCGCCAAACAAAGCTTGAATTAGGCGAAAAAGAGGAAAAGGCTGTTCACCTTGTTTCATGGTTAGACCGTAAATTGAAGCAGGCAGATATTCCACAGATGCAAATGGTCAATTGGTTACGTCAAACGGTTGATTTTCTGTTAGAAAAACGGGGTATCAGCCTGTCTGAACTTTTCACGGCAAAATATGCTTTAGTTACAAAATTAGAAAGTAAAATTGCCATAGCGCGCCTGAAAGCCAAAAACGCTGCTTTTCAGCAATTTGTTTTCGGAGGAAATGCCCGCCTGGAAATTAATTTTGACCAGGGATTTGTATTTCGCGAAAACATGTACGATGGCGAACAGTTCTACAACGGAAGATATAAGTTTACCAAACATTTTCTCGGCGAATATAAGGTTCCGCTCATTGACGGGGGTGAAAATGGTGAAGAATTTTTTTGTGCAAAGGTGATTGATAGCATGTCTGAAGTCAAATACTGGCTTCGCAACGTGGCGCGTCACCCTAACTCGTTCTGGCTTCCGACTTCTACCGATAAGTTCTACCCCGATTTTGTGGCATTACTCAACGACGGACGAATTTTAGTGGTTGAATACAAAGGCGAACACCTCAAAGATAACGATGACACCAAAGAAAAAGAACTCGTCGGACAGCTTTGGGAAAAACAAAGCGCCAGC
Organism: uncultured Tannerella sp.; assembly: GCA_964442765.1. Classification (GTDB taxonomy): domain Bacteria; phylum Bacteroidota; class Bacteroidia; order Bacteroidales; family Tannerellaceae; genus Tannerella. Next base: position 8,511 of record CAYUAK010000145.1, on the reverse strand, counting down.
GAAAATCTTTTTCTTATGGTATACAAAACAAAAGGAATATTAGGCGTCGCCGAACAAATCAAGCAAAAAGTTATATGACATTATCCGCAATGGAAGTAGGTGAGGACGTACTCCATCATCTTGTCGGGGTTGTTGTCTAATTCTTTGCGGATGTCCTTGTCGTTGAATTTTTTCAGGTCTTTGATGATACCGTCGATGATGCGTGGGGGGAATACGTTGTGACGCTCATAGACCTCCCGCTGTTGTTCGAGTTTATCGGCTGATTCCCAGCAGGAAGCGGGCAGACTGTTGAGGGTAGCTACGCGTTCTTTGTGTTCTTTGAGGAAGATATTGACATCGACGTATGTCTGGGTTGCCAGCGCTAAGGCATTATCCATCTCAAAGCCGTAGCGGGCGGCAACGGTAAGTCCTGCTAATAATAGATATACATCTGCCGAGCCATCGGGGCAGCGAAATTCTACAGTTTGTTTTTGCGAGCCATCCATCACGATGGGCGTCTCTAACGGGTTTTCGTTGGCGACCATGTCGTCGTTAGTGGTCCATCCTAAGGGGACACGCACTAATACTGAGCGGTTGCGGTCGCCCCAACAGATGGTGGTGGGCGCTTCCTGATGCGGTACTAACCGAAAATAGGAGGTCGGATTGCGGTTGCCAAAAGCAGTTAGCGAGGGAGCGCAATACATGTATCCGGCGATGGCTGTTCGGGCGGTATCATTCAGTTTGCCGTCGGTTACCATGCAGTTGACACCGTTTTTCTTGATACAGGTGTGGATGTGCATGCCACTGCCGGCTTTGCCAACGGTTATCTTAGGGGCAAAAGTGACGTCCAAGCCGTATTGGAAGGCTAACTTGCGAATGATCCATTTGGCGATGACTAACTGATTGGCAGCATCTTCGACGTTGGTTATCAAAAGTTCGATTTCGTTTTGTTCGTAAATTTTATCACCAAACGTAAAATTGCCTACTTCCGAGTGACCGTATTTTACCATACAACCGGTTTGCGCCATCAGGTGCATCACTTCCATCCGGAAGTCTTCAAACTTGGCAAATGGCGACGATTCGTGGTAGCCTTTCTGGTCGGTTGCTAAGAAAAGGTTTTCTTTATCGCCTATCACATAGTATTCCAATTCGCCCATCGTCTGAAATTCCAAACCGGTGACGTCGGTAAACGACTTGGCGGCTTTTTTCAAGATATATTCGGGGGCGATTTCTAACGGCTGGCCATCTTTGGTGTAGTATGAGCAAAGGAGGCAAAGCGTTGGCAGCTCGGCAAAAGGGTCTAAGAAGGCGCTTCGGAAACGCGGTATCACATACAGGTCGCTCGACCCGGCTTCAATAAATGTAAAAAGGCTGGAGCCGTCAATACGCTCGCCGTGTGATAACACCTGCTCTAAATAGCCGATGTCGCTGATTACAAAGTTGAGGGCTTTCAGCCTGCCGTCGCCCCCTGTATAACGAAAATTAAGCATCTTAATCCCGTTGTCCTTCACAAATTTAATAATGTCGTCCTTCGTAAAATCTTTCGGCGCTTTGTTGAGATGCCGAACCAAAGGATTCAAATCGGTTGTAAAATCTTTTTTGTTCATTCTATAAATATTTTTTTTGCCACGAATGACACGTTCTTCTTTTTCGGTACGGATAAAATGACACGAATAATTAATCTGGATTAAAAGATTTATGGATTACTGGATTTAATTCTTAATTGCTTCCACTACTTGAACATACCATAGAGTAAAAAAATTATTGTGTCGTTTTACGAAGTGAAACAAAGCGAACTTCTTTTCCTAATTCTTAATTATTATACATCCAGCTTAGGGCTTGGTCGCCTTTGTCGCTATAGATGCTGATATAGAGATAGTTGTTTCCATAATCGCGTGCGAATTTTTTGACTAACTGTTCAATTGTATCAAAATGACCCGCATATTGATAGATGAAGTTTTGCGCGAAATAGTACCCCGAATCCTTACCCGGCTGGACGATAGCGCCTTTTCCATCGATTATAAACTCGCCGTAATATCCGGAAATAAACGATTTATTTTTTGCGCCTGCAGACACAAGTTGGTCAAGAAACGATTGAACGATAACGGATGTACCTTGTTGGTGGTAACCGATGGTACCCCAAATCGTAAACTCCGGTAAACGGTTCAACTGCGTATAAATAAAACGAAATTCGGGATTTTGGGGAAAAGCAATTTGATAGTGGTCGGATGTAATGACTAAATCGCCCGACCGTTTGCTGTTGCCGTTGAAGAGGTTGAGGCGATACTTGCCATTTTTTAATGTTCCCAGGTTTATATAGCCATTAGCAGGGCCTATATCGGCTGTCATACCGATTTCGGCAACCCCTTTGAATGAAATGTCGATGCTGCTGGATGTTATTTGATGCGTGGTAACAATCGGGTTACTGCCTGAAGAATACTGTTTAGCCGTTGCACAGCGGAGGTGAAAGGTTCGTGGGGAGGCTTTAAAGTCTTCCGACATAAGCAGGCTTATTTCCGAATCAACGCTAACGCCAACGCCAACCGCTTCTTTTTCAATGGATTTATCAAAGATTGTATACCGGTTGCCACTAAATTCCGCCCATTCTACAAAATCAAAACTATCGAACTCAGGGATTCCCTTATTTTGAGGGTCTTCCGGAAACCGGAAAACAATGATATGTCCGCTATAATCGTAGTCCATTTGCTCCTCAAGTTGAAATTCTTTCATGGATGAAAGCCAATCGGTCTGATATGCTTTGTTATTCATGTTGAATAACCGCGAGAAAATCGTAATCTGGTTGGTCTGGTAATGCAGATACCCTGTTACCCTCCAGGCATTCCCGTCATTGGTATAGGGTTTTGCATTTAAGCAATCTAATATATATTGCAACTTTTCAGGGGGTAAAGAGGATATATATACGCCGCTATATATATAATTTACGCTATAAGGGAGCGTGTTGATAAAGTCAAAGACCCTGTCTATCGTAATGTGTCTTTTCGTTTTAACATAAGCGCTGGTAATCAGGTCGTAATGATAGCTTAACACTTTGTTTACGGACGAAAAGTCAAGTGTCAACTCTCTGATGATTCCTTTATCGGTAAACGAAAAAGAGACGCCGGTTTTTGCCGGATGGCCATAAGCGCTCGGAATGATTTTTGCCTCGTTGATACATGGGAACGATTGATACCAATTGGCTAAGGCTGTGGCGCGCTGTTCGTCGTTCAGTTTTCTATTCAGGCTGTTGAGGTATTGGTTAGCGTAAGGTATTGTTGAGCCGATATCTTCCTGATTGACGCAGGCGCAAAATATTGCTGCGTCTATTTCTTTGTACTCCTCTACGGACATGGATAGGTCGCTGCATCCGGTGACGGTCAGGAAGAGGGCTATTGATATTAACATTTCTAACATCCCCCTGCCCCCCTGCCTGTCGGCAGACACGTCTTCAAAGGGGGAGAACATCCCCCTGCCCCCTTCAAAGGGGGAGTTTGTAGTTGTTTTCATTTTCCAAAGCCTTTAAATAGTTGTCCAAGTAAGTTCATTACATTTGTAACTGTTTGCTGGTCGTCGACAGGTATTTTCACAAAACTGCGTCCTGTTGTTTTGTCGCGTTCTACCAACGATGAAACTAACCGTTGTGTGGCTTCGGGTGATGAGAGCGTTTGCGCTAACCCACTCAGGAAGCGGATGCCTCCGGTCAGCAGGTCTTGTACATCCGGTTGCGTCGTCGGCTGAACGGCTGCTGGTGTGACACTTGGGCTTTGCGTCACTGGTTCAACAGGGGCAAAATCATCGTCTCCTTCGTATGAATCCGTATCCTCTTCGTCCGTAATTTCATCATCTTCAAGGGATTCCCCCATGGGGATGTCAGCCGCTTGTTCGCCTTCGAGGCTTTTAGCTTCCAATTGAGCGCCTTCAAGGTCTGTATCCTCTATAGGTAATGGAATCGCCTCATCCGGGCTTACTGTTACTTCTAAAGCCAGCATGGGCATTAATCCCATTTCTAAAGATTCCTGTTTTTCGTCGGTGGTGACTACCGTATCGACTTGTATATCGACGGTGATTGCCTCCACCGCTTCCATGAACTTGCTGAAGCTGTCGGTATCCATAAAGATGACGTCTTCGCCGCCATCTAATATACCTTGTGATAAGGCGCTTTTGAAATCCAAGACCATAAGCATCCGATGTTCGATGGTGTTATTGGCGACGAAATTGATGACCGAAACCTTGTTTTGTTGCCCTATACGGTGGACGCGGGCAATGCGCTGTTCGAGTACTGCCGGATTCCAGGGCAAGTCGAGATTGATGATGATGGAGGCTGATTGCAGGTTGAGGCCTGTGCTTCCGGCATCTGTGGATAGAAAAACACGGCAGTCGGGGTCATTATTGAACCGGTCAAACAAGTCCTTTCTTTTTTCGCTTGGTATGCTGCCATGCAGAAATTCAAAAGGAACGCCACGGGCGTCTAACTCTTTAGCTACTAAATGGTTCATACGCATCCACTGACTGAAAATAACCACTTTTTCGCCTGAGTTCTCGAAAAGCTCGTCAAGAATATTCATTAGCTCCTCAATTTTTGTGTCATGCCGGTTTTCATAGTCCTGGTCAAGGATATAAGTGCTGTCGCATAACATACGCATACAGTTCAAGCCTATCATTAGCTTTTGTCGGTCGGGTTCGCTAAGGAAGCCGAACCTGCGCCATTTGTATACTAACTTGTTTACCATTTCAGCGTATTCTATATACCTGTCTAACTGTTTTTCGGTCATTGGCACAAACAATACCTTGTCCATGCGTTCGGGTAACTGAGCCATCACCTCATGTTTTAAGCGGCGCACAACGATGTCCGAAATTTTATCTCCTACCTCATGCAGGTGTTGGTATCCAACCACTTTGCCCGTCTCGTCGGTTATCTGATGATGATGCAAAAAACGATAGTATGGGCCGAGCTTGTAGGGGTCTATTATCTGCATGATAGAATACAAATCTTCCAATTTGTTTTCGAGGGGCGTCCCTGTCAATACAAAGGAATAAGGGGATTTGATTTTTTTGGTGGCTTGTGCAAGTTTTGTTTTCCAGTTTTTGATGCGTTGCGCTTCGTCGAGTATTACTAAGTCGTATTCGGCGTCATTGATGGCTTCAATATCGCGGCAGGCAGTGTGGTACGAAACGATTTTGTATTGTTCTTCGCCTGTATAAAACTTGGTACGGATATGCGGTGCGCCTTCAATGACTTTCACTGTACTGCTTGCAAACTTATGAATTTCGGACTGCCATTGGTATTTGAGTGTTGTGGGGCAGATGACTAATATGTTCCTGATATTTTGTTCGCGTTTCATCAGTTCGGCCGCGCCGAGGGCCTGGATGGTTTTCCCCAAACCCATCTCATCGGCTATAAGGCATCTGCCGGCTTTGACAGCAAACAAGACGCCGTGTTGCTGGTAGGGGAATAAGGTGGTGTTTAGTAACTTTTTCAGCTCCAAGCCCGTAGGGTATCGCTCGGAGATGATGGTAGCACGACGGCGTTGTTCGCGCACGGTCAACACATATTCCAACGCATCGTCATAGCAACGAAACTCTTCGTTGATAGCATGTGCTTCGGCAAGGAAAAACTCAAATCTTTGATAGGCGTCCTGTCTTAACGTGTCTTGGTCGAAGTATTGGACGGCTAATTCTCTAAATGCGTCACGGTCGTCGGCGCCAATCCGTATCTTTACGTTGCGTTGCTCGCCATAGTGCAGGTAAACGGATGTGTACGACGGATGATAACCCTGGTTTAACATATACGCCATACGAGGGTTTGACCTTACCTGAAGGAGTACGGCTTCCAAATGCTTGCATGTACCTAATCGGTTGGTCTTGAAATCCATACAGGAACAATAGTTCAAACTGTCAGTCCGCCCTTCGCGGTTGTCGCGCAAAGCTACCTTGTAGGTGTTTTTTGTAGCAGGATTGAAAACATCGTAGTCGGCAAAGACCGGATGACCGCCTAACCGTGTGATACGGAAATACTTGTCGGTGACAAACTGTTTACGTAGTATCTTTTGCCAGGCCTCTAACGAAAGGTTATCGGGCTTGCGATGGTAAGATACTTTGTCAGGAGGCGGTATCCGTTTAACCTTGTTTTTTTTATGCTTTACAATCATTTGTATATCAAATGTTAATATCTAATAATGCTCGCGCGGATTTCTAATCCGTGCGTCTATGCTGCAACGGCAGGGATGCCGTTGTTACTTTTGTACTTCGGCGTCGAATTTGATTTTTTTGAAAGCGGCTATTAACTTTTTCTCCGTCGTTTTGTCGGTGTTGTAGGTTACTTCAACCGTCTTTGTTTTTAAATCGCATTTGAGGTCGGTGACGCCCTTCTCGAAAGCGATGTTCTTCTCGACCTTTTTCACGCAGTTTTCACAATCCATGTTCGTGACTAAGAACTTAGTCGTCTCTTTTGTGTCTTTTTTCTTCGTTGTTTGTGCTGTGACAACCGAAAACGCGCACATCGCGCAAATAGCAAGTAATAAAATTCTTTTCATAATTATTTTTTATTTATAGATTAAAAGATTTAATTCCTAATTGCTTCCACTTCGTGAACTATCCTCAAAAAAATTATTTAATGTAGTCTTTTTACGAAGTGAAAAAAAGCGAACTTCGTTTCTCAATTCTTACAGGTCTCTATCAATAGAGTATCGAAGTCCGATATAGGCTTTTCGTCCATGCACCGGTCCCCATATCATTGTTCCGTCAAAATTAGCGCTGCGCGGGTTGGCGGCGTCGATGATAGGATGGGATTGCGTAAAGCCAAACAGGTTCTCAGAGCCTATATAGACTGACCATGTACGGAAGTACTTTGTAATCTGCATATTCCAAACCTGATACGGGTTGAAGCGGGCATCCCATAGCGGGGTAGTGGCATCCGGCATAGGCATCCGTCCGCCTCCATTGAACTGTCCGGTCACGTCGAACTGCCACTTCTTGAGCGGCGTTTGATACGAAGCTGTCAGAAGGCCTTTGTAATCACTGACCAACGGTTTTTTCAGGCGTCTTAACCCGCCGTCCTTACTTTGGTAGTCCGTCTTCGAATCGGTGTAGCGATAGGCGCCGGTCAGCGTAAAACCCCGAATGAACGGAAACTGGTAGGTAGCTTCGACCTGAAAACTGTTTGCGTATGATTTGCCTTCTAAATTATAGAAACGAGCTTCATGCGGGTCGCTGTCCATATCTATCACAACCTGTTTCAAAAAATTTGTATAATACCATTCCATATTGACAGTCAGGTCTTTGCCCGCAACCGGAATATAAAACGTAAAATTGACGCCCGTATTCCATGCTTCCTCCTGGTTCAGTTTGTCCGACATGACAATTTGGCGACTACTTGATAACAGGAAATTGTTTTCAGTCAATACATTGGAAGTGCGAAATCCTTTTCCGACTGAAGCTCGAACATGCATCCAATTGACAGGATTATATTTCAAATGAAAGCGTGGTGTCACAAAAAAACCGTAAACAGAGCTATGGTCGGCTCGCACGCCGGCAAGCGCAATAAAGATATCATTATAATTATAGGTATATTGCGCGTAAGCGCCCGGAACGACCTCCTTGCGGTTATAGATTTCTCTATGCTGATTCCGGGTAAGGTTTTCGTCAAACCCGTCGTAGTTAAGACTTAGCCCAGTACTCAGGTTATGTTTTTGTGATAATTGTTTTTCGTACATCAGGCTGGCATAACCGTTGAACTGAAACACGTTATAAGGTGTCCGGTCGTACATCGACTTTTGTTCGTGATATGAACCTGAAGCTATCAACGCAACGCTTTCAACCTTATCGGGATTAATGATATACGCCTGTTTGGTATAACCTTCAAGACGGTTTGTATTGAGTGTAATACGGTAAGGGTCAGCGAAATTGTGGTGTTGGGTGGCATGTCCGCCGGTACGGTCTTCCTGCAAATAACGAACCCCGTATTGGGCAATATATTTGTTAGTACGGTGTTGCCATCGGTTCATCAAGTTGACCTGCTCTTTGAGGGGCATATCTAAGAAACCGTCTCCGTTGGCATCATGTTGCGTTCCGTCCTTTGAATAATGTACAAAAAGGCCTGTATATACGTGGTCACTGACGTGCCATGTCGCATCGCTGTTAGCCTCATAACGTCCCGCATCGGAAGCAAACAGGTTGATCGAAAAGATGTCGGCAGTAAAGGGTTTTTTGTACTCTACGTTTATTTGTCCGGTCAGCGCTTCGTACCCGTTTTTGACCGACGAGGTGCCTTTCGATACCTGGATGCTTTCCATCCAGGCGCCCGGCACATAATCGAGGCCATAGAGCGAAGCCGCCCCGCGGAAATTGGGATAGTTCTCCGTCAACATCTGCACGTATGTGCCTGCTAATCCGAGCAGTTTGATCTGTCGTGCACCGGTAGAAGCATCCGAATAGGAGACATCGACCGACGGGTTGGTCTCGAAACTTTCGGCTAAGTTGCAGCAGGCTGCCCGACAAATCTCGTCGTAGGTGATGCGTTGCGTTTGCAAAACACTC
>CAYUAK010000144.1:0-2841 GCA_964442765.1 uncultured Tannerella sp. | reverse complement strand
TTACCGTACCGCTTTTCGGGTTCGGCATCAAACCGCGCGGGCCTAAGATACGTCCTAATGCACCAATTTTTCCCATGATGGAAGGCATTGTGATAATGATGTCAATGTCGGTCCAACCGCCTTTGATTTTTTCGACATATTCATCTAAGCCGACATAGTCAGCTCCGGCAGCTTTTGCCTCGGCTTCCTTGTCGGGATTACATAACGCAAGAACCCTGACAACCTTTCCGGTTCCATGTGGTAAAGTGACAACGCCTCTTACCATCTGATTCGCTTTTCGGGGATCAACGCCGAGACGAACATCCACATCAACCGATGCATCAAACTTAGCTAAGGTTATTTCTTTTACTAATGTCGATGCCTCCCTCAATGTGTACGCTTTCCCGTTTTCAATTTTCCCCTCAGCCAGTTTCTGATTTTTTGTAGGTTTACTCATCTTTTACTTGACTTTTTATTGGTTTGTTACCGGGAATTCCCCATTTACTTTGATACCCATACTTCTTGCCGTTCCGGCTACCATCTTCATGGCTGCTTCAACGGTAAAACAGTTCAAATCGACCATCTTGTCTTCGGCTATCAGCTTAACCGTGTCCCATGTCACTTCCGCAACTTTTTTACGGTTTGGCTCTGCTGAACCACTTTTTACCTTCGTCGCTTCGAGCAACTGAATGGCAACCGGTGGCGTCTTGACGACAAACTCAAACGATTTGTCTGTATAATATGTAATAACAACAGGTATAATTTTACCGCCTTTGTCCTGGGTTCTGGCATTGAATTGCTTGCAAAACTCCATGATGTTAATACCTTTCGAGCCTAATGCAGGCCCGACCGGCGGGGAAGGATTTGCTGCCCCCCCTTTAATCTGTAACTTAACTTGTCCGGCAATTTCTTTAGCCATTTAGCTTGATTTAATTAATATGAATAAAAAATAAAGACATCGACTTTCCGTAACCAAAGCCTATTCTTTTTCTACTTGTACATAACTCAACTCAAGCGGGGTCTTTCTGCCGAAAATCTTCACCATTACTTTCAGCTTCTTTTTTTCCGTATTGACCTCCTCAATGACGCCCGTGAAACCGGTAAAAGGACCAAACGTCACTTTGACAGATTCGCCGACGTAATAATGGACTTCAATATCTCCCTCTTGCTCATGCAAATCGTCGACAGTGCCTAAGACGCGGCTCACTTCCGCAGGACGTAAAGGGACAGGCTTGTCAGAGCCGCCCAGAAATCCTATCACATTCGGAATGTTGCGTAAACGATGTGCCACCTCTCCCAACAAATTCGCCTCAACTAATACGTAACCAGGCAAATAAGCGCGCTCTTTCATCACTTTTTTCCCGTTACGTATGGTAAATGTCTTCTCCGTAGGGATAAGCACCTGCGTAACATAGTCTCCCAAATCTGTATTCTTCATCTGGGATTCAATGTATTCACGCACTTTGTTTTCTTTACCACTAATGGCGCGAAGAACATAAAATTTGGGTTGAGTGTCGGACATACTGATAATTAAATGTTGTTGTAAACAAAACGTATCGCATGCTCGAACACGAAATCGACCGCAAAGACTACTATCGCTATGATGACGGAAGCAAAAAGAACAATCACAGCGCTGCTCGAAAGCTCAGCCCTTGTCGGCCACGAAACCTTATATACAAGTTCGTTGTATGAATTTTTAAAGTACTCTATTATCTTCTTCATTGATAATATAATTATTGATGCACGGAAGGAGAGGCTCGAACTCCCGACAGCCGGTTTTGGAGACCGGTACTCTACCAACTGAGCTACTTCCGTGTTTTATCCACAAATTACAGTTTTTATTCGTGGATAGATGTTTAATCGTCGAGTAGTTCGGTGATCTGGCCTGCACCTACGGTACGTCCACCTTCGCGGATAGCGAACCGAAGCCCTACGCTACAAGCTACCGGATAAATTAATTCAACTTGTATCGTCAAGTTATCGCCCGGCATAACCATCTCGACGCCTTCCGGTAAGGTGATCTCACCTGTTACGTCTAACGTGCGGATATAGAACTGTGGACGGTATTTGTTATGGAAAGGAGTATGACGTCCGCCTTCTTCTTTTTTCAGGATATATACCTCAGCTTTGAATAGCGAATGCGGTTTAACCTTTCCTGGGTGACAAAGCACCATACCGCGTTTGATCTCATTCTTGTCTACGCCGCGAAGTAACAAACCGACATTATCTCCAGCCTGCCCGTCATCCAATATCTTACGGAACATTTCTACGCCCGTAACAACCGATTTACGTCCTTCGGAGCCTAATCCAATGATTTGAACTTCTTCGCCCGTATGTATTTTACCTGTCTCAATACGTCCGGTAGCTACAGTTCCGCGTCCGGTGATTGAGAACACGTCTTCAACCTGCATAAGGAACGGTTTATCAACATCACGTACAGGCAGTGGTATCCAAGTATCAACTGCATCCATAAGCTCCATAACTTTCGCTTCCCAACCGGCATCGCCGTTCAACGCGCCTAATGCCGAGCATTGAACAACGGGTGTATTGTCACCGTCAAATTCATAGAATGCAAGGAGTTCGCGCATCTCCATTTCGACTAACTCCAACATTTCGGGGTCATCAACCGCGTCACATTTGTTCATACACACGACTAAACGGGGCACGTTCACCTGACGTGCTAAAAGGATATGTTCGCGCGTTTGCGGCATCGGGCCATCCGTAGCGGCGACCACAATGATAGCGCCGTCCATCTGAGCTGCACCCGTTACCATGTTCTTGACATAGTCGGCATGACCCGGACAGTCCACATGTGCATAGTGTCGATTAGCCGTTTGATACTCTACGTGTGACGTGTTAATC
>CAYUAK010000143.1:0-9732 GCA_964442765.1 uncultured Tannerella sp. | reverse complement strand
CGTTCTTCTTCCTCGGCCCGACAGGTACCGGTAAGACGGAATTAGGAAAGGCCTTGGCGGAGTTTCTCTTCCAGGAAGAGGCGGCTATGCTTCGCTTCGACATGTCGGAATACAAGGAGGAGCACTCGGTGGCATTGCTCTACGGAGCGCCTCCGGGATATGTGGGATACGAAGAAGGCGGGTTGTTAGTCAATCAGATACGGCAGAAACCCTACTCGGTAGTCCTGTTCGATGAGATAGAAAAAGCACACAAATCGGTGTTCGACCTGTTCCTGCAGATACTAGACGAAGGAAAGCTCCATGACCGGTTAGGCAGGGTAGGGGATTTCTCGAATGCGTTGATACTGTTTACTTCCAACATAGGGAGCAAGTTTATCATAGATTCATTCGACCAGGGCATCATACCTAAGAACAACGACCTGATGGAAATCATGCAGGGTAGTTTCCGCCCCGAATTTTTAGGCCGGCTGACGGAGATAGTGCCCTTCTCACCGATAACCGAAAAGATCGTAACGATGATATTCGACATCCACCTGAAAGGGTTACTCAAGCTATTGGAAGAGCAGAACATCACACTCACCATTGAGGACGATGCTAAGCGAGCGATAGCCATGTCGGGGTTCAATGCCCAGTTTGGCGCGCGCCCCATCATCGGTATCATCCGCAAAGAACTCCGCCGCCCTCTATCCAAAATGATCATTGCAGGCGAGATTAAAAGTGGCGATAAAGTCAGAGTAAGAATGGAAAATGGAGAAATCAAAATCAATTAACTCCCCCTTTGAAGGGGGCAGGGGGATGTTCAAAGAATTAATCATTAATCATTAATCATTATTATTATGGGCTTCTTTGATAGACTCCTTTCTCTTTTTGGAAAGAAAAAGCAAAATATCGATATCAAAAATAATAGTACTATTCAAATTAAAAAAAAACGCAGTATGAGTCTCAGAGAAAATTTTATTTCAGATGCGCCGGATGAAGAAACCGGTGGTAAGGTGAACGCCATTTCACAAAACAAAACGCTCTATATCGGGCAGTTTACTGACACGGTATCAGAACCTGAACTCTTTCAGGAAGCGCCAACACTAAAGGATGTCTTTGAAAAGTTCAAACCACAAACGACTGTGGAGTTCCAGACCGACCAAGGCGACTATGTAGAAGAAACATTATCGTTCCGCGAAATGAAAGATTTTGAAATCAACAACGGAACCGGACAATTAGTTCAAAACAGTTCATTCTTGCTTTCAGCGAAGAACAACATTGAAGCTAACGCTAAAATCAAAAAACAAATCGAGCAGAACAAACGCTTGAGAGACCTTTTAGCAAACCAACAGTCGAAAGATGAACTTCGAAATGTCCTGCAAAACCTGTTAGACGAAATCGAAGGCAACAAGTAATCAATATGGAATTTCCCTAATTCCCCCTTTGAAGGGGGCAGGGGGATGTAAAACAATTTTCAATTAATACGATTATGGCAGAAGCAAAATTAAGCGAACAGCAAGTACAGCAAGTAGCTGTTGAAAAAGTAGCGGAAAAACAACCGGCACGCCGGATAGAAGATTCATTAACCAAGATTGGGGGATTTAATGCACTTAAGAGTTTTATCCCAGAAACCGAAAACTTGGATTTTAAAAATAAAGCGCAACGCAACATTTTCCTGAACGAACAACGGTTCAATGAAAAACGGAAAAAATTAGCCGAAGACCTGAAAAAATGGATAGAACTGCTGGGCGAAGATAAACGGACACCGATGGAATTTGCCGAGGTTTGCGCGCAGAAAGAGAAAAAAGCAAGGGAGTTACTCAGCCACAACCTTAGTATCGCTGCCGAGTGTATCAAGAAATTAGAGACAGAATATCGCACCATGGATATGTTTTATAAAAATACCGGTAGCGATAAGGTACGTAATCTTCGTATTATCAACGTCGATAAAAACGAGTTGGGCGATTCGAACTCGGAGTTCATACAGGAAATCAACGAGTTGTTGAAGCTGTCATACGACCGGCTCAGTCTGAAAGACAGCTATAGCCTGATGGTCATGCCGGGATATATTTTCGAAGACAACACCGTCCTCCGCCTTTGGGCGCAGATGGCGCACAAGTACAAGGTGATGTTAGTAACCGACCATGCCGATGAGGTCAATTATGATAATATGGTGGACAACACAGAGCGGTATCGCGACAGTGATGTGTTTCTGCAAAATATTATCCTGACATCCAACTGGCTGCTGGGAAGGAAAAAAGAAGAGATAGCCTTAGAAGAAGACAACCTCTATGTGCCTCCCTCCGGAGCGCTTGCAGGGATGATGTACGACGACAACAAGAACATTGCCGACCCAGCAGCGGGTAAAAAACACGGCACACTGAACGAAGTGAAGGGCGTCCGCCTTGACTTGCTGAAGTCCGAAATAGCCGGACTGATGGATAAACAAGTCATTCCGATGGTTTACTCCGAAGGCCGCGTGATGGCATTCAACGACACAACCCTGTTCAACGGCGATAACAAAGCGATGCAATCCTATACCATCGTCCGCGTGTTCGACTGGATCAAGAAAGTGCTGATGAACTTCCTCAACGACGAAGCACTCCAAAACTGGGACACTATCAAATCACCGGAAATACTGAAAGGCAAAATCCAGGAATTCCTTAACCAACATAAAGGCTACGGCAAACTGTTCCAAGATTACAAATTGGGCAACCCCTCGCAAGACCCTTATACGAAAAATATCACGGTGGACATGCAGATAACACCCTATTTCTCGGCTAAAAACTTTATTGTCAAGCTGTCGGCTACTAAGAACAAAGGCGCCGGCTTTGACAAGGATTGTGATGTTTCTTAACAAACAATATGAATTTTTTTTACTTTTTTACTCACTTTTTAATTATTATTTATCATGGCAAAAACTCCAGTAACATTGAAAGTCGACGGATTCGCCGAAAGAGAGGTCGCAGGTATTACGTACTCGTTTAACCAAGCGACAGACAAGGAAGGCCAAACCACAGGTATACCCCGTGGCGGCAAAATCACCATCAAGGTGAAAGCAATGAACAGCGGTAATTGTGAACTCCTCACATGGATGTTGGCAAAATCGCTGGCTAAGGACGGCAAAATCGAGTTCATGAACTCGGCCGATGCCGAAAAGAAAATGAAAGACGTAGAATTTAAAGGCGCTTACTGCGTCGACTTCGTCGAACATTGGGAAGACACACAAAGCCAAACGGCGCTGGCACACTGGGAAGAAATCACGATTACCTGCAGGGAAATCACTAACCAGCAAGCCACCTACACCAACGATTGGCATTAATGAATGTCGGATGAGGCTATGGACCGACCTGGCGAGTAGCCTCATCTTTTTTTTTAAAGCGAACCGGATAACAATTTAAATGATTATATTATGGCTTTACAAGGAAAATTATTAATTGCTGGTAACGAATACAATGTGTTGGAATGTGACTATGAGTTTTATCAACCCTACGATAATAACTACAAACCGTCGGCTTACGTTGAAGGTGGACTGATAAACTTTACACTCAACTCGGTGAACCATGATGATAACTTTTTTCATGATTGGATGATGAACACCTGGGACCCAAAAAGCGGCGAATTTCGATTCCCCATAATGGATAAGGATAGAGCTCCCAAGTGGAAGAACATGAGTTTCAAAAGGGCACACTGCATCAGGCTGAGTGAAAGTTTCAGCGAATTAAACGAAAGACACATGCTAATGAAAATTACGATTTGCGCACCAATCATCGATTTTGGTGGTTCGGCTAAATTTCGCAATAAAGATATAATTAATGATGTAATATTTGACTAAAAATAGTAAGGTATGGGAACGTTAACGAATAATGTAAAAATCACTATAGACGGCTTTAGTGAAGAAAATGACTATAACTTCCTGCATATTAGATTGGTACAGGAACTGCTGAGACCTAACGAGCTGACTTTTACTTTGCAAAGGAAGAGTTTGGGGGATAGCGCTAACGACGTCAATTTCCCTTTACCTAAAAAATTAATGGGTGCAAAAGTGTCGCTATTAATAGAAACAAGACGTTTTGATGATAGCGATGCTGAACAAAATGAAACGCTCGAATTTGAGGGTATCATCTTTAATGTGGAAGTCTACCGCGAATCGAATATGTTCTCCGAACAGTTGATTGATGTAACAGCTTACAGCCCTGACTATCTGCTGATGGACCATCCACATTGTATGTCATACGAAAATAAGGGATTAAAAGCTATCGTTAAAGAAACGCTCAGTAAGTATTCCTTTAAAAAAACAATCGACCCGGAAAACGATTTTGACATTCCCTATACCGTGCAATACAACGAAACTAATTATCAATTCTTATCACGGTTAGCGCAACGGTTCGGCGAATGGATGTATTACAACGGCAAGTCTTTTGTTTTCGGTAAGATTGAGGAAAATGAGTGCATCCACTTAGGGCCTCGTAACGACATCATCGAATACCGTTACCAGACCAATCTGATACACCACAAGGTCACACATGCACATCACGACTACCTCAAGTACGAAAATATTAAATTTAGCGATTCAGACATTCCCAAATTATTGCAACCCGGATTTCATCCGCTGACTGACAAGGCTAAATCAATGGCTAATAAACTGTTTACCAAAGATACGTTTCAGCATTTGGAATGCAGTATATCCGAAGATAATAACTACAACGAACTGAAGATTTCAATGACAGGGCAATTAGTCGGCGAAATGACGGCGCAAACAGTCTGTACCGGTACGACCATCCGTTGCGATCTGACGCTGGGAAGTATTATTGACATCAAAGACAAGTTTTATTTGAGCGGCGAAAAACCTTCTGTCGAAGAAGAGCACGATGACTTAATGATCTGCCGGATTGTGCATGTTACTGAAGCTGACGGGAAATACCGGAATCATTTTACTGCTATTACAGCCAATACTACCTTTCCTCCTTACTTCAACAGTGATTCGCCACCAAGGTCATCGGCGCAAAGAGCCAAAGTGATGGAAAACGATGACCCTAAAAAATTGGGTCGTGTCCGTGTTCAGTTTCTATGGCAAGAGATGCAGGACGAAAACCTGATGACGCCATGGATACGCATAGCGCAACCTCACGGGGGTGGCGATAAAGGGTTCTACTTCATACCAGAAATCGGAGAAGAAGTAATGGTAGACTTTGAAAACGGTAACGCCGAAAAACCTTACGTCGTCGCTACATTGTATCACGGGAAAAAACAGCTCCCCGACGCGGCATGGTGTACCAGTAGCAACGACATCAAAGCAATTCGTACCCGCAACGGTCATACCATCGAAATACATGACAAAGGCGACAACGGCTATATCCGAATTTACGACTACAAAAAGGAGAATTATATTCTGACGTTCTCGACCGACGACAAACTGATAAAATTAGAATCGACAGGCAACATCGAACTGTACGCTAAAAGCGACATCATCATGGAAGCGGGCGGGAACATGAAAATAAAAGTCGGTAACAATAAAGACATTGACGTAAAGAATAACATGTCTACCAAAGTAGGAGGCGATAAAAAAGTGAAAGCCGACCAAAATATCAAGGAGGAAGCCGGCATCAACTTCGAGATGAAAGCAGGTTCCGCTATGAAATTGAGTTCGGTTACCCATGACCAAAAATCAAGCGCCTCCATGAAAATAGATGGCGGTGGCATGTTAACAGCCAAAGCAGGGCTTGTGAAGATTAATTAGTCAGCATTGCCGCTTTTTAAAACCAAATAGAATTATTTACTTATTAGCTATGCCCCCACCCATAAACCTTTGTCCATATAGCGTTAATAAAGGAAATAGAGAGCTTGTTGCCGAATGTATGAATCAGTGGGAAGCTCGTTCTATTAAAAGTCCGCTCGTTTTTTCTCCCGAAGCGCACCTGTCCTCTTTGCTTAGCGATCCAGATGAGGAAATTGCAGACTGGGGTAAGGTTTTAGCGCAAGCTTCCGAGTTTAAGGAAGAAATTGTTCGAAAAAAATTAGATATAATAAGAGAATGCGGGATAAGGGCAAATCTTTTCTGCGCAATGCACAATATGACACACTATTTATCAGGTTCGGGACAAACGAACTGGTTTCATAGAGATGAAATGCGTAAGTTTAAAATTATTAATATAAAAGAGGAAAAACTTAAAGAGTATATTCTTAATGGAATAGAAAATCGTCGTATCAAAGAAAAACGCTATGGTTCCTATTCTGACCATTTTGATGCAAGTATATCGACTTATGAAGCTTATAATGATGGCAGGGCGGATTTTTTAGTTGCTTATGGAGCAAGCGCTATGAAAGCGCATGCGGATAATTTCAACTTCAGACTTATGAATGGATCGGATGACGTTGTGGAAGTTGATGGCGTGGTCAGGTTTATTTTTTGGGACATCTATGACTTCCGAGGCCCGGATAAAAGCGTACCGATCATTGGAAAAGATATATTTTTATTCTATGCAGAACTGCATGGTATTAACGGCCAAAAAGCGCGACAGTTCAATACAAGAGCCGAATGGACTATGAAGTTTCATGGCGAGTATAAAAAGAATTGGATTTTACCGGGAGGCAGTTGGTCAAAACAGGAATGGAGCGACTTGTCGTTTGTTCCGGGTTTTTTAACAAACCGCACTGCAGCAGAAATTGAGAGTACATCGCTGGACAGCTATCGGACGATTCTTGCAGTAGCTAATCGTGAATGGCGCGATTATCTTGAAAAAAGGGGAGGATGGTCAAATCCGTTCAAAGTACCGGGCTATTACATCAATTTTTTGAAAGGGGACCCAAACTAAACGAAGTAACAACGGCATCCTTGCCGTTGATTTAAAAGTAACATCATTTAAAAAACAACAACCATGGCTTTATACGTAACAGCAGGAGCAAAAATGAAGTGTTCGTTTGGCAGCAGCCCAGCGCCAATTATTGTATTACCGACCGACCAGGTTATGTTAGGCGGCCCTCCGGAGGCTACTATCATGGATTTCACTGCAATAAAGAACATCCCACCATTCGGGATGTGCTCTTCTCTCACGAACCCGGTTGTGGCTGCCGCTACCGCTAAAAATGCAGGTGTTTTGCAGCCCATGCCCTGCGTCCCCGTCCCGATCATGCCATGGGTGCCGGGTAAACCAAACGTCCTGATAGGCGGCAAGCCGGCTTGCTTGGACAACTGCCGGACTGCCTGCTCGTGGTTAGGAATGATTGAGTTCTCAGATGCCGGCCAGACTTCTACCCAAACAGGGGCAGGAAGTGCCGCCGAAGCAGGCGAAGCCTATATCAACGCCCTGAAAAGCGCATTAAAAGAATCTGGGTTGGACAAAGCGTTGGGATTAGAAGAGGGAAAAGCGGGCACATGCGAGCACTGGACAAAGTTATCCGCCGAGATAGGCACAGGCACATCGCACCCTGCAGATGTGGCGGAAGGCCATTTCTATACCCGCTCGACCGATTTTGATGTCAAAGGAATCATCCCCTTAGCGTTTAAACGTATCTATTATTCTTACAGCACCTATAAAGGCCCGTTAGGACTAAGCTGGCATCACTCCTACGATATGGCGTTAGCCTTCGACGAAGAGGAAGGATTAGCCGCACTGCGACTGCCCGACGGTCGTCTGACAGGCTTCGATATCCCCGAACCGGGCGACAGTTCTTTCGACCGCACCGAGAAACTGTGGCTGCACCACCACAAAGACGGCTATTTCTATGTGAGCGACAAGAAAGGACTTATCTACCGGTTTACCGACGAAATATATGCCAACCCTAATAACAAAGGACAAAACCACCCGCTGCAAAGCATCAGCAACCGCAACGGCTATAGTATGCGCTTTGCCTATCACAAAACGGGCGTCTTGAAACGTATCACCGATACAGCCGGACGGGTCTTCGATGTGATGAGCGACAAGAACGGACGTATCACCGAAATAATAGCCCCCTCATCCGAATCATCGGAGCTGTCATTCGTGATAGCCTCTTACGAATACGACAAGAAGGGTCGCCTTATCAAGCAAACGAATGCCGAAGGCCATAGCATGAAGTTTGAATACAACAAGGATAACCAACTGATCCAGGAGACCTGGCGCAATGGCCTCAACTGGTATATCGTCTATGACAAACCCGGCTCTGACGCCAAAGTGTTGGAAGTAATGGGCGACGACGGTATCTATCACCACAAATTGGATTATGTAGCGCCCGACTGTACGGAGGTGACCGACAGCTTAGACGCTAAAACAATATACTACCACGAGAAAGGCCTCGTTACCAAACGCGTAGACCCCAACGGCGCCGAAACGGTTTTTCAATATAACGACGCGCACGAATTGATTTGGTCGAAAGACCCTTTGGACAATTTCTCTGTAGCCGAATACGACGAATGGGGCAACCTGACCTCCAAACTGTCGCCTGACAACGGCATTGTACGGATTCAGTATGACAACGCGGAGTTTCCCTACCTCCCTACTTCGGCTACCGACAAGGCGGGCGGACAGTGGCAATGGATCTACGACCAGCAGGGCAACCTGATAAAACGCATCAACCCTTTAAGTGCCGCAACGGAGTTTGAATACTCCGACGGACTGCTGACTACGGTCGCCGGCCCGCTTGGACAAAAAACGCACCTATCCTACGACACACACCATAACCTGAGCGAAGTCCTGTCGCCGGACGAAGGACGTAACCGCTGGCTGTACGACAACTTAGGCGAATGTATCCGCTACGAGAACGCCAAGAACGGCGTTACCGAATATGAATACAACCTGCTGGGCGAAGCGATTCGGATACGCCTCCCGGACGGTAACATCCGCCAACTCCGGTACGACGCGGAGGGCAATGTGATAGAAGCGAAAGACAAAGACCGGTATGTTACATTTACCTACCGCGGCGTCAATAAGTTAGCCTCCCGAACCGAAAGGGGCGCTACGCTACGCTTCCGCTACGACACGGAAGACAGGCTGTGTGTTGTCGAAAACGAAGCGCGCGAGCAGTACCGTTTCCTCTTGGACGAAGTTGGCAACGTTACGGAAGAAACGGGCTTCGACGGCTTGTCCCGCCAATATACCCGCGACATTGCAGGACGGGTCACATCCGTACTTCGCCCCGATGATACAAAGGTATCCTACGAATACGACGAAGCGGGGCGCGTAACCAAAGTGACCTACAGCGATGGCACGGAAGAAAGTTACGCCTACCGTACGGACGGCTTGCTGATACGCGCCACCAATGCACACGCGGAAGTGAAATTGGAACGTGACGTGCTTGGTCGCGTTGTGAAAGAGACCTGCAACGGCGAGACCATCAAGAGCCGGTACGACATAGCCAACAACCGTACAAATATCACCAGCAGCCTCGGCGCCGACATCTTCGCCGAATATAACCTGATGGGCGATGTCGTCTCGCTCGCCGGCGGCGGCTGGCAGACAGCCTACGAGCGCGACGTCTTCGGTTTAGAAACAGGGCGCTCCTTCGGCGGCGGCATCCAATCGCACACCAAGCGCGACCGCCTCGGACGGGTCACCGGTCATCAGATAGAAAAAGACAGCCACAAGCTGACCGAAAAATCGTACCTCTGGGGTTCAAACGACCAATTGTTATCCGCCATCATCGACGGCAAAGAAACCCGTTTCGAGTACGACGGCTGGGGCAACCTGTCCAAAACATTCTTCGGCGACGGTCAGACCGAGTACCGCAACCCCGACATATCGGGCAACCTCTTCGAGAGCTTAGACCGCATGGACC
>CAYUAK010000142.1:0-6145 GCA_964442765.1 uncultured Tannerella sp. | reverse complement strand
CCAATAAGCGCATCAACCTTTTCGAAAATGCTTTCAATTGTCTTTTCGCCGATTTCAGACTGTATAACGGTATCAGTGACCCAATTGGGGACTTGGTTCCAAAGTTTACTGCCGTCTTCTTTTTCCTGCTTTTCGTACAGGTACTTTTTGTAAATGTCTAACCGGTTAGTGTTTTTCAGATAATGGAAGGCGGCGCGAGTTCTCAATGTGTCGCAGGCATATTTGTCTTTCTCAATATGCGCCAAAGGGGAATAGCCTGCCCGAATAAAGCCTTCAGACAAGCCGCCGGCGCCGGCAAAAAGATCGATAAAATTTAAAGCGCTTACCATATCAAATGTTGTAAAAATTTTCGATGCAAAAGTAAATAAAATTTTTCATTTCCCGATACAGAATTTTGAGAAGATGTTTTCGAGTATCTCGTTAGTAGCTATTTCTCCGCCGGTTATTTCGCCTAAAAAATGCAGACACTCGCGGATGTCCTGTGCAAGCAGGTCGCCTGAGAGACTGTTGTCTAATCCTTCTATTACGCGGTTTATCGCCTCACCGGCACGGCATAATTTTTCGTAATGGCGTATATTGTTGACTATTACATCGCTTGTGCCGACAGGCTCTACACGGATTATTTGGAGTATGTTGTTTTTGACCCTTTCGATGTCGGCCTGTTCTTTGCAGGAGATATGGATTACTTTAACATGGCCAGACGAATGAATCGGACTTCGGCGTGCGATGTCGTTCTTAGTTCCTATCATCAATATCGGTTTGTTGAATTTTTGAAGCCATTGACTTGTTGGGACAATATCCTCTTCGTCTTCTTGCGTCAGGTCGAATAGATACAGAATCAGAGAGGCTTTTTCGGCTTTCTCAAAGCTGCGCCGGATGCCCATTATTTCGATGGGATTAGTAGCGTGGTCGCGCAGTCCGGCGGTATCTATGAAGCGGAATAACTGTCCGTTCAGGTACAGAGTTTCTTCGATGGTATCGCGTGTGGTGCCGGGTATGTCTGAAACGATGGCGCGTTCTTCGTTGAGCATGGCATTGAGGAGCGTCGATTTCCCGACATTGGGTTTGCCGATGATAGCCACAGGGATACCGTTTTTAACTGCGTTCCCGATAGAAAAAGAATCGGCGAGGTCGGCTATTTTATTTCGTATTTTCTTTGCTAAGGTGAGAAGCTCCTTTCTGTCGGCAAACTCCAACTCTTCGTTATCGCCGAAGTCGAGTTCCAATTCTATCAGTGAAGCAAAATCGACCAACTGCACCCGAAGACGTTTCATCTCATCCGAAAAGCCTCCGCGCATTTGGTTCATAGCTAATTGGTGCATCCCTTTAGAAGTCGAAGCGATAAGGTCGGCAACCGCTTCGGCTTGCGACAGGTCTATTTTTCCGTTCAGAAATGCACGCATCGTAAACTCTCCCGGAAGCGCCTGATGTGCGCCGTTTGCTATCAGCCATTGCAAAAGCTGTTGCTGGATATAAAGCGAGCCGTGGCAGGAAATCTCTACCGTATCTTCGCCGGTATAGGAATGGGGGGCGCGGAAAACGGTTACTATGGCTTCGTCTAATACTTCCCCATCACGATGGATATTACCATAAATAGCCCTATTGGCAGGGGAGTCGGATAAGGAGTTGAAATTTTCTTCTGCTCGTGTGGATTTCGACATCCCCCTGCCCCCTTCAAAGGGGGATTCGGCTCGCGCTTTTATCTGCTTCCCAGGCTCAAATATCCTGTCACAGATAGTAATCGCTTCCGTTCCCGAAACACGTATTACAGCTACCCCGCCCACGCCGGGAGGTGTTGAAACAGCGCATATTGTACGGTCGTTTATCATATATTAATCAGTTCGTATTGCTGCGTTCCAATGCCAAGTTCTTCAGCATAATCGAGGGCTGTCTTCCAGATGGCTTTCGGATGAAGGATAAGGAATTTATCATCCTTGTCGTGCAGTTTACCGCCGCATAAATCCATCAACCGGCTACCAATAACTCCCGGCGCTTTCATTACTAAGTCGGCACAGGCACGGTCGAGGGCTACAGGGTCGTATGAAGCGGCAATACCAATGTCAGGAACGATAGCTGCGTCGTTAGTGTTCCAACAATCGCAATCGGGGGAGACGTTCATTATAAAGCTGATATGAAAATGAGGTTTGCCGTATAGGACAGCTTTCGTATACTCGGCAATTTTGCAGTTGAGCGCTTCGGGGTTACCCCAGTCGTTCAACTGTGCCGCATCGTATTGACATAAAGCGATACACTGTCCGCATCCTACGCATTTATCATAATCTATGACTGCTTTTTTGTTCTTATCCAAATGGATAGCATCGTGTGCGCAATATTTAACACAAATCCTGCACCCGGTACAGTTGGCTGTTTCGATTTCCGGTTTCGAGGTAGAATGAAGCTCTAATTTACCTCCTACACTGGCGCTCCCCATTCCGATATTCTTCAAGGCGCCGCCAAACCCTGCCTGTTCGTGTCCTTTAAAATGGTTCAGACTGATGATTATATCCGCATCAACGATAGCGGCTCCCACTTTCGGCGCTGGGCAATACTTCCCGTTCAAGGGTATTTCGCGATAATCCGTGCCCTTCAACCCGTCGGCGATGATAACCGGACAACATGCCGAGAGCGGATTAAAGCCGTTCTCCATCGCACTTTGAATATGGTCAACGGCATTCGACCGCCCACCCGAATAGAGCGTATTGCTATCCGTTAGGAACGGCTTAGCGCCCTCTTTATTAAGCATCTTAACCAAACGGGCGATGTAATTCGGACGAATATAGGCTAAGTTGCCCGGTTCGCCAAAATGAATTTTGAGCGCTACAAACTTTTTCTCTAAGTCCAAATCTAAGAGACCTGCTTCCTTCACTAAGCGCTCTAACTTGTCCAATAAATTGTTACGCGGAGATGTGCGCAAATTCGTAAAATACACTTTTGATGTTTTCATATCCTAATTATTAAATCATTTGAAGCG
The DNA here is from genome assembly GCA_964442765.1 of uncultured Tannerella sp. Classification (GTDB taxonomy): domain Bacteria; phylum Bacteroidota; class Bacteroidia; order Bacteroidales; family Tannerellaceae; genus Tannerella. The sequence continues at coordinate 3,174 of CAYUAK010000142.1, read as the reverse complement.
GTAAAGATACGACATTATTTAAACATATCGTTATTTTCGGGTAAAGTTCTTCTTTTTTTACCTAAAATTTCGTCCGTTTCAATCGCTGCATCGTTGCTAAGAAATGTGCGATGCTTTTGCGCCCAACCGCGATAGCCAAACCCGTTTTCTAAAAGCCGGATATATTTTTCGGCTACCGGATAAGCACCGAAAATAAGGTTGGTCTGCACCAACCGCTTAACCATTCGGGGGTTTCCACTGATGACAAAAACCTCGAAAGCCATCTTTTGCGAAAGTGCCGGTTCGTTCAAAGCGAAGTAAATATCACTCAGTAACATAGACGAATACACCGATTTATCCCATGGGATTATCAATCCATCGCGTCCTGTCTGATGATTAGCAAAAGCCTTATCCGCTAATTCGCCTTTTTGCAATAAGGCAATATTGGCATAACAAACTGAAAGAAAATCATCCGGCGACTGTTTCGACCGTTCTAACAGCTTGTCCCATTGCTCGGTACGGCAGTAGTAATCGAGTTCCATTACATTAACATTCGCTCCTAACCCATACGTTCTAATTCCTAACCAACAGCCGGCAGTTATCAAAACGACCTGAAGCATGAAAGATCGGATATTACTTTTCCGTGTCAAGCAGGCAACAGTCACAAGCAATAACAGACTTATCCAGGAGAGATAAAGTAACGTTCCGGGTAGCCATTTAAAATGAAAATAACTGTCAGGCAAAAAAGCAAAACGATATTGGGCATAAACCGTAAGATAGACGCCGGCTAATCCAATAAGGACTGCTTCCCCTATAACTAACAAACTGAAATACCGGCGAAATGAGTTCCCCATTAGTAGTTCATAAATCGCTACGGTCAGGGTATATAACACATATATCGACCCTGCTGAATAAAATAAAATCAGTGTCATCAAGAAATGACAAATCAATCGACGGTTAAAGTCTCTTACCTTTAGCGAGAAGTGGATAGCGGTCAGCATCAACAAAAAGGCTATTGTACCGGAAAATAGATAGTTTGCGTTAAAATGAATGAGCATCAGAGCAATAACAGGCAGCAAACAGGATGGCAGCAAGCCTGATTGGGGCGATATTTGCCTTATAATACAAGATGTAAGCCATCCAACGCCGGTCAGTAACAAGGCAGTAATGGCAGCGCCGGCGCTTGGCATCAGAAAGAATTGAAGGCAAAAACCGGACAGGATAAAAGCTAACCCACCCGGTTTGAAAAGATGCTCCGTTAAATAAGGCCAAGAATTTTGAAAGAACTGATTTTGTTCTATGTAAAAGAAGTAATATTGAGCGTAAGATTGAAGAAAAACAAATAGTACCCCTCCAATACCCATCCAAAAAAACCTCATAGACCGCCGTAACCACCCGTCTACAACCCTGTTGATACTATCTAAACGCCTCTCTTTCATAACCTTCATTTTCCTTGCTCGCGCTGGTCTCCAACCCGTGTGCCCATCCGTACAAAACCCACCTTTTGCCCCGAATCCTTTTTCGCTTTTAAAGCAAACTCCCTTTTCCTATCCTTTACTTTTCCGGTAATAAACTCAGGAATATTATAAGACTTCAAAAAGCGACGATAGAAATCCGTATCCTTTTGCGGGAGAAGAAAGGGTTTGGAAGCCTTCCCTTCCGCATTGATATAAGCTATATAAGGATGCGTATAAAGCCCGTCCATCCGTCGGCTTCCGAAGACAACCCAACGGCTGTTGCTGCTCCAAGAGTGGTAACTTTCCGCATATTCTGAGTTCAGCTCCTCCAAAGGGAAATATTTCCCCGAAGTTATATCAAGCATATACAAATCGGCATCCTGATGCCAGATAGAGAAGTTGCCATAGCCGGATACCGTAAACATCAGATACTTTCCATCGGGTGAGACACGTGGAAACGAAACGCTCTTCCCTTCCTTTTCGGCCTGATATAACGTGTCGATAATCGTACCAAAACTGCGTGTTTCGGGATTGAATGCTATCGCACAAAGGCTGTATTTCACTTCTTCAAACGATTGGGGCATCGGTAATGTCTGGGCAGAGCAATAATAAAGCCTCTTCCCATCGGGCGAAAAAGCAGGAAAAGTCTCTAAAACATCCGGCGAAGAAAGGGGTGGTGTTGTGACGATTTCGTGCTTTTTGACGTCATAAACGACCACATCCGAAGCTTCATCATATACTTCGACACGGTTTGGGTGGTTGATATGGTAGGCCTGTTTGGTCTGATTAACGGAAAAAGCAACAAAATCGCCCGAAGGATGCCACGAAGGATAAACCAACGGCGAAACAGTCTGCGCAGTTTTCGTATCCAATTTTTCGATATAGTCACCTTGTACTATCAGTGTGCCGGCATACAAGTCGCGTAAATGAAAAAGCATCCGGTCGGGGTTTTGCATACAAAAAGAATGGCAGTTCATACAGTTGCCGCCTGTCAACCGGTTTTCCATAATAGCGATTTCGGTAAAGGTAGAGATATCCCGTTGATAAATACCCATCTGCCCCCATAAGGCATATCCGGGTTCTATCAACCGGTATGCGATGTAGGCGTCAGCCGGCTCGTCAGCTACATAGAACCGAAAGGGACGTAACCGTACCCATTCCTTGTCTTTTGCCAGGATGGTAATCGTTATACAATGACCGGTAGCCGCCTTAGTCAGCTTTTCCCATTGAGAGGCAGGCAGCTCAAACTTCCTTTTTTTCGCTTTGACTATAAACTCTTTATCAGCGGCAGAAAAAACGGCATAAGCGCCGGATGATGGGTGCATCAGTTCAAAATTTAGCGGAGATATATTGTAAGGAATGGTCACATCCTTATAATCCGGCCAAATATCAGGCGACAAATCCGACGCCACCCCAACCGGCAGCGTATCTCGGCAGGAATCGAACAAAACTATAAGTAAAACACTGTATAATAACGCTCTCATTGTCTCGACTAACCAATTTTTTCAATAATTATCCGTTTTTGAGTTTACAAATTTACAACTATTATTCTTACCCCCCAAAAAAATATTTATTTTCATCCTGTATTACTTTATCATACTAATGTTTCGCATTTCTGAATCATAAATAAGTTAAACCTGGCAAAAAAGGTAACTACTTCTATGTTGCTTTCCAAATCTTATAGCAATATTTAATAAAGTTTAACATTTTATTATTATCAAAAAATCTTTATTACTTT
>CAYUAK010000141.1:0-2181 GCA_964442765.1 uncultured Tannerella sp. | reverse complement strand
GCAATACAAATCAAGGGGCACGCATTCTTCGGTACAAGGGCATCATCGCTGCGAAGTGATGAGTAGTATAGTGCGCGCATGGAACAGGAGCAAAGCATATTAAAGGCACGCATATCTCGGTACAAGGGGCCCGGTTCCGGCGGAGGGTTGAGAAATGCAAGCACCCCGGGGTCCGGGGTCGTTCAACAAAATTTCGCTTGCTGAAATTTTGTTGAAAAATGAGTTTTATATCCAATAAAGTGATAATGATATAGAAATTAAACCAGAATCTATATAAGCGGACATGAACATACGCCAGTAAACGGCCGGTTTGGGGGTTCGGGGGTGGTTCAACACATTTTCGCATAAATGTGTTGAAAACCGAATCGCATAACTAATTAAGAAAATATGAAACGAAGTATTAATAAAATTCTATATTAGAGTACATGAACAGACGCCAGTAAACGGGACAAACCCACCCCTGAAAAAAACACTCCTTCGGATCGAAGTGACGGGGCGTCATCGGCCGCCGATATAACCGGGGGTTCGGCAACGGGGTGGGGTTAAAATTTAGGGGGACAGTAACACACCCGGCCCTGCGGGCCACCCTCTTTGCGAAACTCGAGTTACCCCAAAAAATACGAATCAAAGAAAGAAAGCTGAGGGGAAGGCTTAGGCAAAGAAAAGAAGGAATGGATGCCGGATCTGAGGAATGCGAGGAGCCTCTGAATCCCGTCGAGAATGGCGTATAAAAAGAACTTCTTTTTACGGATGAAGGCAAAAGGCTTTTGAATACGCCCGGAGACAGTGATCAATTCAATGACATAAGGCTCTTCATCGACTTTATCGCTTAATATAGCGATGTACCCGGACGCAATGGTAAGCAGAGTATCTAAGGATTGAATCGACTTGAGCGAGCGAACCCTGAAATCTTCAAAGCTGAATCTTTGTTTCTTAAACTCGTAAAACTCTTCAATTCTCCAGCGCATCAGATATGCCCTTACAACGCGCTCTGCAATGTTTTCGATGTTTTCATCAAGATTTGTGTAGAGCACAAGGTCATCCTTAAGTCCCTTTACCGCCACTAAGTTCAGTTTAATATTGCCCATATTCGGCAGTATCACCTGTGTCATTCCTATTTTGCAGTTAAACCTTTGGTCGGTCTTGTTTTTGTAAGAGAATCCGTGCGCGCATACTAAACCCTTGACGACGTCGTTTAGATATGTCCGCTCTCCCCCATGTATAGCTGCCCGGTTTTGATTAACCCGTATGATGTATTTATCACCGTTATCCGTCAAATCCTTGATAATATCGCCGGAATCAAAGCCTCGGTCGATAATTCGCGGTATATCCTTGCTGAAATGCTTTCGCAAATGCTCAAGCGCGTTTTTCATTTCGGCGTTCGTGCCGCTGCCTCCCTGTTTTTTGCATGGGTACAGTTTCTCATAAACCGGAATCGGCTGGCAGCGCCTTTCAGTAAGCGCGACCGCTCCTATCGTCCAATAACCATTTCCAAAAGTCTGCTCGCTTGCGTCATATACCTTGCCTATCCCCTCCATTTTCGGGCTGCTCGGTTTTATCACATCGCTCGGGTCGAGCAGCAGCATTGTGCCCTTCCCGATACTTGGGCGAACAACTTCGATGTAATTCTCCATCAGCGTTTTTGTATCAGATAGGTTTTTCAGATTGCGTCCCAATCGCTCCGACACCTTTTTTAACGCAATTTCCTCTTTCAGTTCTTTACTGATATTGCTTAGTTTACTGCTGCCCGAGGCTATTATCCCGTATATCATGTCCGTAACAAACTTTTGCGTCCGTTTCGGTAATCCTTTTGTAACTTTTTTCGTGAAATTTACTATTCCTCTTTTCAATCCTTGCCCTATTGTGCTATAATGTATCATCGCAATTACCTCTTCTGTGGTGTTTGTTGTGTGATGACTACATTATACCACTTTTTGAGCCTAATTGCGATACTTTTTGCCCTTCCCGTTCTCTTCCTCCGCATTTCCCCTGTGCCGTTTCTTCCCGTAGTCTCGGACCCTTTCTCTGTTCTGCTTCCCTTTCTTGGGGTTTCTCGAGTTTGAAAAAGGAGGCTTTGCGTACCATAAAAACCGACGGAGGTTGTATAATGAGCTACATAAGCGAGATACGCAAGAAGATCGGCCATGACATGCTGATGTTCCCCGGCGCGGGCATCATTCT
>CAYUAK010000140.1:0-1631 GCA_964442765.1 uncultured Tannerella sp. | reverse complement strand
CCGAGTTTGCCCTGGCGCACCGGCGCGAGCCGCTCCTCGTCCATCGACGAGACTTTTTTACCCGCAATGACCACCGTGCCCTTCGTGGGTTTCTCCAGCCCCGCGAGCATATTGAGCAGCGTGGACTTGCCGCTGCCGCTCTGCCCGACGATGCAGCAAATCTCACCTTGTTTGATTTCAAGGTCTATCCCCGCAAGGGCCGCTACTTTTTCGTTGCCGACACGGTAGATCTTTTTCAAACCTTCCGTACGGATCATCGTGCTCATGCCGATTTCCCTTTTTACTGTTTTCATCCTCCCCTGTCATGCCAAAAACATCACACAAAGTATAACTCACATTGCCCGATATGTCCTTAAACCAATTCTTATGTTTTTATTAAATCCCAAACCGGCCTCCGCGCGGCGGCAAACAAACAGGCTGCCCCCGCAACGAAGCAGCCTGATAATGTTGATACCTGAAAAACAATACTATTTGAAAGTCACGCCTGTTGGTATGTCGAAGAACTTCGCCTCCTTTTTCTCTATTTTTTGTACAAAATAGACAGTCGTATAGGCGACAGGCCTGGAAGACTCAGCTTCGACAGTCTTCAGCGTCAGCCCGGTCTTTTTGGACACCCAGTTGTATACGGTATAGGTTTCCCCGGAGGCTTTGTCTTTGTATTTGTAGCTGTATACAAAGCACTTCTGTTCCAGCACCGTGGCGTCCGGGTACTTCATGTAATCGGTCTTCTTGGGCTTGGTCACTTTTGCCTTGACCAGTTTGCCGGTATTCCAGCCCTTATCCCACTTGTAGAGCCTGCTGTTTTTCGCGGTTAATTTGGTGTACTCACAGTATGTGTTTTTATAGACCGGTTTCAACATATTGTACTCGGAATAAATATGCGTGGTCGTGCCGGATACCAGTGTCCATGACGTGAACTTCTTAATGGAATAGATATCAGTTTTATAGGCCGAAAACGCCAAATAGCTTTCAGCATACGCATTACCTTTTCCCGGAATACTCTTGCCGATCTTTGCGAGCGATTTGTTTATTTGCGCCGCTGTTTTCTTTCCCCCGCCTGTGGGCAGCGGGTCGTTGTACTTTTTCGCGTCGTCAACTTTCAGGTCGTTGAAAACCTTGCCGTAGTCCGTCGCCGTGGCGGCATGTATCGGAAACATGGCAAACACAACCAAAGCTGAAACCAACAAACATAAAATCCTTGCACGTCTTTTCATAATAATGTTCTCCTTTTTATTTTCTTAACTGTCACGATATCAATCGCGCGTCTTCGTATCATTATCGTATCGTTCACATCCTGTGAGATTACTGTCTTTATGCTATGTATAATAAATATCGTTAACCTCCTTAGAATCATTATCCCTTTGTGGCGTCAAAATGTCAATATTTTAACCTTGTAATATCCTTAAGATTACTTGAAGATTACTTGAAGGTTAAATGAAGAAGTCAGCAAGCCGGGCGAAATCCGGTTAAATAATCCGGAAATGTTGACATAATAAATTAACGTGAGATAATCGATTACAAACGATACCGAATAATAATATTAAATATAAACGATGGAATAAGGAGGTGAATAATACATTCCAAAAAACAAAACCAATGGAGTTGGACAATATCATTCCACATGATGGATT
>CAYUAK010000139.1:0-1763 GCA_964442765.1 uncultured Tannerella sp. | reverse complement strand
TCATCGAGCACATTTTTAAACAGTTGTATGCTCTTGCATCGGGGGGCGGCATGGGTGACATGGGTATAGGTGTCGACCTGCTGGTTGTTATCCTGAATCGCCATGCCGCAAAGCGTCGTTTCCGCCCCTTCGCCTTGAAGCCGGATATGGTAGTTATTGCGCGTCAAACCGTTATTTAGCGTAATACCATTAACTAAGACGTTGGAAAAAGCCTGCTGCTCAACATGTAATGACGAATAGCGGATAGTCGAAACCGTGCTTTCTTCCAAGTCGTAATAGTCAAAATAAGCGCCTTCGCCTGCAAATATCTCAACGACCTGTGTTGTAAGGCTTTTCACTTGATTCATGCTGTGGTCGCAAACCAAAAGACGCGCTTCGGAATAAGGCTCTAGGATCGCCAAAATTCGGCGGTTTGCCATTACATTCACCCGGCTTCGGATTACATTCACCAATTGAATAGTCCGTTGGATTTTTATGCCACGAGGGACATATAGAACGAAACCATCCTGGGCAAACAGGGTATTTATTGCGTCAATAGCGTCTTTTGATGTTTGCGCTATTTTGCCGTAATAAGTTGACAGGATATCCGGATATTGCTCTGCAAAAGATTTTATTCCTCCGGCAAATACGCCTTTGGGTAGCAATGAAGGGGGTAATACTTCTTCGTAAAAGGAATCGTTGACTACAAAATATACCTGCGTACTCATGTTGGGTACATCACAACGAAAAACTTCCGCCGGGTCGATGCGTGTCTTAAAACGGTTCAGGTTGAGGCCGTAATCCGGTTTAAAAATATTGATGATATCAGTGTAGCGAAAATCCTCGTCGTTCATTGAAGGGAAACCGGCACATTGAAAATCAGTGAAAGCTTTTTCGCGTAAATCATTCATGTTACCGGGTGAATGATGACGAATTACACTTTCATGCTGTCGATATAAATCCAAATACTGATTTTCTGCTCCCATAAAAAAAGATAATTACTTATTAACCATTAACCATTAACCACTAGTTTTTATCCAATCATAACCTTTAGCTTCGAGTTCGAGGGCTAAATCGGGGCCTGCGGTCTTTACGATTTGACCTTTATACAGGACATGTACGATGTCGGGTTTGATGTAGTCGAGCAAACGCTGGTAGTGGGTGATCACGATGGTGGCGTTGTCGGGCGACTTTAGTTTGTTGACGCCGTTGGCTACGATGCGTAGCGCATCAATATCAAGGCCGCTGTCGGTCTCGTCTAAGATGGATAGCGTGGGATTGAGCATCGCCATTTGGAATATCTCGTTCCGCTTTTTTTCGCCGCCCGAAAAGCCTTCGTTCACACTACGGCCTGTTAGCTTGCTGTCCATCTCTACTAACTCGCGTTTCTCGCGCATCATTTTCAGGAAGTCGGTCGCCGAAACGGGGTCTTCGCCACGATACTCACGGTGGGCGTTCACGGCAGCGCGCATGAAGTTGACCATGCTGACGCCGGGTATCTCGACCGGATATTGGAAGCTGAGGAAGATGCCCTCATGACTGCGCTCTTCGGGGGGGAGGGCTAAGAGGTTTTTGCCTTTGTATAGGACTGTGCCTCTTGTGACGATGAAAGCGGGATGGCCTACTAAGACGTTGCTTAGGGTGCTTTTCCCTGAGCCGTTGGGGCCCATGATGGCATGAACTTCGCCTGCTCGGACAGTTATGTTGATGCCTTTGAGGATCTCTTTTTCGTTGATGGAGACGTGAAGGTCTTTTATTTCAAGTAAATTTTTGCACACGGATGA
>CAYUAK010000138.1:0-17917 GCA_964442765.1 uncultured Tannerella sp. | reverse complement strand
AAGTAGTTACCGACGGAGGCGATTCGCAGACGTTACGTCCCGGACAAATCGTTACAGCCCGCAAGCTACGTGACGAAAACAGCCAACTGAAACGCCGTGACTTAAAATTGGTACAGGTACGCGATGCCATTCCCGCAACGACCAACCAGATATTGCAGGGTATCACCCGCGCCGCCTTACAGACGACCAGCTTCATGTCGGCCGCCTCGTTCCAGGAAACGACCAAAGTGCTCAACGAAGCCGCTATCAACGGCAAAACTGACCTGTTAGAAGGCTTAAAAGAAAACGTCATCTGCGGCCACCTCATCCCCGCCGGCACCGGCCAGCGCGAATACGACCGTATCATCGTAGGCCTGCGTGAAGAGTTCGACAAAATAGCCAATGTCCGCGAAAAATCTCGCCCCAGGAACGACGACAGCTTCAAAATGGAATACAGAAATTAACACCGGTCACTGGGACGGAGCAACTGACCGGCTCACTTTTACAGGTTACAATATCGTTACATTGCAACGGCAGGATGCCGTTGTTACAACTTGGAAAAAAGATATGATTCGCTGATGGCCATGACGACATACGGGATCGTTATACCAGACATTCTTCTGAATGTCAGCCAGTAGGATTCCCTGTGGTCGATGGTATGCATCATTTCGTTCTCATGGCCGGTAATGATTAAGGTTGGCTTTATCCCTGATACAAATTTATCCATGGGCATCATCCAGCATTGTACTAAAAGGACATCTACTGTCGTTTCGCTACTTATTTTGGCAACTAACTCATCGGAATAATCCTGATCACCGGTGTGCATGATGGTTTGCCCGTTAGGTAATGTTATCGCATATACATTGTTTAACATATTGCCCTGTTTACCCGGATAAACCTGCACGAGTAGCGTGGTATTTTTCTCCGGAAGTCGGACGGATTCCCGTATCATTTCCGTTCCCCGCATGACACGTAATCGTAAACCTGATTCCTTCCATATCTCTTCCGGTACAACAACAGTTTTTCCCTGTTCGCTAAACATTTTCGCTACCGAAAGGTCGGCATGGTCGCCATGTGCATGCGTAATAAATAGCACGTCGCATAACTCAACGATAGCACGCATTAATTTTTCACCGATAAAAGGCTTATCGGCTCTTCCGCCTCTGACCAAATCAATGCCAATAACCGCTTGGGGAGTTTGTATAATAAACCCGTGATTGTAAAAACGATAAAAACGTATTTCGTTACCCGTCGGTTTATTCCTCCTAATATCGGTCGATAAATAGGTAATAGCACGATCCATGTAGGACATAAATGCGACACCGTTGTCCAAACGTGTGTCGTGAAAAAGGGCGTCGAGTGCAAACAAGGCTAACCTTCGTTCATTGCCGGCAACCGTCCCTGGCGGATAAGTTGTTAAATTTTTATACGCCTCGTTGATAACCATCGAAGCCTGTTCCTGAAGGTACGATATGCTATCTCCCCAATAGTGTAATTTTTCCTGCGCTGACAGCTTAAATGAGCATATTAAGCAGATAGCCAGTGAAATAACGTAAATCTTTAAATTCTTTTCCATATCTAACTATAAAATAATGGCGACAAAAGTAATAAATTAAATAAAATATTGTATATTTGCGGCATTATTTTCTATATCTTTAAACAATATTCACTTTCATTTTTTTATTTATGAAGTATTATTTTAAAAAATCTAAACCAATCAAGAAAGCTAATCCTTTTTTGAGTTTTCTGTGCATAATTGCGACGTGCATTTTTGCATTTTCGCAGTTTGTATCTGCACAGTCTGTTACTGTGACCGGTACTGTTTCCGACAATTCAGGACCATTACCGGGAGTAAATGTTGCGATTAAGGGTACAGTATTGGGTACCGGAACCAATGCAGATGGGACATTTTCTCTCTCAGTTCCCAGTCGAGATGCTGTTTTAGTATTTTCGTACATTGGTTATGTCACACAGGAGATTCCGGTTGGGAGTCAGCGTGTGATAAACGTGACAATGAAAGAGGATACCCAACTGATTGACGAGGTTGTCGTCGTCGGTTATGGTACGATGCAAAAGCGACAGGTAACGAGTTCTATCACTTCGCTGTCGGCAGCCGATCTGCCTAAGGGGGTAGGAGGCGGTACGATCGCTACTGTTTTGGAAGGAAAGGTTGCCGGCTTAGTGATGTCGGGAACGGCAAGTCCTAACTCGGGTAACACCTACCAAATGCGCGGTATGGCTTCGTTTAATGCCTCGCGCGATTTATTAGTTGTCATTGACGGGATGCCGGGTGGTGACATCCGTTCGGTTACACCGGAAGAGATACAGTCGGTCGACTTTCTCAAGGACGCATCAGCCGGCGCTATCTATGGCACACGCGCTACTGGTGGTGTACTATTGATTACTACTAAAAAGGGACAACCCGGCAAGTTAAAAATGACATATACTGGCGAAGTACTTTTTAAACAGGCATTTGGGAGACCCGACCTGCTCAATGCCGCCGACTATGTCGCTACGTATGCTGGCGCGAAGAACAACGAGGGACATGACACCGATTGGTGGAACGAAGCCCTGAACTCCGACCCCACTTCTTACCGTCATGTCATCACGATACAGGGCGGAGCTGACAACGCGCGTATCTACACAAGCATGACGTATGATAATAACCAAAGCGTTCTGCGGGGCGATACACGTGAGGACTATGCCGGACGTATAAACGGAGACTTCAAACTGTTAGAGGGCTGGTTAGACATCTCGACCCATGTCAACTACCGCCAGGCATGGCGTAATCAAAACAAACCTTCTATTGAAGGAATCATGCGTGCAAACCCGACACAAGCCGTGCGCGATCCGGAAAGTCAGACCGGATGGAACATCTGGACAACCGGCGATAATACCGAGATGAACGAGATAGGCGAAGCGGCGCTCCGTATCGACGAAGGCTTAGATAAATGGTTCCGTCCCGATGTGTCGCTTACGCTGAACATATTACCCGTTCCCGGATTAAAATACCAACAGACGGTTGCTTATGAAAACAGGCAATGGGAAAGACATTTTTACCGTTCCATGTTCTCCCGCGAAGAGCTGCGCGCTGCACGCAAAGGCTATGGCTCGTTAGAGTTTAGCAAAACAGAGCTGATAAATTCGGACGGTTATCTGTCGTATATTAACGATTTTGGTTCACATACAGTCAATGCAGTTGCAGGTTATAGCTATTACGAAAGAAACGGTGAGAATTTTTCGTTGAATAATTCCAACTTCACGAATGATCTGGTTCGGTTTTGGAACATCGGTGAAGGCTCCCGTTTGCGCGAAGGCAGCGCTGGTATGAGTTCGGGCAAAAGTATTACGCAACGGTTGCTTGCCTATTTTTCCCGCGTCAGCTATGCCTTTGAAGATAAATATATGGTTTCGGCTTCCATACGACGGGAAGGCTCTAGTAAGTTTGCCGTTAAAAACCGCTGGGGTACCTTCTGGTCGCTCTCCGGTGGATGGCGGTTATCAAAAGAAGGTTTCATGGATGATGTGTTATGGGTAAGTGACCTCAAATTGCGCCTTGCTTATGGCGTAACAGGTAACGAAGGGTTCTCGGCCAATTATGCCGCACGTATGTATGGCTCCGATACCTACTGGCTATTACCTAACGGCAACTGGGCTTACTCATATGGCGTTACCCGAAATATTAACGATATGCTCGGATGGGAAGAAAAACACGAATGGAATATCGGGGTTGACTTCTCATTCCTTAAAAACCGTATTTATGGGAAGGTCGACCTTTATCGCCGTCAAGTACAAGGATTACTTTATAACGTTGAAGTTCCGCAACCACCTAATACCGAATCTTCTATGTACAAAAATATTGGCACTTTGGAAAATAAAGGCTGGGAGATTGAACTCGGCGCTGATATTGTTCGTTCGCAAAACTGGAAGTATTCTACTTCGTTGAACGCTTTTCACAATAAAACATTTGTCGGAACACTCTGGGGAAATTCAACGTTTTACAACAGCTATTATATCAACAACTGGGTAGAATATGCACATCGCTTCGAAGAAGGAACCGAAGTAGGGAGTTTTTTCATGTACCGATATGCAGGCGTTAGCGATGACGGGAGATTTCAGATTTACAACAAGGATAATGAGGTCATTTATTCCGACGATGGCAAGGTAGGCGACCGCGTTTATATGAAAAGCTATTACCCCAAAGTCTTGCTCGGATGGACGCACAATGTCGGTTATAAAAACTGGTCACTTAGCGCTACCCTCACCAGCTACATTGATTTCTCAATCTATAATGCCATCGAATTGGAATATGGACTGCGAAACGTTGCACAGGGTAACATGATATACGATGCTATCCGCAAGAATGCACATATCACCGGACGCCCTGCCGCTTGTGATTATTTCCTTTATGACGGTACCTTTTTGAAGGTTCAGAATTTCACGTTAGGATACACCTTGCCGATGAAAAAATATACTAAATTAGTAGACAATATTATGTTCTATTTTACCGGTAATAATGTATTGACCCTGACAAAATATCCGGGTCTGAATCCTTCGGAAGTGAACCTCACCGGATGGGAAGAAGGTACAGAAAGGAAAGCCTCTATTTATCCGCAGACCCGCACTTTCACATTGGGTCTTCAAATGAATTTTTAACTATTAAATGAATAACAGTATGAAAAAGATATTATTTTATATAACTGTAGCAACGATGATAACGTTATATGCTTTTTTACAGGCATGTAGCGTCGATCCAGTCTATTATTCGGAAACTACCCCCGAACTGTTTTTCGATACGCAGGAGAAAGTTTATCAACGCATGGGACGCCCATTTACACATTGGGCATGGTGTATGGCCGACCATCAGGCGCATTCTAATTTTCTTATGCTTCAGGAATTTACAACGGATGAGATGTTAGTACCTTCTCGGTATAACGACTGGTACGATGGTGGCAGATACCTGCTTATGTACCAGCACTCTTTTTCCCCTACTACTCCCGGCGTTAATGATGCCTGGCGCGCGTTTGCGATGGGTGTAGCGCAAACCTGGAGCGCCAAGGATGATATTGACCAGTTTGTTGATTTCGATGCGCTGAAGTTTCCTGCCGGCACACGTGATGCTATCCTGATGCAGCTTCAGACCTTAGCCGCTTTCTTTTACATGAATGGGTTAGACCTTTTCGGAGGCGTGCCGCTTTACACCTCTAACAAGGGGGATGCGCTTCCACGCTCTACCGATGTGGAGACTTTTGATTTCATTGAAGGCTTAATAAAAGAAGCTTTACCAAAATTGCCAAAGAAAACTGTGTTAGGCGCTATGGAAACGGGCAGTATCAACCAGGCAGCAGCCGCTCTTATGTTAGCGAGGCTGTACTTCAATGCCGGCCCGTATATTCGCCAGAATAAGTTTTCCGATTGCGCTGCTCTTTGTCAGGCTATTATCGACGGCACTTATGGAGCCTATAAACTTGAATCCGATTGGACGCAAATTTTTGGTTTCAATAACGAAAAGTCAACCGAAATTATCTGGTCGGTTCCCAGCCAGAACGCCCGCAGTGAAAGAAGTGTCGGCGTTCATTCCGCCCACTATGGCATGGGCGAGTATTGGGACAACGGCGAGATAGGCAACCGTAACAACGGCTATTGCTTAGTGCCATCGTTAGATGTTGACGGCAAGTCATACCTGCCCTGGAGTGACAATCCCAGTCCCAAAGGCACCTTCCGGTTAGGAAGCCCGTTTGGTAAGTTCCATGACAAAGATTTGCGCAAACAACTGCGCGCCTACGAAGGAAATGGCAAGTATCGCGGTATGTTCTACTTTGGTGAGTTGATTAATCCGGTGACTGGGAAGGTATGCCATGGAGGCAACCGGCAAGTTAAACCAACCGAAATTGTTAAACTTGTTGACCAGATAGCCCGTATCTTTCCGCAGGCAGGCGCCGAAGCCGACTATAGAAGGGAAGGTGCACGCTGGGGTGAAGAGGCATCGGGTGTCCGCTTAGGTAAGTTCTCACCAATACCCTCGTTAGCCGACAGGACTTTGCGAGGTAACCCCGACATCCCTGTTTTCCGCCTGGCTGAAGTCTATTACATGTTAGCAGAATGTAAGTTAAGAGCGGGCGAAAAAGCAGGCGCCGCCTCATTGATTAACGAAGTTCGCAAACGCTATTTCACAGATGGCGACCCCAACCCCGTAACCTCCGACAACTTAGACGAATGGCGTATGTTAGATGAATGGTTAGTAGAGTTCCTCGGCGAAGGACGACGCCGTACCGACCTCATCCGTTGGGATAAATACAGCACCCAATCGTGGTGGGACCACACGGCCACGAACAAGCCACACCAGAACCGGTTCCCCATCTCCGAACAAGTCATCGGTAGCAATAATCTGATAGAACAGAACCCGGGTTATTGAAAAATCAGTTAAAGGTATATGCCCTCTATTCAAAGAATGCCCCCCATCAAACTCTGTGCTTGATGAGGGGGCATTCTAATTTGTAGGGCGTTGCCCTAACACTATAACTGAAAAAGGCTTTCAGCTTAATATTTTTGTTGTTCCACAAGGGCTCGAACCTTGAATTTCAGATCCAGAATCTGACGTGTTACCATTACACCATAGAACAAAATGGCATCGTAAGACGGCGCAAAGGTAGAAATTTTTTGGGAAAAACAAAAAAAAATCGTGTTTCGCATCATTTTTTGCCGTTTTTTTTAAAACAGAAATTCTCATTTAGGTAATAAAAATGCAAGTTTTTTGCGGAATGTTCAATTATCGCTATCTTTGCAGGGCAAAAAACAGTTTTTTTAAATGGATCAAACGGAATTACTATTAGATACAATCGTTAAAGGATTGCAGGAGAAAAAAGGACGACATATCGTTTCAATAGATTTGCGTAATACACCGGGCGCTATTTGCCGGTTTATGGTTATATGTGAAGGCAACAACCCCAACCAACTGATGGCGTTGTCGGATTCGGTCTGGGAGTTTGTAAATAAAGAACTGAAAGAAAGACCGCTTTCTATGGACGGGATGCGTAACTCCCGATGGATAGGGTTAGACTACGGGACAGTGATTGTCCACATTTTTTTACCCGAACTACGCGCTTTTTACCGGCTTGAGCAGTTGTGGGAAGACGCTAAAATCACCCAAATTCCCGATGGTGTATAATAATTATTGACTATGGAAGAGAAAGATAAAAATCCGAATAAAAACTATCCAAGGAATCCGAATAAGAAATCCGGTACCAGCCTTTGGTGGCTCTATGCCCTTATATTTATTCCGTTGATAACGATGTATATTATCAATGACACGCCAGCAACTAAGGAAATCACTTGGACGGAATTTATGCAATTTGCGCGGACGGATGTTTTTGAAAGTATCCTCGTTTATAACAAAAAAAATGCGATTGAAGCGACGGTTAAGAAAGAACGATACAGGGATGTCTTCAAGTATGACACCGAAAAAGCGTTGAAAGCCGTCACCAAAGTGTCGGTTAAGATACCTTCGGCGGATAAGTTTTCCGACTTTTACGATAAAGAGGCGGCAGAAAATAACATCTCGGCGGATGTCATTTTCAAAGATGGGGACGATATGTTATGGAACATATTCTTTTCTATTGGTCCTTTTCTTTTGATTATCATGATATGGCTATTTTTTATGCGACGTATGTCCGGCGGTGCCGGCGGCGGGGGCATGGGTATTTTTAGCGTGGGCAAGTCGAAGGCGCAACTGTTTGATAAGGACATGAAAAACAAGGTTACTTTCAAAGATGTAGCCGGGTTAGCCGAAGCCAAACAGGAGGTCGAAGAGATCGTTTCTTTTTTAAAGAACCCGCAAAAATATACGGAGCTTGGCGGTAAGATACCCAAGGGCGCTTTGTTAGTAGGCCCTCCTGGAACTGGCAAAACGCTGTTAGCCAAGGCAGTTGCCGGCGAAGCCAACGTGCCGTTTTTTTCGTTATCAGGGTCGGATTTTGTTGAAATGTTTGTTGGGGTAGGGGCATCGCGGGTACGTGACCTGTTTCGACAAGCGAAAGAGAAAGCGCCTTGTATTGTATTTATCGACGAGATCGATGCCGTAGGACGCGCACGAGGCCGCAATGTCAATATGAACGCCAACGATGAGCGTGAAAACACGCTCAACCAGTTGCTGACCGAGATGGACGGGTTCGGTTCTAATAGCGGCGTCATCATTCTTGCAGCAACGAACCGCGCCGATGTGCTCGACAAGGCCCTGTTACGCGCCGGACGTTTTGACCGGCAGATTTATGTCGATCTGCCCGACCTGAACGAGAGAAAGGAGATTTTTGTCGTTCATCTGCGTCCTATTAAGATAGATTCGCAGGTCGATACCGACTTCTTAGCCCGCCAGACACCGGGATTTTCGGGCGCCGATATAGCCAATGTATGTAACGAAGCGGCATTAATAGCAGCCCGTAACGGTAAAAAATGGGTGCAAAAAGATGATTTTATGAGCGCTGTCGACCGCATAGTAGGCGGCCTTGAAAAGCGCAGTAAGATAATGACAGAGAACGAAAGAAGAAGTATAGCGGTTCACGAATCGGGGCATGCCTCCCTCAGTTGGCTGTTGGAACATGCTAACCCCTTGGTAAAGGTGACTATCGTCCCGCGCGGAAAAGCGCTGGGCGCTGCCTGGTACCTGCCTGAAGAAAGGCAGATAACGACACGCGAGCAGTTGATGGACGAGATGTGCGCAACTTTAGGCGGGCGCGCAGCCGAAGAGCTGTTCCTTGGCAGAATTTCGACCGGCGCCTCTAACGACTTGGAGCGCGTCACCAAACAGGCGTATGCCATGGTTGTATATTTCGGGATGAGCAAAAAAATGCCCAACCTGAACTATTATGATTCGACAGGACAGGATTGGGGTTTTACTAAGCCTTACAGCGACGAAACAGCCAGAATGATCGACGAAGAGGTACAAGCCATTGTCAACGAGCAATATGAACGCGCCAAACACCTCCTGTCAGAAAACGCAGCAAAACACGACCAGTTAGCCATGCTTTTGCTGAAAGCTGAAGTCATCTATGCAGAAGACGTAGAAAAAATCTTTGGTAAACGGCAATGGGTTTCCCGCAGCGAAGAAATCACTGCCGAAACCCGATAAACAGGTATCAGGTATCAGGTTTTCTGTCCACTACTATCTGAATCATAAATTAAATCCGTGTCATCCGTATACAAAAATAAACTATGAAAAATCTAATAATAAGAGCTTTAACCGGCATAGTCTTTGTCGCAATTATTGTAACATCGGTATGCCTCCACCCCCTCCTTTTTGCAGGTGTTTTCAGCCTTATCGTCGGGTTACTCATCCATGAATTTTACGCATTATCTAAAAATAACGGCTTAAAATGGCAGCGTTTCTTAGGAATAATAGGAGGCATGTATCTCTTTTTCGTGTCCTGTTTGTTTGCAGGCCATTACGTTGGAAGTTTGATTTACATACCATATATCCTGCTATTATTAATACTATTTATCTCCTCTCTGTATGTACGCAACAGCAATCCGGTGGTACAATGGGGTCAGATATGCTTCGCTCAGTTTTATTTTGCCGGTTTTTTGTCGTTGTTATCGTTTGTTGCCTATATGCAATCACCTGAATATAAACCGTTTTTGGTATTAATGGTTTTCATTTTTATTTGGTTAAACGACACGGGCGCATACTTAGTAGGCACATGGATTGGCAAGCATCGGTTATTTGTAAGCGTCTCACCATTAAAATCATGGGAAGGATTTTTTGGCGGTTTAGTCGTTGTTTTTATCACAGCGCTTGTGTTATCCCATTTTTTTATGGAACTGTCATTGTATTATTGGTTAGCTTTTGCTATAATAACTGTAATATCAGCCACTTATGGCGATTTGATTGAATCTTTAGTTAAACGGACGTATGGGGTAAAAGATTCGGGTAAAATGCTACCCGGACACGGAGGCGTCTTCGACCGGTTTGACAGTGTATTATTGTCTGCTCCTTTCGTATATATTTTTTTCCGGTTGATTTTTTTGCAATGATTTACTCGAAGTTAAACGTAAAGACTATCATCCTTGACGTCGCTTTTGATAAAGCGTCTGTGTAAATCTTATCGCTTTCGTTTGTCAGGTCATCCCGTGTTTTTTTGAGGATATCGGGTAGTCCGAACTTGAATTTCAGTTCGGGCGCTAACCGGAAAAAAGGTAAATAAAAGGTACAACCCAAGCCAAACTCAACCCCGTAGTCACTATTTTTCATTAACAGTGGAAGTCCAAGTTTTTGTCCGAGTTCGACAGTGCCGTAGGCTCCTCCGAGGATGTATGGACGACAGTTGTTCATCCGCATAGAAGATATTTTAACATCTAAAGGAAAATCTAAGTAATTTGTACGCAGGCTGATACGTTTTTCTTCTTCGATAAAAGGCTCTCTAAAAACGATGGTCTTATCGCCAAAATGAAGTGTTGGAGTGAAACGCAGGTTTATGTAGGGGTTCATAAAGAGGTCGTTAATCATTCCGACGCTAAATCCGGGCGTATAATTGGGTATTTCGGCAAACCATATCGTTCCGTTAGGCGCTGAGATGCCGTTATTGGTTAGGATAAGGTCTTGTGCATGCATCCCAACATGAAACCCGATATGATACAGTTTGTGGTCGGCATACGGTTGGTTCTGCACTTTCCGCGTCTGAGCCGCCAAAGGAAAAGCGCACAACACCAATAGTAGAAAAATAACTGTCCGTTTCAAATGCTAACTATTCTATTTATACAGTAACGCAGAACTGATAAAAATATTGTTTGACTACAGTTTTTGTTATTGACGACTTGGATGAAGCTAATATGGTCGCCGTCAAATTTTATCGGGGTCTGCCAATAACATGAATAGTCAATTTATTTCGCAACAAATCCGTAGAAAAAAAAACCTGCCCAAAAATATTTAAAAAAAAAAACGCCCAATGTATTGCTTATGAAAAAAAACCTGTATATTTGTAAGCGTTTTTGAGAGGCCTCGAAGGTTTTTACTTGAAAGCCGAAAAACTCAAAGTGTTATTAATTAAATATATAAACTATGGCTTACGTAATTAGTGATGATTGTATTGCTTGCGGAACATGTATTGATGACTGCCCGGTAGGAGCTATTTTGGAAGGCGACATCTATAGCATCGACGCTGATCTGTGTACAGACTGCGGCGCTTGTTCGGATTCTTGTCCGACCGAAGCTATTCATCCCGCATGAAGCAAACAAATCGGTAGAGAAAAGCGCCCGGAGGCTCAAAAGCCTTCGGGGCTTTTTTATTTTTTGAAGCAGTGAAGTTTTCGTATTTCGGGAATATGTTGTACCTTCGCGGTGTTTTACAGATATAGATGTTCTTTAAACTGATGATTAATAGAATTTTAATCCGTATTAAGGTATTGCAGATCGTATATGCATACTATCAAAAAGGGGCTAAAGATTTGAGAGTAGCCGAGAATGAGTTGCTGTTGAGTTTGCGTCGTTCATACGACCTGTACCACTATTTATTATTATTGATAGTTGAGATAACGAACATGTATGAGCGGGTGATAGAAACGAAACGTAACAAATATCGCCCTACATTGGAGGAACAACATCCGGATTTGCGCATCCTGAACAACCGTTTAGCCGGCCAGATAGCTCAAAATGAAGAGCTTGGAAAGTACGTTAAGCAGCATGGCATCTCTTGGGCGGATGACAGAAATTTTGTCAAGAAACTGCTTGAGATGATTTTGGTTTCGGATGTTTATGCCGACTATATAAAAAATGAAACCGACAGTTATGAGGTAGACAGGGAATTTTGGCGTCTTGTCTTTAAACGCATCATCTCTAATAACGTATTTGTAGAGGATTACTTGGAAGAGAAAAGTATTTATTGGAATGATGATGTGGATATTATCGAATCGTTTGTTATTAAAACCATCAAACGGTTTTCTGAGGCGGATGGAGAGAAGCAATCCCTTATGCCGATGTATAACAACACGGAAGACTTTGATTTCGTTATCAAACTATTTCGTGCGACGTTATTACATGGCGATGAGTACCGCGAACTTATCGACAGGCATACCAAGAATTGGGAATCGGAACGGGTCGCCAATATGGATTTGCTCATCATGCAGGTGGCTGTTGCCGAGTTCATGAATTTCCCGACTATACCTGTCAGCGTTACGATGAACGAGTATATCGATGCCGCCAGATATTACAGTACCCCCAAAAGCGGTTCTTTTATAAACGGGGTTTTGGATTCGATTGTCGTAGAGCTGAAAAAAGAACATCGCCTCTTGAAAGATGTAGAAGAAGGCCCTATCAAAGAATGATTTTTTAATCTTTAAATATTATTTATATGAATTTGTTAAATGTATTATTACAAGCGCCGGGAGAAGGCTCAGGCTCCTATATGGGCATATTAATGATTGTGGCGATGGTAGCCATCTTCTATCTGTTTATGATCAGGCCGCAACAAAAACGCCAAAAAGACATACAAAAATCACGGGAAGCCATGAAAACCGGTGATAAGGTAATTCTTGCAGGGGGCATTCACGGCAGGATAAAAGAGATTGCCGATACAAGCATGCTGATAGAAATATCCGAAGGCGTCCGTATTCGTGTCGATAAGGGGTCAGTCTATGCCTCTTCGGAAGACAGTCAGGTCAAATAACAACCTTTCATTTGATATCTTATGCAGAATAAGTGGAGGTCTGCATTCAAAGGTCGGATGGTACCATCGGGCGTTTTTCTGCGTCATCAACAATGGAAAGAATTATTGATTTTTATTTCCTTTTTGTTGTTGGCGTTTATCTTTTGGTTTTTGCAAACACTCCAGCAGGAATACGAACAACGGATTGAACTCCCCGTTCATTACAGGAACATTCCGGCTGATTGGGTTCTGTCGGATAGAAACCCTGAATTTATCAGCGTTTCTATCAAAGAGAAAGGCTCACTTTTGCTTTATTATCTATGGAACACCCGTTCCCATTCGATAGATATTTCCGTTTCGGGCCTATCACCCTCATCGGATACGACACTTCTGATAACAAACCGGATGCTTGAGACCGAGCTATCCAAGCATTTTTCGGCTTCTACTTCAATCCTTTCGTTTGAACCCCGTGAAATGGAGCTTGCTTACGATTTACTTAGTAACAAGTTGTTACCTGTAACTGCCCAAGTTTCTATTGTCACGAAGCCGGGATTTCAAATCTCCGGAAACATAACCGTTTCGGCTGCCGAGATGCGTTTTTTTGGCAGTTACAAAGCGCTTTCGGGATTGAAGGAGGTAAAGACCAAACCGGTTACTTTAGAAAATGTATCGAAAACAACCGAGCTGACTGTCCCACTTGAGCTGCCCGAAGGTATCAAACCGGAAATCGAAACGGTGAATCTAATTATTCCCGTCGAAGAGTTCACGGAAAAGAAATTGAAATTACCGGTACTGTGCACGGATATGCCGGACAATTATGCTTTACGTTTGTTCCCTTCGTCCGTCGAGGTGACTTGTTATATCCCTTTGTCACAGTTTCGGGAACTGACTGAAGACAAGCTCGAAATCGCACTCCCTTTTTACGTGTTTGAAGCGTATCAGGCAACCGGCAAGATACCCGTAAGGCTTACCCGCAAGCCTCATTACGTAACTAATCCGGTTATTTCTCCCAAAGAGTTAGAATTTATCATCGAACATCATGATTAAAATTGGCATAACAGGAGGTATTGGAAGCGGCAAATCGGTCGTTTCGTCTCTCCTCGAATTGGAAGGAATACCGGTTTATCGGGCGGATGACGAAAGCAAAAGGCTATCCGACACCTCGCCTGCTATTTGCAAAAAGTTGAAAGCATTGATTGATGATGCTATTTATAATAACGACAAGTTGGATAGACAAAGACTTGCCACGCTTATCTTTAACGACGAAATGCTATTGAAGAAAGTAAATAGCATCATTCATCCGGTTGTAAGAAAAGATTTCAAGGAATGGGCTGCTAAACAGGTTACCAACTTTTGCGCTTTGGAATCGGCCATATTAATTGAATCGGGATTTGTAAGAGATGTGGATGTAGTGTTGTTAGTTTATACCCCTGTTGGAGTAAGGCTAACCCGTGTGATGCAACGCGACGGTCTTTCGGAAGCGGAGGTGATGAAACGGATGAACCGCCAGCTTCACGACGACATCAAACGACAGCAAGCTGATTTTGTGATTGTCAATGACGACTACCACCCCCTAATCCCGCAAATAACCCAATTCCTCCAACGCCCCCCTTTGAACGTTCCTTGATGTTAAAATTAAAATAATGTGTCTCTTTACGAAGTGAAGAACGTTCCTTGATGTTATAATTAAAATAATGTGTCTCTTTACGAAGTGAAGAAAAATGGGGGCAGGGGGATGTAATTCGATATTATTAACATAATTTTTAAATAAATGAACGAAGAAATTAAACAAATCGCAGAGCGTCTGAAAGGCCTCAGAGAAGTTCTGGAACTATGTGTTGAAGAGATAGCCACAACCTGTGGTCTCTCTCCGGACAAATATCTTGAATTGGAAAGCGGAACAGTTGATATCTCGGTAAGTATACTCCACCGGATATCGCACACTTACAACGTTGAACTGACAACGTTGATGTTCGGCGACGAGCCGAAGATGAGTTCCTATTATGTGACACGCAAGGGAAAGGGCGTTTCGGTTGAACGGACGAAAGCCTACAAATACCAATCCCTTGCTGCCGGTTTTTCCAAGCGTAAAGCCGACCCGTTCTTAGTAACCGTGCATCCGAAGCCGGAAAACGAGCCTGTTTATCTGAACTCACATGCGGGACAGGAATTTAATTTTGTGATTAGCGGTCGTTTGCTGATTCAAATCAGCGGCAAAGACATCATTTTAGAGGAAGGCGACAGCATCTACTTCAACTCCGAACTGCCACATGGTATGAAAGCGTTAGACGGAAATGAAGTGAAATTCGTAGCGATAATATTTTAATTCAGGTTTCACTTAACTCCCCCTTTTTATGCCGTGTCTGCCGACAGTCAGGGGGGCAGGGGGATGTAAATTGAGACAACAGGATGTAACAAGTAACAGAAATTTATTCATTATTAATCATGTTTTTATTAGAACGATTTTTAAAACAGACAACATTTAAGTCACAGGACGATTTCAGGCAAAACTTCAAAATAACGCCTCCGAAAAACTTCAATTTCGGATATGACGTGGTGGATGCCTGGGCTGATAAAGAGCCTTTAAAAAGAGCGTTATGCTGGACCAATGACAAGGGCGATCATAGAGATTTTACTTTTGAAGAGATAAAAAGGTATTCCAACCAAACAGCCTCTTACTTTCAATCCTTGGGTATAGGGAAGGGCGATATGGTGATGCTTATCCTCAAACGCCGGTATGAATTTTGGTTTTCTATTGTGGCGTTACACAAACTTGGTGCGGTGGCTGTTCCTGCGACCCATTTATTGACAAAGAAAGATATCATTTACCGCGCCAATGCAGCCAGCATCAAGATGATTGTCAGCGTAGGCGATGAGGTGATAATCAATCATATCAATGCCGCATTGCCCGAATCACCGACGGTCGAAAAATTAGTGTCAATAGGCCCAATGATACCGGAAGGATTTGAAGATTTCCATCAAGGTATCTCGTCAACTGCCCCTTTTGTTCGACCCGACCATGTCAATACGAATGAAGATACCTCGCTGATGTATTTCTCTTCAGGGACATCGGGCGAGCCTAAAATGGTGATTCACGATTCGCTGTATCCGTTAGGACATATCTCTACCGCCACTTTTTGGCATAACCTAAACGAAAGCAGTCTGCATCTGACCATTGCTGATACGGGGTGGGGGAAAGCCGTTTGGGGAAAGCTCTATGGACAATGGATTGCCGGCGCTACCGTTTTTGTGTATGACCATGACAAGTTTACACCAGCCGATATGCTACGGATGATACAAGATTATCGTATCACATCGCTGTGTGCGCCGCCTACCATATTCCGCTTCCTGATACGCGAGGACATGTCTAAATACGACCTGTCGTCATTGAAATATTGCACACTCGCCGGCGAAGCGCTCAATCCCTCTGTTTTTAATACGTTTTTCAAACAGACGGGCATCAAACTGATGGAAGGATATGGCCAGACAGAAACAACGCTGACTGTTTGCACATTCCCATGGACAACGCCCAAACCGGGTTCGATGGGGCTTCCTAATCCGCAATACGATGTTGATATTTTACGACCGGACGGGACACGTGCCGAAGACGGTGAGCAAGGGCAGATAGTTGTTTATACCGGCAATAAACCCATCGGATTATTCCATGAATATTACCGCGAACCGGAGCGTACTCACGAGGCGATGCACGACGGTATTTACTATACAGGCGATGTAGCATGGCGTGATGAGGACGGCTATTACTGGTTTGTTGGCCGCGCCGACGATGTGATTAAAAGCTCCGGTTACCGGATAGGCCCTTTTGAAGTGGAAAGTGCATTGATGACGCACCCTGCCGTAGTTGAATGCGCCATCACAGGCGTCCCCGACGAGATGCGCGGTCAAATCGTCAAGGCTACCATCGTCCTCTCAAATGAATACAAAGAAAAAGCCGGCGACGCGCTTGTTAAAGAAATACAGGAACACGTCAAGCAAGTTACCGCCCCCTACAAATACCCGCGTATCATTGAGTTCGTCAACGAGCTACCTAAGACCATCAGCGGCAAAATCCGCCGCGTCGAAATCCGGGCCCGCCAATAAGCATCAACGGCAGGGATGCCGTTGCAAAGTTCCTCCCGTTTCAATTCCCCTTAAAACTCCCCTCCAATGACATCCCAATCCGAAATCACACTCCCCCCTTTTAGACGCGGTTTTCACTTGATAACCCATCTGATAGTAAAACAATTGCCCCAACTGCCCCCAAGTGGTTTGTTACATCTTTTCATGAAACACACCTCTGCCGGTCTGACGCTGAACGAAAACGCCGACCCTACGGTACGTTACGACTTCGATAATGTGATGAACCACCTCGTTCCCGAATCAGCCCACTATGAGCATGACGACGAAGGTGCCGACGACATGCCGGCCCATATCAAATCAACGCTTGTTGGCGTTTCACTTTCAATACCTATCACCAACGGTCGCCTTAACTTGGGCATCTGGCAAGGCATCTACTTATGCGAGTTCAGAAGCCGCGCCACCTCACGCCAAATTGTATGCACTATCCTCTCATAAAAAAACAATGTTACTTGATAATAAAACACAAACGGCAGGAAACGAATACTATAATGCCCCCCAATAATTTCACCATCAGTTAAAGTGAGTATGATTTTTGAACGGACAATGATTTTAGATGAGAAAAATAAACTCATCGTCGCAAAAAATAGCGTACTTTCTTCATTAATAGGTAGTTATGTCGTATAGTTTTTAGACTTACCAAAAAGCCATAAAGAGACAGAATTACGTGAGGCTATTGTGACGAATATGAAAGATTTCATTCTCGAATTTGGAAAAGACTTTTCATTTGTTGGTCAGGAGTACAAATTGCAAGTCGGCAACAGTGTTTCTACATTGATTTGCTGTTTTTTCAACCGCGAATTGTCTTGCTTGGTGGCGATTGAGTTAAAGACAGGAAAGTTTCGACCTGAACACATGGGACAATTAGATTTTTATTTAGAAGCTTTAGACCGTGATGTCAAAAAACCAAACGAAAATCCAAGTGTTGGTTTGATTCTCTGTGAATTTCTCTTTAGTTGCACAGAGAACCACAGAAAAAATACCGTCATTCAAATGACATTTTTTATATTATTTTTGTCAATATAAAAATATTTTTTTACATTTGCGGCAGATTATTAACGAAAAAGTATGGATACGATAAAAAGGAATTTACAGCAAAGAATCGAAAACAGCCTGATACCTAATAAGGTTGTAATGATTTTTGGAGCGCGACGGGTAGGAAAAACGGTCTT
>CAYUAK010000137.1:0-3851 GCA_964442765.1 uncultured Tannerella sp. | reverse complement strand
TAGCAAAAGCCATGTAATTGGCATACGAAGGCTCGTGGATGATGATCTCGTCACCCGAATCTAAACAAGCCATAAATGAAAAATGTACCGCCTCCGAGCCACCGGTTGTAACGATGATATCATCGACATCCGTCTCAATGTTAAACTTGCGGTAATAATCCGTTAGTTTTGAACGAAAACTGTAAAGCCCATCACTCGGACTGTATTCTAACACCTTACGGTCGATAGTTCGCAAAGCAGCGAGCGCATTTTCTGGCGTAAGTATATCCGGCTGACCGATATTTAGATGATATACTTTGATACCCTTCGCTTTGGCGCTGTTGGCTAAGGGAGCTAATTTCCTGATAGGTGATTCGGGCATCTGGAGGCCCCTTGATGAAATTGTCGGCATAAATTATTGTATATTTAAATTCTACCCCCTTCAAAGGGGGACTGAAAACTATCCCTTTTGGGACTGCAAAAATAGTATTTTATAGCGGATAATACAACAACCGATAACACTTTTTTGTTAAATTTTTTGTTTTGCCAAAAAAATAGATTACTTTTGCACCGTTTTAGGTGATGTGAGTTAGCCTTTTTTTACCAAAAAAAAGTGACTGACGTGCATTTTTTATTCCTAAAAGCGAGTTATAAAAATCTGATAATGAGATATTTAACTAAACAATCGCGATTCCTTAATTCTTAAAAAAAATGTTAATTAAAACCGCCTTTCAGTTGTTATTTGTTACCGCAGGCTTAGCGCTTTCATCGTGCACCGTGTTGTCAAAATCGCAGTTGCAGCGAGTAAACAACCTGACGGTCGCTTCGGATAGCGTCGTTGTGACACCGAAGGTGATTTTCAACGAATTAGCAGCGGTGCGGTTAGAGCGGGGGCTGTATTATGCAGCTTCGCTGACCTCGGCAGCCGCCCGCGAAAAGGAGATAAACGCCTTGGCAAAAGCATCGATAGCCGATGAACAGTTAGTTGGGAAGACAGAGGTATATGTCAGTATATTAAATAGTTATCTTCGCGCTTTACGCAGTGTCAGCGCCGATATCCGCTGGACAGCCTACGGCACAGAATGGCGGGGCATTGGCCGCAATGTCGATTCTCTCATCATGCGGTTCAATAATGCGAATTTGATAGACGAAAAAATCCCCGTCGGATGGGCTAAGCTGTCGGGTCAATACATCGGTTATCTAAACGAAAGGTTTATGCGGAGCCGTCAGGCAAAGTTTGTCAAATCGTTTGTCACCGAAGGGGATACGCTCGTAGCAGCTTGCATCGACGGGTTAATCGACCTGTTGAAAAAGGGCGACCTTATTGAGTTAATTGACAACGAAAGCGAAGGGTTGAAACGCAATTACGAAGCCTATCTCCATCGGCTTGCGCTTTCAGGATTGCCGCCCGACAGGGAGGCCGACCGCCAATACATCGAATTAGTCAAACGGATTGAGCTTGCGAAAAAAACAAGAAGTCACTGTGTAACAGCGCTGCAAAGCCTCCGCCGAGCACATGCCAAATTAGTGACCGAACTCCAAAAGAAGCAAGATGTCGATTTCTACATCGAAGAGTTCATCGAACTGAACACCTTAGCTTTATACCTTCAAAAACAATTAGACTAACCACTTATGTTAGAAGTATTCGAATCACACTACGGCCATCAACCGATAATCCGAAAGATTTTCTCTCCTTACCGCGTGTGTCCCTTAGGCGCTCACATCGACCATCAGCATGGTTTAGTGTCGGGTTTCGCCATTGACAAGGGTGTCGAGCTCATCTTTTCACCCTCACCGGATAGTTTCGTTGAGATGCGAAGTCTCACCTTTCGTGGCGAGATAAGCCTCGACTTGCAACTGCCGTCTGTTATACAAAAGAACGATTGGGGCGATTATTTGCGCGGGACTGTGTATGCTCTAAAAAAACGTTTTTGCTTACGGTATGGCATCAAAGGCTTGATTAAAGGCAGTCTGCCGATAGGCGGATTATCCTCTTCGGCAGCAGTATTAGTGGCTTACACCTTGGCTTTATGCGATGCCAATGAAATCAGTTTGACGCCAATGGAGCTTATTCGCATCACCTCCGAAGCCGAGCGGGAGTTTGTAGGCCTCAATAATGGCATCTTAGACCAGGCCAGCGTCGTCTTGAGCGAAAAAGACAACCTGCTTTATTTAGATACGGATAACAATGATTATCGCCTGCTCCCCACTTCGCATGATATGCCGGCATTTGAGGTAGGCATCATTTTTTCAGGACTTACACGCAGCCTTATATCAAGCGATTATAACCTGCGCGTCAGCGAGTGTAAAGTGGCTGCATGGAACATATTAGCCGCTAAAAAGCAAACGCTTAACACGTTAGACAAGACTTTCTTACGTGATATACCCGAAATCTTTTTTCATGAGACCAAAGAGATGTTCCCCGAAAGGTATCGCCGGCGGGCCGAACATTTTTATTCAGAATGTAACCGTGTCAAACAGGGTATGAACACCTGGCAGAAAGGCGACCTCCGCACTTTTGGACAGTTGATTTTTGAAAGCTGCGAGAGTTCGATCCACAACTACGAGTGTGGCAGTCCCGAACTCATTGCTATCTACGACATCATGCGCACGACCAACGGCATCTATGGCGGCAGGTTCAGCGGCGCAGGATTCAAAGGCGCCTGTATTTGTTTGCTTGACCCGGCAAAAAAGGATAAGATAGCCCGCAAAATAAAAGCAAAATACCTCGAACTCTTCCCCCAATACAAGTCAAGTTTTGAGTTCCACACCTGCCAAACCGAATCCGGCGCCCGCTTTATACAACCATGAAATTGTCCATGATACCAAAATATCACCAAGCGACATGATTATTACGAACATCCTCACATCCCCCTGCCACCCTGCCGGTCGGCAGACACGGCTTCAAAGGGAAAATTATAAATAATGAGATGAAAACCATCATCTTAGCCGCCGGCTACGCCACCCGTATGTACCCGGTAACAGAAAACTTTCCTAAACCGCTATTAGAAATAGGAAGGATTTCTATCTTAGACCGCCTGTTAAAAGACATAGACACCCTCGACGAAATAGACCATCATCTGATTGTCACCAACCACAAATACTTACCCCATTTTGAAAGATGGCTCAAAGAAAGCCATTATACAAAACGTATCACCCTCATCGACGACGGCACCATCGACAACGAAAACCGCTTAGGCGCCATAAAAGACTTATTATTAGCCATCGAAGCTGAACATTTAGACGATGACCTGTTAGTCATAGCAGCAGATAATATTGTCACCTTCTCATTCCGCGGGTTTCTTGATTTCTTTAAAGCCCAACAGACCTCATTGATAATGACCTGCCACGAACCCTCGCTTGAAGCGCTCAAGCGTACCGGTGTCGCCACCATCGACAGCGAGTTTCAGGTATTAGAAATGCAGGAAAAACCCCAACTCCCAAAATCGAACTTAGCCGTCCCCCCCTTCTATATATATATAAAAGAGGATATAAAGCACATCCTGTCCTGCATAGCAGAAGGATGCCCCCCCGACGCCCCCGGCCATCTTGTCATATCCATGCTAAGCAAAACAAAATTCCATGCCTGGCCCATGCCCTCCCCAAGAATAGACATCGGCACCCTCGAAACCTACTATGAACAAGTAAACTCCCCCTTTGAAGCCATGTCTGCCGACAGGCAGGACAGGCAGGGGAGCAGGGGGATGTATTAAGAATTTAGAATTGAGTCTACTCCGAAAAGTATTTTTAACCACAAAGAACACAAAACTAACACAAATGACATAAAGAAAACAACCTGTTTTACAGCGATTTGTGTTCTTTGTGAATTTCCTTTGTGTTCTTTGTGGTAAAGTTTTTTGATTTTTCGGAGT
>CAYUAK010000136.1:0-1591 GCA_964442765.1 uncultured Tannerella sp. | reverse complement strand
TGCTTTATTGCCAAACTTCCTCATAACATACGAGAGTGTTTACAACCGCGTTTTGCAGCGTAATGGCGGTTTCGGTTATGCTTTTTATGGCTAATGTATTGATTTGTCAAGGTTCGGGGGAGTTTTTTTACTGCGAAGTTTCACTTAATGATTCGGGTGTCAAAAGCCCCTTTTAAAGGGGTTATTCAAGCACACATTTTCAAATTTCCGCTTGAGAAACGGAAATTTTTTCTCGCAATTTTAACAACTGTTATTGTAAAAACTTCGCATAACGAAACATTCATGTTTTCCCTGTTATAGTTCCTTGCTTTTATCAGTTTTATTATATTTATCGCCCCTATTTTAAATGAAAACCATAGCTTGGACGCTATCAGCCCCCTCACCGGAATCATATCAACATGATATTTGCGCCTTAATATTGACGGAATCCCTTCAACTCCATTCCTCGTCCTTTGAAGTTTTCGGTATTCCGGTTCCGAAATGCTTTTGATATATTTAGCGCGCTCAACCATGTTCTGCGATAATTTCACTACCGCGTTCTTTTTTTGTATTTTTGCTTTGCACTTATCCCGGTTCGGACAATTTTCGCAATGTTCTTTTTTGAAAAGGATACGGTAATCATCTCTTTTTTCATTATGGTTACAATATTCCGGGGCGTTTCCCATCGGGCATTGGATAACCTCATGCTTTTCAGTGTCAATCACAAATTCCGAGTGGACGTCACTTGGGGCAGGCCCGGTAAGCGCCGTTGTCACCAATTCAATATTATTCTCTTTGGCCAACTCAACATTATCCATTCCCGAATAGGCCCCATCCCCAACCATCGTTACTTTTTCATCTTGTTTGCCCAATTCATTGATTACATCCTGCCCAAAACTATGATCCGCGTAAGTGTTTTGTTCATAACCATATTGTGTGATTATTGAGCCGTTATCATCTATTGTCTCAACAAAATTCCCTACATACCCCGTATGCTTTTCCCCTGCCTTGAACCGAAAAGACGCGTCCGGGTCGGAAGGGTTCTGTAAGCTGTTAGCCGGAATGTTCTTCGGCTCTTGCAGTTTTATCTCGCCGTCACTGATTACCACTTGTTCATCTATCAGCCTTTTAAGGTTTTGATATTCCTGAAACCCTTCATACCCGCCCCTCGCGGCACGCTCTAAAGCCACTGCATCAAACGCCGCCCTTTCAAGCCGGGATTGCGCGTCTTCCGGTTTGCAACGGTATATGGTATCGTTTTTATTTTCTTTTAAAAGGTAACCTTCAAATCCCCTTAATAGGCTTTCCTCACCTGTCCGTTGAATCACTTTTACCATTTCTTCTATGCAGGCATAAAATAACTCAAGCCGTGACATGGTTTTACAGTTAGACGAAATCATTATGCTGTCCATTCTTTTTACCGAGTGGCTTAGCCCTAAAAAATTACAGTAGCAGTCGGCAAGCGAATACATTTCCTGTTTCAGCAAATCCACGCCCGTCTCCTCTTCGTATTGCAATACCCTTTCCCGGAAGCGGCTGAATGTCCGGTCGCTTACCGGCTGCTCTTCAAAGCTTGTCGTATGCAGCGCGTGCTGGTACCTTACGTCAAACA
>CAYUAK010000135.1:0-1903 GCA_964442765.1 uncultured Tannerella sp. | reverse complement strand
AAATTTTAAATATTGTACAAAAAATCGTACAAAGATAATTATTTAATTCTTATTTTTTTACTTCTTAATTGAATAGTTGAGGATATTCATATTTGGTCAGCAAAGATAGTTCAAGTTAGAGATAAATCCAAATAATATTTCTGACCACTTTTTTTATCGTCTATAGTCTCCATAAATTCAGAAAAAAAGTATTACTTTTGCGTCATCAAATTTTATAAAACGCCCAAAAAGAAACTATTTTTCAATGAAAACGATTGTATTTGCTACGAATAATACGCATAAGTTAGAAGAAGTGCGCGAAGTCATTTCAGACCGGGTAAAGGTTGTAAGCCTGTCCGAGATCGGTTGTCATGCAGACATCCCGGAAACAGCCGACACGCTTGAAGGCAATGCGTTACTGAAAGCGGAATACATCTCCGGACATTACGGGTACAATTGCTTTGCCGATGATACAGGTCTGGAGGTCGAAGCGCTCAACGGCGCTCCGGGCGTTCATTCGGCGCGCTATGCCGGCGATGCGCATGACTCCAACGCGAACATTGACAAACTGCTTCGCGCATTAAGCGGACAATTGAATCGAAAAGCGCGTTTTCGCACCGTATTCGCTTTGATCTGCAACGGCCAAACCGAATTTTTTGAAGGTGTGATCGACGGTCAAATTATCAATGAAATACGCGGAGAAACCGGTTTTGGCTACGATCCGGTTTTCGTGCCGAGCAGTTGATAAACATTTCAGCCATTCAAGGCGTAACGCCGCCTGCACCTGGAGTGAACCAAGTGACGGCTATAACCCCGACCGCTCAATACACCGGCGCTGTAGCATGGATGCCTAATCACGATCCTTTTGGATATAGTACAACCTATACGGTTACTATTACGCTTACTGCTGATCCAAATTTCACGTTTACAGGATTGGCTGCAAACTTCTTCACTATCGCTGGAGCTACTTCTGTCAGTTTCAATGCAACTATTGGCGTGATTACAGCCGTATTCCCTGCAACTCCCGCCGCCCCTGTGCCGGCCACTATCACTACGGCTTCTCTGCCTAACGGTATGGAGGAAACGCCATATAACGCTACGGTAACGGCTATCGGCGATCCGACTATTACATGGAGTAGAGTAAGCGAAGTACCCTGCATCAACGGCCTCTATGAGTTCCGCGTGACGCCATTCGACATGCCGTTCTCGGTCTATAACTCGGGCGTCATCGTCGCTGCGCGCAATATCGTCGCTAACGCGCTTATCATGACGCAGGATAGCCAACTGAAAGCATGGTCGCAAAACGGCGTGCTGAACGTTGACGGACTGACCCCCGACAGTTTATGGGGTATATACAACCTCGCAGGCGCACTCGTACATCAAGGACTAACCTCCAATGGCGATACGACCGCAAAAGTAATGCTCTCCGAGCGCGGTATCTATATTATCCGCTCCGGTAATCAAACGCTAAAAGTTGTCTTTTAATATTTAACTTGAATCTTTAAAAACACCGTCGCTTCTGGATGCGGCGACGCAACCTCAACTCTGAGCATCAACAGCCTTTCCGGCTGTTGATGCTTTTTTTTGAAATTAGATTTCTGCTTTCAAGATAATTTGGAACAACCGGTACATACGTTTGAAAACGTCAGGGCAGCCATTCAGGAATCGAATTTTACAATTCACTATATAATGGAGAAAAAAATTTATTGGGAGAAAAGTTCGATAAACTGATCAATGCAGAAATAATAGAAGATGATGACATCCCCCACCCCCCTTCAAAGGGGGAGTTCGTACCGCCATTTTATGGTTAACTTAGCAGTATGTGATAATGTGGTCATTTACGATAAAAACCTGAAATACTGAGCGGCGACCGCTTCAAAGAGGGAATTTTCTTCGGCGCAGTTCTTCCAACTCTTTGTTTTGG
>CAYUAK010000134.1:0-2756 GCA_964442765.1 uncultured Tannerella sp. | reverse complement strand
GGTTTGTACAGTTCGCCCGTACCAAAGAGTACATCTGCCGCTAATTGATACGATTCGCCCGAAGAGACGCGTCCGAAGCATTGGAAACTACCGTGCAATGCGCCGTTCTTTCCATCGGAATATACTGTTCGTTTGCCGAGCGTAAAGAGATAGGATACAGCGCTGTTAGTAGTTCGACCCGAAGCCATATACACCTTGCTTGCAAATCCCCGCATCGCCATGTAGGTTGCCTGCGCCGAAACCACATTTTCTACGTCTGCCGTGAGGTTTACCGGACGAGTCAAAGCGCGCATGACTACATTTGTAAAAGCATTGACCATTCCGGCTTCTTCTTCCGAGAGGGCGTGCGATGGCCGGGCGCCCTGCATGACCAATATCATGTTCTCCGTCACCTGAAAATCTTCGATGCTCCATGAAGCCAATTTCAAAGGCTCGACAATAAACTTCTCGCCGGCTAAAGGCTTGTAGAACGGGAACTTCTGCGGATGAGGCGCGGCGTTGTCGAATACGGCATTGGCGGCAAAATCGTCGTAGCTGTTGATGTCGGTGAAGGTAAGCGAGCCTTCCCAATGGTCGTCGACCGATTCGTTAAACACAATCACCGAGTACTTGCCTATCGGAATCTCTATCTCCCCTTCCGTCACGATACCTTCCAGATAACGGTCGAAAACTTGCGACTGCTTGTTCTTCGGGAAGAAACGAAACGATACGCGATGAACTTCTCTCTCTGTGGGGTTGATGCCCGACTTGCTCCAGTCGATCTTTACGTCAAACTTTGCCGAAGGCGGTAACTCGTCGTATTCTAACGGTCGACGCTCGCAGGTCGTTAAAATCATTGTCGATACGAGCAGTATCAGTATCGCTAATGTCGGATGTCCTATATAATCAATTACTTTCATATTCATTTTTTTTTTGCACACAGATGGTTCGACTTCGCTCACCAACCCTGACGCAGATTTTTTATTTATTAATTGTGTATACAAGCGATATTTTGGCGCTGAGGGGTCCAACAAATTTGTAGGTGCCGCCTCTTTGATAGATCAGATGCCATGCATCGTCCAAGCCGATGCGGGCTTCATATTCGCGGTATTTTGACCGTAAATACCCTAAACCGAAGGCATATTCCATTCTCCAACGGCCGTTTTGGCTTATTTCGTGCGCATAGCCGAGGTTCAGGCGAGGAACGAAGAATTCTCCTTGATAACCTTTTCCATTCTTTTCGAGATCGTAATACCCACCTCCGAGTGAGAATCCTCCGAACCAGCCTGTTAATCGAGAGCGATAGTCGCGATTGCCGAACCAGCGACGTAATTCAAGACTTCCGCTTATCAGTTGAAAAGCATTTTGCTTCCGCTCGTTCAACCACCACGGGAATATATATTCACCTGCCAAAGACCAACTTTCACCGAGCGGTAATTCCAACTCAACGTTCACTGCCGAAACTACATCGTACAACAGGTTTGTCTTCAAAGCCAGCGCCGGCACTTCGTAAGGTATAGCGTCGTCATACGGCATGTTGTTGTAACGGGTAGGATAACTCGTATACCTGTTACTCCGGTTCGGAATCCGCAGTTGACCGTACCTTTCACTCACCGGAGGCCTGCTTGCGCTATAGTAATTGCCTTCACTCCTGGGAGGTGCATAGCTGTTATCACGTGCAGGCATTTCATAGCTGTTATCGCGTGAAGCAGGCATTTCGTAGCTGTTTTTTTCGTAATTACGGTTCGTATTCTTTGCCTCTGCAATCGAACCGGTGTTATAGTTAGTAATATTGACCTGATCGGCTATAATATTATAATTCGTAATGTTATCCGAATACCTGTTTTCGCGCTCTACCGATTTTTTATAATAAATCATACAGGCTACACCTCCGCGCAGTTGCGGAAACACATTGTCTAACAGATAACTGTACGTTCTCCCCGAATTAAGCTGCTGAAGCCTTTTGCGCATCTCTTCGCTCGACAGGGCTGAGTTCAGTATCCTTAGCGCTGCCTCTCTTCCCGGCACAAGACGGTCGTCCTCAATCATCCGTCTAAGCCCTTCCCAATCCTCGCCGGCAGAATAAGTGATGATACGGTCGCGGTTCACGTGCGGAAAATTTCTTGTGATGTAGTTTTTGATTGTCAATGCACGTTCCTCCGCCAACCTTTCGTTTGTCGCCGTATACCCGTCGGGCGAAGCGACGCCTGTAACTGTCACATAATCCATCCGGTCGAGGATCGAAGGGTCTGAAAATGTACGGTCTAAAATAGCCAGCATCCTGTTATTATTCATATAATTCATATCGAGCGTCGAACTCACATTCCTGAAAGAGATAACGACCGTCTCGCTCTTCTTCCCCGTTTCGGACGCTCCCGCCCACAAACCGGCATCCTGACGTCCGGCATTGATACGCATCGTCGAACGGCTATTCGGGTCGGATACAACCTTATACTGCCGGTAATCAGGCTGTTCCGAAGTAGAAGCGATCCGGCTTTGCGAAAAAACAGGGACAAAGAGCATCACCGACACCACCATCGCCGCCAATCTCGCTGCAAACGTCCGAAGTTGCCTTCCGTCGCCGGTATTTGCCTGAGCATTACCCGTATTCCCTTTTATGTTCACTCTCTTTTTCATTATTTCTTCTATGCTAAAAATCATTTATTATTCACAAAATCGTACCCGTCACAAAAATGTAACCACTTGATAAGGCGTCTGTAATACTACAAGACAATCGCACTTCGCTATTCAATTCTGATTTCCGGAGGCGACGGGAA
>CAYUAK010000133.1:0-6150 GCA_964442765.1 uncultured Tannerella sp. | reverse complement strand
ACATCGTTGCTGGGTACTTATGCAGATTCGGATAAACGGAAGCATAAGACTGACCGATAAAATCGTATTTAATATTTCTTACTACTTGATACATAATCACAAATTTTTATTTACATAGTCAGGTAACGTTGACATTCTCGCTATAAAATCGGCATCTATATTTTTTGTCTATGCTATCATGATTATGGACAAATTTTTCCACCAAAGCAATAGTTCTTTGCATATACGGATTTGCTTTGATACTTTCTATAATTTTATTTTCTTCTTTATTGAGCATGCTGTATAACTTTTTGTGTGTGTGCACCGAGCTCGCTACATTCTAAATAACTAAGGGTTCTTAAAAGATACCCTCTCTCAGTCGCAAAGAGCGGCGGCGCCAAGGATAGGGATGTCGGCGTCGGTAGAAATCAGTATTTGTATTTTCTTGAGTGTTTCGGGATAATCGAAGTTGGCCATCTCTTCGCGCATCGCTGCCTCAAAAAACGGATAGCCATTGGCTATACTGCCACCAAAAATAATGGCGTCGGGGTCGTAGGTGAACAAGATGATTTTGACTAATACCCCTATATGCGTTCCAAAGGCTTCCCATACTACCTTACCGTAAAAATCTCCGCTTTCGGCCAGTTCGAGCGCTTCTTTGCCGGTCATACTGTGGTGTTTTACAAAAAAGGCGCTACCGCAGTAAAATTCCAGCGTATGCTGTAAATAAGGCAGACAGCCTATTTCGCCGGCGCCGGTATTGCT
Source organism: uncultured Tannerella sp. (assembly GCA_964442765.1). Classification (GTDB taxonomy): domain Bacteria; phylum Bacteroidota; class Bacteroidia; order Bacteroidales; family Tannerellaceae; genus Tannerella. Next base: position 5,406 of record CAYUAK010000133.1, on the reverse strand, counting down.
TCCGTTATAAAGCTCGTTATGGATAATGACGCCTGCGCCTACGCCTGTTCCTAAGGTAACGCCAAGCATATTGCTGAAGGCTTTACCTTTTCCGCAACGATGTTCGCCCAAAGCGAAACAGTTTGCGTCATTGTTTACATATACCGGAAGTCCAAATTCTGCCATTAGAATGTCCTTTAGATGCACTTCTTGCCAAGAAGGAATATTGGCAACATTGTAAACAATGCCCTTTTGCATGTCCACAACTGAAGGAACGCCAATCCCTATCCCTTTCACCGAGGGATTGAGAAGCCTGCGAATAAGCCCTTTAATCTGTTCCAGAACAACATGTTCCGGCTGGTCGGAGAGGCATGGCTCCGACAGTCTGGTGACTACGTTGCCCTTGTCAACCAATCCGCAACGTACATTACTACCTCCTAAATCAATTCCAATTGTCATATAGTTTTCAGTTTTAAGTTTTCAGTCCCCCTTTGAAGGGGGCAGGGGGATGTATTCAGTTTTCAGGGGACAAAGATAATAATTTTTCTCATCTCAGCACAGAGTTTTCTGTGTTGAAAATTTTGGCAAAAAGGATATGATGACGCTACCGGTCAAAGCCACGCCAATGAGCACGATAAAAGCAAGTGTATAATTGCCGTTAGCATCGTGCATAGCGCCTACTAACATGGGGAAAAGCGATTCGGCGACGCCATCGGCTACCAGCACGATACCCATCGTCCGCCCTAACGCCCTAACGCCAAACAGATCGCCGGCCATCAGCGGGATGATCATATAGTCGCCCCCTAACCCGATGCCGTAGACAACAGCAAAAATGTATATCCTGCCGGGAAAATCGGGCAACAGTAACAAAGGGATAGCTGAGGCGACCATCAAGTAAATCAGTATCATCACATGTTTGCGGCTGAAAATATCGGCTAACCAGCCCATTCCAACCCTTCCGACGAGGCTCATCATCAGGACTAACGACATGATATAAGCCGCATTTTCCTGCGAAAAGGAGATGTCGCGCAGGTACAGTTTCAGATGCTGACCCACTCCGCCTACCACACCTATCGCGCACATGCTGCCCAATGCCAGCAGATAGAAGTTGCGGTTTGTCAGAACACTTTTGATAGAAACGGGCGGTTCGGGTTTTTTCTCTACTTTTATTTCTTGCTTACCACGCTCTCGGATGAAAAAAACTAAAGGCATCGAAACGATGATTATCAGGATTCCTAAGCAGGTAAGGGATATATTCCATCCGAAAGCGCTTTCAAGTTTTGCAGCAAGAATAGGTGCAATAGCGCCCCCTGCGCCGATGCCAAGGTAGGCTATGCCCATGGCTTTCCCTCTGTTTTGGTCGAACCAGCGCGATATTAATACCTGACAGGGCAACGGGCCGGCACAAACATAGCCGAGTGCATTGAAGATATAAAACAGGTAGAACAGCGACAAGGAACCGCCGGTGTTGGCTAATCCCATGAGCGCTACCCCCATCAGTACCGAGCCTATCAGCATCAGCCGGCGCGGGCCATAACGGTCTATCATCCAGCCGGCAATAAAACCAAATAGCGGGGCTACAAGCAATTTGGCAAGCGCATTACCCGATGTCACAGTAGTACGAGACCATCCGAAATCGTGCGTCATAAAATCAAAAAAGAACGGCAGACCGTAAAAGGCGAAACCGACAATAGCAAAAAGCGACAGAAAGGCTGTCGCCACAATGTAAGTTTTTGAACTTTTTTTCGTAGAAGCTGCCGACAAGGATTTTTTATTCTCTATCATGAAGTAGTCAGTAATTAAGTTATTAGCGAATCCAACAATTCCAAATATTCTGTTTTAGCGAGCAAAGGTAAGCTATTTTCTTTTATCGACCGCATTTTTGCCGCATCATTTTCCAACAGGTCGATGAAGGTTGCTGCTACAATTTTTGCAGGGGTAAAAATAGCGGCTGCTATATCTACTAACCTGAACGTCTCTGCATGTAACGCTCCGTCCACGCCTCCTATAAACGGATGAATAGCCGGTATCAGATGGCTGATGTCGCCCATATCGGTAGAGGCTTTGAAAAAATTTACGGTTACGACGTTGTTTGCAGGAATAAACGGACGGGCGTTGTCGGCAAAAATCCTGTTTATCATCTGGTTGCAGATAAGCGGAAGATAACCGGCTCGTCGTTTAATGTCTATCCCGGCGCCCAATGCTTCGCCGCCTGCCCTGAAAGCCTGTTCGGTTTTATAGAGCAGTTGAAGCATCGACTTCACCGTAGATGAGCGAACAAAACACTCCAATCGGACATCGGCTGGCACGCTGTTGACAGCATCACCCCCTTTGGTGATGATGTAATGTACCCGGTTACGGTCTTCATCCCGAAACGTTTCGCGCAAGGCGTTCACTGCATTGAGTCCTAATACGGCAGCATGAAGTGCGTTGATGCCTTCGTCGGGCATGGCTGCGTGTGCGCTTTTGCCGATGTAACGAATCATATCGGCCATCAGTCCGTTGCAGGCGCTAACCGTACCCGCAAACGGAAAAGGGGTATAACCTTGTGAGTGAACCATCAAAGCTGCATCCACATCATCAAAAGCGCCAATACGCACTAACTCCTGTTTCCCGCCAAAATACCGGATAAGACCTTGTTGTCGCAGTTCCGACCGGTATTCCAACTCAATAAACTCTTCGGCAGGAGTGGCTAAGAAGGAGATATTACCTCCTAACAACGAAGCTATTCCCGACTGTTTGAAAGCCTGAGCCACTGCCATCATCACGCCAAGCTGCAGGTTATGACCGCAATAGTGGGCAACTGCCTTTCCCGAACAGGGGATACCGTCCAATTCGGCTAAGAAGGCAATGTTCGGGCTGCCGGTTTCTTTCTTCAGCTTCGCCTTGATGCCCGTGACCGCGAGGCCTCGCTCCGTCTCATAGCCTGCTGTACGCAAGAAATCGTTCACGACATCCGAAGTACGAAACTCCCTGAACCCCAGCTCCGGATGCGCCCCGATATCTTTTACAACCTCAACGACCGAACCCGCCCCCCGGTCAATGCAAGCAAAAACTTCCCTTTTTATATCTATACTATCCATTATGTATCAACGGCATCCTTGCCGTTGCCCTTTATAAAAAAAGTAACTTCTTCATCCATCCACCTATTGAGATTAGCCTTTACAAATTTGTCATCATTCAGATGTGGATAGGACTTGCTAACGCGCTCTATCTCTTCCGATTGTCCTGCAGATAGCGTCTCAGCCGGGTCAAGACACCAATTGCCTTTTATCAACCCTTGCCTGCAAAGTACTTCGTGAATGCCGGGGATACACCCTGAAAAGTTATTAGCAGCATCGAAAAAGGCTGCATTACAATCGGTTATCTGAACGCCTCTACTAAGCAGTTCGCAGGGAATAGCCTGGCCTGTCTCAATAAGCGTATGAATCTCGTCGAGCAGCTCGACAGCTTTTTTTGTCCAAACGCTCCAATGACCAAGCAAGCCGCCTTTGATACGTACCTTTTTATATTTTCCGTTCACTTTTACCTTATATTCAGTAATCAAATCCGGTACAATAGCATCGTCATTACCGGTATAAAGCGTGATGGTCTTTTCTTTTTCGGCTTCGCACAACGCCCTTACCACATCGAGTGTCTTATACCGGTTGAAAGGCGCTATCTTGATGCCCATCACATTGGGAATCTGAACGAATTGCCTCCAAAAGGTATAGGGTAAATCAGGGCCTCCAACCGCCGATTGCAGGTAAAAACCAATTAATGGCATCACCTCGGCAACTTGTGCGCAATGGTCTATCATCGCAGAAAGCGATTCGCCTTTCATGGCTGAAAGGCTCAGCATGACAGCATGATAGCCTATATCTTTGGCAGTAAGCGCCTCTTCGACAGCCTGGCGTGTTTTGCCGCAGACGCCAGCAATCGTTAAAATACTCTTGTCGGTTTTAAAGCTCCAATCGACAATGGCATGTGCAACGCAGATGAGAACCGTCTCATACAAACCGTGTTCGCGAATAGCAAACTGTGTGGAATGAACCCCCGCCGCAATGCCACCCGCGCCGGCATCCATATAGTAACGGGCAAGGGCCTCCTGCGCTTGCCGGTCAAACTCGTGATTGGCAGTCAGGGCAAGCGGCATGGCCGGAATAACCATTCCTTGCCGGAACTTTTTTAAAAGAGAGGGTTGAATGTTTTGGATTTTCATTTATTCATTTTAAAATTTTCCGTCGTCAACCTCAAAGTGGGTGGGTTTATTCAAACCTCTGCCGCCTGACATGATCCATTCGGCTTGCATACGAATGAGTTCTTTCGATGACACTGAAGGTTTTCCGAAAAGACAGAACGCTTGAGAGGCATCATTCAGATAAGAACGGTCATGGTCTTCGGCTACAAACCGAACCGGTTTTTGCATGATAGCTCCCATCTCTGCGGCTACTTCGCGTACCGAAAGCAGGTCTTGGCCGGTGATGTTTAGAACGGAAGCCGGTGAGGACGTTTTTTGCAAAGCCAGCAAGGCGTAGTTATTAGCATCGCCCTGCCAAATAATGTTAAAAAACCCACCGCCCGTAACGACCGGTTCGTTATTCCATATCTTTATCCCGATGTCATACAGCACGCCGTAACGCAGGTCGGTTGCATAGTTGAGCCTGAGCAGTAGTACGCGCGTGCTGTCCTTAATTGAAAAATGTTCAAAAATACGCTCACGGCACAAGCACGACTGCGCATATTCCCCCACCGGGTCGGGACGGTCGGATTCTTTGGAACCCCCTGTATCGGCTTTCACTAACGCATAAACACAGCCGGTAGAGAAAACAACGATACGGCTACCTTTGAAATACGCGGCACAATTGGCAGGCATCAAAGCGTTCATTGCCCAGGTTAAGGGTTCAGAGCCGGTAGTGCCGAACTTCCTGCCCGCCATGTAAAGTATGTTTTCCGTTTCGGGAATTTTATTTATTTCAATGGTATCCAACAAATCGCACGATATAGTTCGGATGCCATACGCTTCGAGTTTTTCACGCCCGGCCTTGTCAGTGAAACGTGAAACGGCATAAACGACTTTGTGGACACCGGCTTGCTCAACAGCCCGTTGGGTCATGATAGCCAGGCTCAACCCCATTTTCCCATTGGCGCCAAGGATGGTAATGTCGCCTCGCAGTTGTCGCATTAGCTCGACAAGTTGCTGCGAGGGTGTAGACAATAAGACATCTAATTCTTTTTCGTTTTTTGGTGTTATCATATAACTGAATAAAAAATAAATACATTCCCCTGCCCCCATTTTTCTTCACTTCGTAAAGAGACAGATTATTTTTAAACATCAAGGAACGTTGTTCCGCAAGCGAACATTCCATTGAATAAAAATTATTGTGTCGTTTTACGAAGTGAAACAAACAGACACATTGTCTGATTATTAACACTAAGGAACGTTGA
>CAYUAK010000132.1:0-2121 GCA_964442765.1 uncultured Tannerella sp. | reverse complement strand
GGATTTACATCATCGGATTTAGAAAAAAGAACTTTATATATATATGTCCCGGGTTCAAGTTTAACAGTTGTTGATATGTAAGCAACTGCCAAAGCATCTCCGCCTCCGGTAATGGATAGATAACGACCTTTTGAATCCTCTTTGATCGCAAAATTAGGAACGTGACTTTGCTGAAAAAAGGTTGTTTGCCAACCTTCAGGCAATGTTCCGGTCTTTCCTTTTGTAAAATCCAACCGGAAAGAAGTGGTTTGAGCCAATGCTGTCGTAATGACGCAAACAGTGATAATGATGAATGTTAAATATTTCTTCATAAATATTGTAAAATAATAAAATGCAAAATATTAGTCAAATTAGACATAACAAATTAAAATTTCAAAAAGATGAAAAAATTATGATCCATACTTTACCATTTGAAATAGCGGTAGGGGTCATCAACGTTTTCAGGAGTGTCAATATAGAGCGATTCGGGGAAACCGGACGAGGCAGCACCAAGGTTGGCAATGAGTCGATCAGCCATGTTGTTGGCGCGACGCTTGGTAGAGCGCAGGTAGGGTTTCGCTCTTTCGTCAATCATCCATGGGGGTACCTGCCAGAAGACGATAACGCCTTTGCCGAAATGAATGATACGAAAGGCCTCATTGCCATCAGGAACCATAGGGAATGCATAAAAACTCATCTTTCCGTGCCATGCCCAATCGGCGTTGGAAAGTCCGTAGAGTTCGGGGGGTATCTTCTCGATGCGTGTAAAATAGGCGTTGGTGAAAGTAGCTTCAAGGGGGACAGGAGACCACTTGGCGATTTCTTTCGCATTCATTCCGAGACAAAGGACGTTTGAGCCGTCGTAGATTTGCTGATGGACATTCTCAGGAACTTCCGCACCGGGAGAGGCGACAAGGAGTTTGAATTCCTTGCCGGATGTTTCTGTATCGATGCCGAGACTGGCGACGAGTTTCTTAGCATTGTCGCCGAGTGCAATACATGCGCGATGTTCAATAGACATTGTTGTTTCAGAGGATTCATGTAGTTCGTTCAGGATGCGTATGGTCATCATGTCGGCGACAGGATCAGGGACAGTGCGTCCCGATATGTCAAGTTGACAGAAGATGATGCGTCTGCCGGAATCAACGTTTTCAAGGAGCGGAGAATACTGCAAGTCGAACTCGCCGTCAATGAATGCATGCCAGTCACCCACTGAGGGTTTTTCGATGAGGACGGAAGCAACGCTGTTGGTGTTACCACAGCGCCACACGCGAGTGCTGGTTTGTCCGCACCATTGCCATTGTGGGTTATGGATCTCAAATTCGTCAATATCTGTCAAATGCTCAGGGAGGAGAGTAGAGGCGCCTCTCCATTCACGGAGATCTTCCGTGTCGAGATCTTTTGTGATGGTGCTGGGATAACGGAGGAAGAAGAGGCGCGATCCGCGCTCGGCTATACGAAAGCCGAGCAAATCGTGAAGCTGTTTGGATGGCTGTTCCATGACGAGTATACGTTTACCGATTGTCTGTTTCTTAATCCATTGGACGGAGTTTTCGTCAAGGGACTCGCGACCAATGACGATCGGCATTGAAGCTAAGTTAGACAAATTGTCAATTTTGTGATACGGGATGTGGAGGCGGTCGAAGAGCTGAGATGTGATGCCTTTTTTATCGTAGAGCATGATGGGGTCGCTAAAAGCAATAGCCGGCAATGTGGGGACTATACGAAAGCGGAAAGTATCGGTCTGAACAACGTTACTCTCGAACGTAAAGGTAGTGTTAAGTGAGTAGTCTCCTATACGGTCGGGCAGTTTTAAAGCGACCGGGACACGCGTTTGTCCTCCCGCGAGGACAACAACCCGACCGTTTAATGATTTTACCGCCATGCCGTTTTGTTCAAGTGTGCATTGCCATTGTACGGACTGCGAAGTGCGACGGTCGTTAAGGATGATAAGAGTCTTATCAAGGTCGTCAGATGTAGTATAAAGATGTGTCTTGTCTGTAAAAGAAGGGGCGCCGCCGATGTAAGCGCAGTCGGGCATGTTCCAACGGAGGAATGTACGGCCGACAGGATAAGGGGCGAATGCTGCCGGGTCGCCATTGACGTCGTTGGTAAACAGATAGTCGGCGCGAAGATTGTCAG
>CAYUAK010000131.1:0-5913 GCA_964442765.1 uncultured Tannerella sp. | reverse complement strand
ATTGCCGATATTTACAGTAGTAAGGCTCAAATGGTCGGAGTTAGGATGCTTGGTACAGGTCAATACTTCGCCAACCACAAGGCCTTCCATCCCGCCCTTAATCGTTTCAAATAATCGTACCGCCCCTGTTTCTAACCCTATGGAAGTGAGCGCTGTAGCTATTTCATCGGGCGACATGTCGGTCGTTAAATAGTCTTTCAACCAATTGTAAGAAATGTTCATCGTTACCTGATAAATGAGTTCAAATGAGCCGCAAAGTAAAGGATTTTTTTTGAAATAGAAAAATTGCAAACGATACGAATCATCAGTAATTAAATTATCGGGAAATCCTTATAATATCGCAATAAAGTCAGTAGTTCGGCTCGCAACTTATTGCGTACAAAGTGTTTCATCATCTACATTAATTGTCGATGCCGCCTCTGCGCTGGCCGGGCATGGTATTGATAGAAGGTTTGTAGCTGTTGATGGCATTGTTGAGTTGTTTGCGCTCGCGCTCGGTGATGCGGATAGGACTTGCAAACCCGCTGTCATAATAGCTTTTGTAGGCGGTAGCGTGTGTGCGATTGTACACCTTGCGCCGGTATTGGGCGCTGAACAGCATACTTAGGGCATGATTGAAGTCCACATTTCCACCAAACCCAGGGGCAAATCCTTCCGGGTACAGGTAAATAGCAGAAGCGCCGTAGGGGGTTAATGCTTCTAAGGCTTTTCTCTCGTCTTCGGTGATGACGAGGCTTTGTATTCTGTATGCCGAATCCATTTTCTCCATGTATAATATATAAAGGGCGTAGACAGCAGGCGGCATTGAATAGGGGTCGATGACGCGCATCCTGACTGAATCGCGACGTCCGGGGTTTTCGCTTTCTTTATTCAGCTCCAGGTCGGTTTTTTTATCCATGTCTATTATTCGCGAGGGGTCAATGAGGCGTCCTTCCTCGATAGCTTTTTTGGTTGCTTCGTTTATTTTGAGTTCTTCTTTGCCTTCCAGCACATTTTTTAGCCAGATAGAATCCTCTTTACTCCATTCCTGCGCTACAGTGAGCGAACAGGAAAGAAATAGTAAAGCGATCGATATATAAATTGTTTGTCTCATTTTTTTGTCAACGAATTTTTTTTGCCACGAATTTTTGACCTTATTTCTGTTGTTTGCCGATATAGGCTAAAATTCCTCCGTCTACATATAATATATGTCCGTTCACAAAGTTGGATGCGTCGGAAGCGAGGAAGACAGCCGGCCCTTTCAGGTCGTCGGTTGTTCCCCAGCGTGCAGCGGGTGTCTTAGAGATGATAAACGAATCGAAGGGATGGCGTGTCCCGTCGGCTTGTCTTTCCCGTAATGGCGCTGTCTGGGGGGTAGCGATATAGCCCGGACCGATGCCGTTGCATTGGATGTTATGTTCTCCGAACTCCGAGGCGATGTTGCGAGTTAGCATCTTTAACCCGCCTTTGGCTGCGGCGTAAGCCGAGACCGTTTCGCGTCCTAACTCGCTCATCATCGAGCAGATATTGATAATTTTGCCGTGTCCTTTGCGTATCATGGCAGGGATAACAGCCTTAGCGACGATAAAAGGACCGTTCAGGTCTACGTCGATAACTTGCCTGAAATCGGCTGCCGACATCTCACACATCGGAATGCGCTTGATGATACCGGCGTTATTGACAAGTATATCGATGACACCCACTTCTCTTTCGATGACAGTTATAGCAGCGTTTACCTCGTCTTCTTTAGTGACATCAAAAACATACCCAAAGGCTTGAATACCTTTTGCTTTGTACTCGCTGAGGCCTTTTGCCACCAAGTCGCTGTTGATGTCATTGAACACGATGACAGCGCCTGCTTCGGCTAATGCAGAAGCGATGGCAAAACCGATGCCGTAGGAGGCGCCTGTCACTAAGGCGATTTTCCCTTCTAAAGAAAAAAGATTGTTCATAAGGTTATAAAAATTTAACTATTAACGGTTCTTCAAGCGCTTTTGCAAAAAGGCCTAAATAATTACGAAAATGGTTCACAGTAGGGAATCCGAATTTTTCCCATCCATACCCTGTGTAATAAGTGACAGGCTGGTTAGGATAGTAAGTGGTAACGCCTAAGACATGTGAATGTGTTTCTAAGTTTTTTGTTTTAGGGTGGATGATGGTATGCTTATGCGAAATAGTTTTTTCCAATCCTTTTGGGAAAATCATTCCGACATATACTTTGCCGGTGTTTGCGTTTACGGGTTCTTCGTAAACCACAGAGGCTGTGCCTTTATCTGTCAGCGCCGAAAAAGCATCGTCCTGTTCGGCTCGCTTAATGATGCCTGCAGCAACGGTCATGGGGCTATCAGTCCCGTAAAATTGGATGACCTTCGTCAGTTGTGAGCCGGCGTCGATTGAAAAAATACGGCTTTCGCTAAAAGTTTTTCCTTCGACGGTCATATTTTTATAGGTCAGTTTGAACGTGGTACGGATAGGCCCATTTTCTATTAGTTCCTGTGTGACAAAATTGTCATTCAGGTAAAGCGAATCCTTCACAAAGGGCGCCATCGCGCCGGCGCCTAATGTACGCCCTACTTTGTAGTCGTCGAGGCCTTCGCCGTTATCGGTATGATAGGAACGAACTCGGGCCAAATCATCTTTATACCATTTGTCAACTATCAGATTGCTTGTTCTTTTATACCACAGGTCGAGGCCATTACTAGGGCCATCGACGGGGATAAGGGCAGGCCCGTAGATGCGGAAAGCGACACGGTCGTTCTCCCAGGCAAAGTCATCATATCGTTCAACGATAAAACGGCCGTAGGTCTTCGCCGGAAACTCAACCGGAGCGCCAGTTTTGATAGAGCATAAAATGGTCTCTTTCGCTTTGATGGAGACCTGAAAAAGCAGTATCCCGTCACGAGTGAGCTGGGAAGGTAATACATCACCTTGCTGGTTAGTAACTAAATAAGCCTTCCCGTCAGGAAGCGCCATTAATTTGCCGACGGATATCTCTACGAGTTCCAGACGATCAAAGTCACTTGGATTTTCAATAGAGATATTTATGCCTGGTTTACAGGACATCAGCCCAATGAGGGTGAAAACTAAGAAAGATATTTTTTTCATATAAAACGTATTTTTTATTTTGAGAATGATTCCTCCTTTGAACGTTCCTTGATGTTAAATTTAAATAATGCGTCTCTTTACTTCCCTTCGGAAAGTGACAAAAAATATTCTATTATACTATGGAATGTTCACGAAGTGGAAGAAAATGGGGGCAGGGGGATGTCTTATTAATTGTTAATTGTTAATTGTTTACCTCAGCTTATCAGCCGTAAAAGTATCCATGTCGTCGTAATCCAAGTTTTCGCCGCACATAGCCCATATAAACGTATAGTTACTCGTTCCAGCAGCGCAGTGGATAGACCAGGAAGGCGAAATGACCGCTTGTTCGTTGCAAAGGAAGATATGTCTTGTTTCCTGCGGTTGACCCATGAAATGGCACACTGCTTGTTGTGCGGGAATGTTAAAATAGAAATAGGCTTCCATGCGTCGGGAGTGCGTGTGCGGAGGCATGGTGTTCCAGACGTTACCCTCTTTCAGTTCGGTCAGTCCCATCTGCAGTTGGCAACACGGGATGATGTCGTTTAGTACCAATTGGTTAAGCGTCCGTTCATTGGCAAAGGCTTTAGCGCCTAACTCCCGCGTGCGTCGTTTGTCTTTCGTGATAGCGGTCGTTGGATAGGCTACGTGGGCAGGAGAAGAGGCGAAATAGAACTTGGCAGGCAAGGAAGAGTCAGTGTTTTTAAACAAAATTTCCTTTGTACCGCGTCCCACATAAAGGGTATCCTTGAAGGACATTTCAAAATCCTGTCCGTCAACTGTAATGACACCTTCATTTTCAATACAAATAATACCAACTTCGCGTCGTTGGCAAAAATAATCCGACCGGATTAAAGCGACTGTTTCAAGTTTCAGGCTTTCATAAACAGGCGACGCTCCACCTATAATCAGACGGTCGTTGTGGGTATAGACCATCCGCACCTCGTCGTTCTTGAACAGATTTTCCACTAGAAACTCTTTTCTTAATTGCGTAGTATCGTACTTTTTAACGTCATTTGGGTGAGTACTCCACCGTTCTTCAATCGTTGTATTCATATTTTTTACTAAAAAAGGCTTTCTTTCGGACGGTAAAAGTACACATTATTTTCAAATGAGAAACAAAAATGAAGTATTTTTTTTGTAATGTGTTTTTTTTATGTAGTTTTGCAGCCCCAAAAATGAGGTTTTATGATGAAAAAAGTATTTGTGAGCGGTTGCTACGATATGTTACACAGCGGCCATGTCGCTTTTTTTGAGGAAGCAGCGATTCATGGGGATTTGTATGTAGGCATTGGTTCCGACCGGACGATTTTTGACCTGAAGGCGCGCAAGACGATTCATACCGACAGGGAGCGTTTATATATGGTAAAAGCGTTACGGGTGGTCAAAGATGCGTGGATAAACAGCGGAAGTGGTATCCTTGATTTTGTTGAAGAGGTTAAACGCCTGAAGCCGGATGTGTTTTTTGTGAATAGTGACGGCCATTCGCCCCTGAAGGAGCAGTTTTGTAATGACAATGGCATAGCCTATATCGTTAGTAAACGTATTCCCCACAGCGGCTTGCCTGCCCGCTCTACCACGTCTTTGCGGAAAGAATGTCTGATACCGTACCGGATAGATTTAGCCGGCGGGTGGCTTGACCAGCCTTTTGTGAACAAGTATTATCCGGGCGCGGTGATAACTATCTCTATTGAGCCTGATTATGAGTTCAATGACAGGAGCGGCATGGCTACCAGCTCGCGAAAAAAAGCGATTGAGATGTGGCATACGGATATCCCGGAAGGCGACAGGGAGTTGCTTGCTCAAACGCTGTTTTGCTTTGAAAACCCGCCCGGTTCAAGCTATATTAGTGGCTCACAGGATGCCTTAGGTATTGTAATGCCGGGATTGAACCGGTTATACTACAGCTTGGGTTACTGGCCTACACAGATAGAAAAAGTGACTGATAATGAATTACTGTCATGGATAGAACAACGATTATGGCTTGTACCTCTTTATCCCCGACTTTCGGGTTATGATGTATTAGCGGATACCTGTGTTGATGCAGTCGGCGCAAAAGAGTTAAGCCTTGCAGCGGATGCCTGTTGGGATGCTATCAATAATAAAGATGTACAAGGATGGGGAAAAGCTTCGGTCGTTAGTTTTGATGCCCAACTGAAAATGTTCCCGAACATGGCGCCACCGGACGTGAGGGAAGCGCTTGAGCCTTACAGGTCACAGGTGCTGGGTTGGAAACTATCGGGTGCAGGAGGCGGTGGCTACTTAGTTCTTATCAACGACAGGCCGGTAAAAAACGCTATTCAAATAAGGATAAGGAGGGGTTAGTAGTTGGTAGGTTTCAGGTTTGACTAAGGCCGATTTTCAATTCAGGTTTCAGATATCCATAATCCCGTAGGGCTTTAATCTTGGTAAAATTAAATTATTAAATTAATAATGAGAGGAATAGTATTAGCAGGGGGGGCAGGGACGCGATTGTATCCGATAACGAAAGGGGTATCGAAGCAACTGCTGCCTATTTACGACAAACCCATGATTTATTATCCCATTTCGGTACTGATGCTGGCTGGGATAAGGGAGATATTGGTTATTTCGACACCGCAGGATTTGCCAGGATTCCGGCGACTGCTGGGCGACGGCAGCGATTGGGGCGTAAGTTTTCAATATGCAGAGCAGCCTTCGCCCGATGGCTTGGCGCAAGCGTTTATCATTGGCGCCGAGTTCATTGGTAGCGACGATGTCAGTTTGGTGTTAGGCGACAATATCTTTTATGGACAGAGCTTTTCATCTCTGCTGAGAGAAGCGGTTGCGAATATCAAACAGTCGGATGCGACTGTTTTCGGATATTATGTAAAT
>CAYUAK010000130.1:0-5547 GCA_964442765.1 uncultured Tannerella sp. | reverse complement strand
TCCCACTGCTGGGGCATCTTTTCTTCGTATGGCGTGCGCCACCCGTGATGCTGAATCATTTGCCACAAGACGGTTTGGCCAAACCATCCCTGACCATAATAGGTCTGTGCATCTTCCTGGAAAAAAACTGTTTCGGGTAAGTTGAAAAACTGCTCTTTTTTTAGCATCAGCCCTGCAAAAAGGATTGGCCATTTCCGTCCGCTCGAATGACCGCCCCCTTCGTTCCAGTTGCCGCCGTTCATTGCTACGCCGTAAAGATCGATACCTAACTGTATCAACCCGTAGCACAGTTTTTCCTTCTGCTGACGTGGGACATCCAAGCTGAGCATCATGCTTGCCAACGATACTAAACGCGCATATTCGCGACCATAGTTTGGCTGATTCTCATTGGGCACTAACTCCTGATTTTCCCAACTTATCAGATGGTCTATCCAGGGACGCTGAAAATAGCGCTCCATAGCTTCCCACGTTGGCGCTTCGCCAACGGGTTTCAGCTTGGGAAGCAAGTCCCATTGGATACTGCCGGCGCGAAAAATGGGTTTATCAGCGCCGGCGTAGGGAGGACGAAAAGCATCCGAAGGGGGCGCTTCTTTCAGGCAAGTCAACACAGCAGCCGCTTTTAGCACGATTTGTGACTTGTATTCGCTGGGCCAAAGTATGTCTTTGCAGAAATTATCCACAGGCAGTTCGGTATTACTGATGGTAGAAATGAGCGATGTGCCCGGCTCAAATTGTAATGGCAGCCTGACGGAAAGGTTGGGGTCATAAGAGCCTTGACGCGAATCGTAACCATGCCGTCGACCGGCGCCCAGCACAATCATAGAGCCATTTCGCATCCGGTTGTCGCGCTTCAAAGAGGTGTCGCCCCATTGGTTAACCCGTATGCTGTCGTTCCCAACGGTTATTTCGCCGGGCATGGGTGTTATTTTAACAACGGTAACAGGGCCAATGACCCACCAATCGCCGTTTACAAACTGACCGCACCGTACCGGACGGTCAAACTCCCACGTTATCCCATACTGACTGATAGACTGAATTTTTTGTCCGCACGATGTGACAAGGGACAACATGAATAAAGCTGCAAGCGAAAATTTTGTCATAATTTTGTGAATTAATATTTTGAAGATTATATGTTAATTTTCCGCTGCAAAAGTAGAAAAATTAATGCTATTTCCCAAATTTTGCAAAAAATATGTAATTACTCAGGATGTATAAAAGTCCGAAGGACTTGTATATGAATAACCCCGTGCAAACGAAGTGCAGCTCGGGGTGAAAGTGGCATCAGTTCCCTCTCAGGATGTATAAAAGTCCGAAGGACTTGTATATGAATAACCCCGTGCAAACGAAGTGCAGCTCGGGGTGAAAGTGGCATCAGTTCCCTCTTTAACTACGTAGTAGTTCAACCCGCTAAGGGGTTGAGGATTCGGGTGGCACATCTACCCTGAGTGACGCTTCGCTTACTCAGGGTTATCCATGTCAGTCTCCTACGGAGACCTGAGTAATTACAATTTTTTCGGAAATTGCATCCCGACAGGATGAAAAATATATGAAGTTACGGAATTTATACGCTGAATTGCTGCAAAATGAAGCTGTTGTTTTGGTAATTCCAAAAAAACACTTACATTTGTGCGTATTTTTTCGACTTTTTAATCATGATTATGTATGAAAACAATAAGACTAAGTATTTGTCTCTGTGCGCTTTTATGTGCTAATTCCTTGTTTGCTCAGTTAGAGGAAATTGGTAACGGGTTGCTTTTTCCCGAATTTGAAAATGGGTTTGTAGTATTTAATAATGGAACGCGAACAGCAGCCAAACTTAATTACAGTATGCTTCAGCAGCGGATGTGGTTCGTTGATAAAGAAAATACTGTGATGGAATTTGCAAGGATGCCTTCACTTCTGGTAGTCCTTATCGGTGAGAGGAGGTTTGTACCGGCAACCTCTGATGGCATTTTTTATGAGGAGATAAAAGCCGGTAGCGGTTCGTTTTATATTCAATATAAAGCAAATGTTATCTCCCAAGGGAAAGCGGCCGGTTATGGGGGCTATTCACAAACAAGCGCCGTCACATCTGTTGGAAGTATTACCGGAGGCTCTTTTGAAAGCGCTGGCGGCACTTTTGGGATGCAGGGCATTGGACGTGTGGAATTGGTCGCCAATGAAATATTTAAATTGAAAACAGATAATATTTATTACCTTAAATCCGGCAATAAATTTAAAAGATTTTATTCGGCTAAGACCTTAGGAAAATTGTTCAAAGGACAGGGAGCGAGGATTGAAGCATTTGCGAAGGAAAATTCGATTAATTTTTCTAAAGCCGAAGATATTGCAAAAATAGTAGAATTTTCATATAGCTTAGTGAATTAAAGTTTAGCGTATTGATATTAGCGAATAGCGTTTAGAATAGTGATCTCCCTATCCCCCTATCCCCTATCCCCCTATCCCCTAATGACTACTAACTATTTAACCAACTTGGAAACGGAGGAAGAAAAAAAATCCAAGCAGGGCGACGGATGTATTTTTATTAAAGGCGCTCGCGTCAATAACCTGAAAAATATTGTCATACAAATTCCGCGTGATAAGTTTGTGGTTATCACAGGGCTTTCCGGTAGCGGGAAGTCATCGCTTGCTTTCGACACTTTGTATGCAGAAGGGCAGCGGCGTTATGTAGAAAGTCTGTCGTCGTATGCCCGTCAATTTCTGGGAAGGATGAGCAAGCCCGAATGTGATTATATCAAAGGGATACCACCTGCCATTGCTGTCGAGCAGAAGGTTAGCGTGCGCAATCCACGCTCTACGGTAGGCACCTCAACCGAAATATATGAATATATGCGGCTTCTTTTTGCCCGTATCGGCAAGACTATTTCGCCTGTTTCGGGTGTGGAAGTAAAGAAGCATCAGGTGACTGATGTGGTTAGAAAGGCGTTATCGTATCCGTTGGGAACGCGCTTTGCTATTTATGCTCCGCTTATTGTGCATAGAGACAGGACTTTGGAAGAGCAGTTAGAGATTCTTCGGAAAGAAGGATATACCCGTATTGAGGTTAATGGCGAAGTGTATCGTATTCAGGATTTTTTAGATCAAGCGAAGCGCTTCGATACCAATGAAGTAGAGATATTAATCGACCGCTTGACGAACTCAGATGACAAGCTGTTGCCCAACCGGTTAGCCGATTCTGTTGAGACAGCCTTTTTTGAAGGCCATGATGTCTGTCGGTTGAAGGTTTTTGTGTCGGACAATCCGGAAGTCATGGAGTTTTCGAAACGGTTTGAGGCCGATGGATTTACATTTGAAGAGCCCTCTGCGCTGATGTTCAACTTCAACAACCCGGTCGGTGCCTGTCTTGTGTGTGAAGGATTCGGTAAAACGCTTGGAATAGATGAAGACTTAGTGATTCCGGATAAGAGCCTGTCGGTCTATGAAGGCGCTGTCGTTTGTTGGAAAGGTGAACAAACGAGTGAGTGGTACTATGATTTCATCAGTAATTGTTTGCAGTTTAATTTTCCAATACACCGGCCCTACTATGACTTGTCGGAAGACGAGAAAAACTTGTTATGGCATGGCGCTAAAGGACTTAACGGTATAGATGATTTCTTTAAACATGTAGAAAGTAATCTTTATAAGATACAATACAGGGTGATGTTAGCCCGCTATCGAGGAAAGACAGTTTGCCCAGCTTGCAAGGGAAAGAGGTTAAAACCAGCCGCTTTGTTTGTGAAAGTGGGAGGGAGGCATATCGCTGAATTAGTGGCTATGCCGGTTTATGAATTGAAGCAGTTTTTTGATAATCTGATATTAAATGAGACAGATACAGTTATCAGCAAGCGTTTATTAGTCGAAATTAACAACCGCCTTACCTATCTGTTAGATGTCGGTCTTGGATATTTGACGCTCGACCGCCTGTCATCTACACTTTCAGGTGGTGAAAGTCAGCGTATTACGCTGGCAACATCGTTAGGTAGTAGCTTAGTTGGGTCACTGTATATCTTAGACGAACCGAGCATAGGTCTACATTCGCGGGATACAGGAATGCTTATCAACGTGTTAAAGCAACTTCAGGCTTTGGGCAATACAGTTGTAGTAGTAGAGCATGACGAAGAAATCATTCGGTCAGCCGATTATATCATTGACATAGGCCCGGATGCAGGAAGACATGGAGGCGAGGTCGTTTTTCAGGGAACGATAGCCGGTTTGCCCAAAGAGAGCGCCGGTTATACGGTTCGTTATCTTGCTGGAGATGAGCATATTGAAGTCCCATCTTTTACCCGTCCATGGAATCAATATATTGAGATAAGAGGCGCGCGAAAAAATAACTTGAAACAGATAAACGTCAAGTTTCCGTTGCATGTCATGACGGTTGTCACAGGTGTCAGCGGTTCGGGGAAAAGCTCGTTGGTAAGGGATGTTTTTTATGAAGGGGTGAAGCGAATTATAGACCACGCATCGATTTCGGTTGAATGTCAAGCTATTAAAGGGGATACCCATCTAATCCGGGCGATTGAGTTTGTCGACCAAAACTCTATCGGACGGAGTTCGCGTTCCAACCCGGTGACATATATTGGCGCTTATGACGAGATACGCAAACTCTTTGCAGAGTTACCTTTATCCAAACAGATGAATTTTAGCCCGGCCTATTTTTCGTTCAATGTAGAAGGCGGTCGTTGTGAAGAATGCAAAGGCGATGGGCGGATAACGGTAGAGATGCAATTTATGGCCGACATCACATTGGAATGTGAATCCTGTCACGGCAAACGGTTCAAGAACGAAATTTTAGAGGTTGAATATCAGGGCGTAAATGTGTATGACATACTTGATATGACCGTTAATCAAGCCATAGAATTCCTGTCAGAACAAAAAGAAGCACAGGCTAAAAAGTTAGCCAAAAAACTCAAGCCATTGCAGGAGGTAGGTTTGGGTTATATCAAACTAGGTCAATCCTCTTCGACCTTATCCGGAGGCGAAAACCAGCGCGTCAAGTTAGCGTATTATTTAGGGTTAGAAAAACAGGAGAACACCATTTTTATCTTCGATGAGCCGACGACAGGGCTCCACTTCCACGACATAAAAACACTGCTAAAAGCCTTTCATGCCCTTATTAATAAAGGCCATACAGTTATCATCATCGAGCATCATCCCGACGTTGTCAAGTGTGCAGATTATGTGATAGACTTAGGCCCGGAGGGAGGCAAAGAGGGCGGTTATTTAGTCTGTGCAGGCACTCCTCAGCAAATAGCCGCCTGTCCAGAATCCTATACCGGAAGGTTTCTGAAAGAGAAACTTCATTTTTAATATAGCTCATGCACGGCAAGCAAAAAGCGCGAAGGGAACCCTCCGCGCTTTCGCTTCTCCGTGCTTCGTTCTTACTTACCGAAGTATCGTTTGAAAAGGCCTTGGAATCCCTGGCCGTGTCGTGCTTCGTCTTTTGCCATTTCATGAACCGTATCATGGATAGCATCTAAGTTGAGTTCTTTAGCCCGTTTGGCTATACGCATTTTGTCGGCGTTGGCGCCACTTTCTGCGTTCATCCTTTTTTCGAGGTTGGTTTTT
>CAYUAK010000129.1:0-34308 GCA_964442765.1 uncultured Tannerella sp. | reverse complement strand
CGAAACCGCGGTCTTTCTTCGGGAAATATTCTGCTGTCACTTTGATAGCAGCAGGGAAGTTACCTGCCTCGCCGATAGCCAGCACAAACCGGGCAACTAAGAAGCACCACATACTGACTGTTGCAATCACAACAGCTACACTGCCTGTCGCCTTTGCTAATTCAACAGCCGAAGGTATGCCTACCCACCACTCTGTGACAATGCCGCAGATAGCATGTAAACAAGCACCTATAGACCATAAACCGATAGCCCACAGGAATCCTTTTTTTGTCCCCATCCAGTCGATAAACCTTCCAGCAAAAAGCATCGCAATGGCATAAACTAAGGAAAACAACCCTGTAATATTCCCATAGTGGTTATCATTCCAATGGAAAATGGGCTTAATAAATTCTTCCCATGTCAAGGATAAAACTTGACGGTCGAGATAGTTAATCGTGGTAGCAACAAATAGCAGAGAGCAAATAGCCCATCTGTAATTTGTCATTTTCATTGATGAATGTGATAGATTGTTCATAAATATGTAATTATAAGATTTACAGGTTTTATCTTGAAACGCGTCCTGACCCGTCGCCTTTCATTAAAGTCTCTACTTCGGCAACTGTTACCAAGTTGAAGTCGCCATAGATAGTGTGTTTCAGACACGAAGCGGCTACAGCAAAGTCTAATGCTTTTTGGTCGTCTTCCGGATAGGTTAGCAGTCCATAAATAAGTCCGGCCATGAAAGAATCGCCTCCGCCGACCCGGTCGACGATATGGGTGATGTCATACCTTTGTGACTGTTTAAGTGTACCATCCGAATACAGAACGCCGTTCCATGTGTTATGGTTTGCATTGATAGCGCCGCGAAGTGTGATGATCATTTTTTTGCAACGGGGGAAAAGGCTCATCATCCGTGTACAAACCGATTCAAATGCTGCCGCCTCCACCTCTCCACCGGTTGCTGTCACATCAAAACCTTCCGGTTTGATACCGAATACCTTTTCGCAGTCTTCTTCGTTACCAAGAATAATATCGCAACCTTCTACTAATTCAGGCATCACTTCGGGGGCTTTTTTGCCATATTTCCAGAGGTTTTTGCGAAAGTTAAGGTCGCAAGACACAGTGATACCCATTTCATTGGCCACTTTGATTGCTTCGAGGCATACATCGGCGGCGCCTTGCGATATAGCGGGTGTTATACCTGTCCAATGAAACCATTGGGCGTCTTTGAAAATCTCTTTCCAGTCGATCATCCCTTTTTCGATGGTAGCAATAGATGAGTTGGCACGGTCATAGACTACTTTTGAGGAACGTGCGATAGCGCCTGTTTCTAAAAAATAAATACCTATCCTATCACCTCCACGAAGGATATGGTTTACGCCCACGTTGTGTGAGCGTAATGTCATCAGGCAGGAATCGGCTATATCGTTTTTAGGCAAGCGGGTGATATATTCCGTTTCTATCCCAAAATTAGCAAGCGACACCGCTACATTGGCCTCACCGCCTCCGAAGGTAGCAATCAACTCCTTCGCTTGCGAAAAACGAAGGTAATCAGGCGTTGCTAAGCGCAGCATGATTTCTCCAAATGTTACAACTTTTTCCATATTATTCTATTTATCAGTATTATAAAGTCAAGCATCCTTTCTGTAACAAAGTAAATTCCTTCAAAATTATGCCCCAAAGATACTTACAATTTTTTATTCTACAATTTTTTTGTTTCAGAAGTGGTTGAAATTGTCTACGTCGACCTTCGGTCTAAATTGTCGCTTCCCGTTACCGTGTCTGCCGACAGGCAGGGGGATGCATCGCTCGGTAGTCTCCCAGTATTTTATACAGCCCCAGCGGAATAACAGGTGAAATCTTTTAGAAGGGGGGGATATCGTCCGGCGGCTGGTACAGGAAGTCTTCGTTAGCAGGGATGGGAGGCAAGGTGGTTTTTGATTTTTCGGGTGTGTCATTCATTTTGGAGGTGAACTCACGTTTTATTGCTGATTCATTGACGTTTTCAAAACGGATAAAGATATTTTTAAAGGCAAGCCACAGTTCGCCGGTTGGGCCATTGCGATGTTTTGCGATAATAATCTCGGCTAATCCGGACAGGTCTCTGCCGGTTACGGGGTCTTCTCGCAGTCCGTAATACTCAGGGCGATGGATAAAGCATACCATGTCGGCGTCCTGTTCGATGGCGCCTGATTCGCGCAGGTCCGACAGTGTGGGGCGTTTGCCTTCGTGGCCGGAGCGTTTTTCAAGGTCGCGGTTGAGCTGCGAAAGGGCGATAATAGGGATATTCAGTTCCTTAGCTAATCCTTTCAGCGAGCGCGAGATCATACTTACTTCCTGTTCGCGGCTTCCATAAACCATCCCGCTGGCGTTCATCAATTGGAGGTAGTCGATGATGATACATTGTACACCATGCTCCCGTACTAAGCGACGCGCTTTTGTTCGCAATTCAAAAACCGACAGACTGGGCGTATCGTCTACATAGATTGGTGCGTCATACAGTTCGCGTACTTTATAGTCTAACTGATCCCATTCGTAGGGTTCGAGGCGTCCGCTTTTTATTTTCTCTCCGGATAATTCACATACGTTCACTATCAGCCGGTTCACTAATTGCAGGTTGCTCATTTCGAGTGAGAACAAGGCGACGGGTGTTTTGAAATTGACGCCCATGTTTTTGGCCATCGACAGGACAAAGGCCGTTTTCCCCATCGAAGGGCGCGCGGCAATAATTATCAAGTCGGAGTTTTGCCATCCGGAGGTGAGTTTATCGAGTTCGACAAAGCCGCTGCTTAGGCCGCTGCCGCCGTCCTTCTTTTTCGCAGCATTTTGTATGGAGCTAATCGCTTCGTTGATAACAGGATTGATTTGGATAGCATCTTTTTTGATGTTACGTTGTGAAATCTCGAATAATTTGCCTTCGGCTTCCTGCATCAGGTCGTCTACATCTATCGTTTCGTCGAATGCTTTCCCTTGTATTAAGCCTGAGAACCGGATAAGCTCGCGGGAGAGAAATTTTTGCATGATGATTTTGGCATGGTATTCAATATGCGCTGTGCCAGCCACATTCTCTGTCAGTTCGGCCATGTACGACACATCGCCTGCCGCTGGCAGGTTCCCCTTTCTCTTTAACTGTTCGGTGACAGTTAGCATATCGACCGGCCTCCCGTTTCGGGCCAAATCAGCGATAGCCTCGAAAATCAATTCATGTCGCTTGTCGTAAAAACATTCCGAGCGCAGGATTTCGCTGATAGCCGGGTAGGCGTCTCTTTCGAGTAATAAAGCCCCAATAACGACTTTCTCAACATCTAAGGCTTGAGGTTGTATCTTGCCAATCTCTTGTATTACAACCGTTTCGATGATTTTCTTTTTGCTTGTTACATTGTCTGTTGCCATGTTTGGTGTCTTTTTAAAGCGTCAAAAGTACGCTATTCACATCGGATGCCGGCGCTCGAAGAGAAGAAAGTTATGAGCATTTTATGAACAACTTGTTTATTGTCCGATAAACTCGGCTAACTCACAGGTTTCGTCTTTTCCGATGGTATGAATAATGTTAAATTGGTTGGGGTATTTAAATTGGATGAAAGAAATGTATTGGTGAATGGTATTGACATACATGCCGGTGTTTTGGGCTGTATACAGTCGTATTTTAGCTAATATCAGATACTTTACATTGGCGTTTTTAATGTTTTCGAGCAGCATATCCGGGTTTGTAATCTGATAATTGATGTAGGTATCGTCGACATATTGTTTTAAATACGAATCGTAGTCCAGCGTATAATTAAAATTGTTAGCATCTAAATAGTCGGTTATTTCGCGGCTAAAGATGCTTTTGTTAATTCTGTAAACGATAGCGCCTTGTATCTTTTTGTCGTTGATAGTAAAGGAACCGGTTTGTTTGGAAATAAGGATATACTGCAAGAAAGGAGTAAGCCCTGCTAACAGTTGCTGGCTCGATTGCAGTTCGACAACCAGAAACTGATAGTCGTCTTTTTCTTTCCGGTAGGCTTCGGTTATGTCATTAATATTTACGTAAGGGACACTGTAAATACCAAGGAAGCTACGCCCGGTATAAATAAAGGAAATAGATGGCTTCCGGCTAACGATAACCGTCTCTTTATCATATTTCTCATTCACATATCGGCTCATTTTGATAAAATTCTCCCAATCCGGCGTGAGGCCGTACAGGTCATTTCCTAATAAGTTTTGTTGCAATATGGGCAAGTTTAGACCGATTCGGTTTTTGGCGTGTATGCCGGTTCCAATGAAAACCGACAATAATATGACAGGGAACAGGAAAGCGATTTTCTTAGACATGTTCTCCTTGAAAAAATAATATAAACCGCCCGCCAAAAACAGGACGACAAACGGGTAATAGACCATGAGAAAACGGTCTTGCGCCCATAATTTATGCAGGAGAATAAAATTTGTAAATAACATGACGCCCGCATAAACCCCAGCAAACAGGAGGTATTTATTTTTTTTGAAGACAGCAAACAGGCTAAAGAAAAACAGGATATAGGTCAACGCGCTCAACCAGGGCCTATCCTCCAAGGGTATATCGGTCCACGAGCGAAACCCTAAATATTTATACAGAAAACTGGATAAATAGATATGCGAATTTTGAATCACCCGTAGAATCAACCCCTTGACATCTTCGGCGCCCAGTTCGGGGTTATAGGGATGAATGGCAAGGAGCGTTTCAAAACTCTGAACGGTCGATGATTCCGGCCAGATAATGGGTTTTGAAAGGTAAAAGAACCCAAAGAGAAGCACAAAGATACCGGTAGTAAAGAAAAGGTCTTTCCATCGACGTTCCAAGCAGAAATAAAGCGCCACAACGCCAATTGTAGCAAAGCCGACTGTGCGCGTCAACCCCATACCGATAATAATTAATGAGATAATCACATAGATATCCCAATTATTTTTCAACGTATATGCCATATCGTTACGCCAGAAAAAGGTGGAAAAAAAATAAAAAAACAAGGATTGTAAAAACAAAAACAGCGGCTCGCTATAGGTATAACTGGCGAAAAAAAGGACGTGTGGATTGATGCTGACTAACAATAGCGCAGGAATAGTGACGATAGCCGGGACTATCCGACGAAAACTTTTATAAAAAAACCAGAGTGAAGCCACGATAAAGACGATAGAAAGAAATTTCAGCAGGGGCAGTTTTATGCCAAAGATACCGACGAAAGGTGATAAAATAATAGGATATAACGGGCCGTGATGTCCGGGATAGGTAAAGTTTTTCCAGAACTCGCCTGCGGCAACAATATAATCGCAGTCGTCACCGCTAAGGCTTACCTTCACATCAAACAATAATAAGCTGATGACACCGGCTAATAGTAACGAAAAAAGGAACAGTTTTTGTTCGTTTTTTGTAATGAAATTTTCAAGTTTTTCTGTAATGGTCATATTTTTTATACGTTTTATATTTTTTCTAATACGACAAGTAATCTGGTAGCAAAAATGGCAGGCATTTTTTGAAGTCCGGATTCAATCTTTTTTAGGGAAGGGTAGTATTTATCGGGGAATAGTTGTTTTTTACTATACCCTCCGGACAGGATATATGCCAACGCCGCTATTTTTTCAATGTATAATATAGAAAATCCCGATAAACAGGAGCGATATTTTTTTTTAAAGAAAAAGCGGGAAGCGTTGCCCTGTGCGGCATAGTAGCTTAAATTGTTCAAATCAACGTCGATTGAGGCAGTGTTTATTTTCTTAAACAAACCCAGCCCTTCCGGATGAAACAGACCGTAGACGATATCTCCCAGCAAGCTGGTACAGGGTTCAAAAATCAAGATGCGTCCCTTTTTGGTGAGAACTCGTTGAAATTCATTGATTGCTACAACAGGAAACTCCAAATGATGCCACACGTCAAACAAGATAAGATTGGATATTTCGTCATCTTTAAAGCTCAGTTTATAAGCGTTTTCTGTCTGGTCAATCCACGGGTTATTAAAGACATCGGTGCAAATACAGTTAGGGATAAGTTTTTTGAGGTTACCAATGCCCGAACCTATCTCAACGATTTTACCTTCTATGGTCTGGTCAGCGCGCTCAATAATCAGCCTGTAAAAATCATCATAGATAGTGCGAAGAACCGGTTTTTGCTCCCAATAATTCAGATTAGCCTGAATCTCAGCCTGATGTTGTTCGAAATTTCTCATAATAAATTACCCGTTCATTTTGTTACAATCTATTCTCTGTGAAACTCTGTGCTCTCTGTGTCTCTGTGCTGAAAGACTAAATAAATTTAATTTTCCGTGCAGCAAAAACGCACATTTTAAGCAATAGCCAGCCATGCCTGAAGCGGCTTATTTGCGTAGACCCGTATTCTCTGTCTTTGTAGCGCACGATGATCTCGGTTATTTTCATGTTTAGCTTGGCAGCGCCAAACAAAAGGTCGAAATCGCCGAAAGGGTCGAAGTCACCAAAGTATCGCCGATTATTTCGGATGCGCTCATAATCTTTTTTAAACAGCACCTTCGTTCCGCACAGCGTGTCTTTGAGCGGTTGCCCCAGCAGATAGGAGAACAGTACGCCAAAGCTCTTATTAGCGATTAAGTTCAGCAAACGCATAGCCTGCTTTTCCATCGGATAAACCAGCCGGCAGCCGTTGATGAACTCCCCTTTATTGGTTTTTAGCGCTTCATAGAACTTGGGCATATCTTCGGGGGGCGTGGTCAGGTCGGCATCTAAAATGAAAAGTATATCTCCGGTGGCCGCCTCAAAACCGTCTCTGACCGCGTTCCCCTTCCCTTTTCCCGATTGAGACAGTACTTTTATATTTTTATCCGGATAGGCGGCTTGCACCCGAAGCATCTCTTCATATGTATGGTCGGAAGAATGTCCTTCGACAAAAACAAATTCCTGCGACGCGCCAAATGCAGGAAGCCGTTTAACCGCATTTTCGATGTTCCCTTTTTCGTTTCGCGCCGGTACGATGATAGAAACAGCGTAATCCTTATCGACGCTTCTTGTTACAGGCCTTGCAACTAACAAATTAATCAGATTCAACCGGTTGGCTAAAGGTAGATTGGCAATAAAACGGTTAAAAAAAGACGACAGTAAGGGAATATAAAAGGGGAAAAGAATTTTTCTGTCGGTTTTTATTAGTTCAAATCCAGTCAGATGAAGCAAGTTATGGATGTCCTGTATAGAGAGCCAGTTCTGATTGGGCTGTTTCAATTTCAATCCCAGCTTTTGGGCTAATTTGAGGGCCGGTTCCCAAAGGAAATTATAATTCGAGATGACGATTTTTGTGTGTTCGTGGCACACCTGTTGCAGGCAATGGAAGGCTTTCTGAACATCCCAGAGCGACATGGTAAGGTCGGACAGGATGATAAAGTCAAATTTTTCTTTGAGTTGAAGCTCTTCAATGTCATCCGTATAAAATGAATAGGCAGGGAACGATTCGCGGGCAATTTTTATCATTTCTTCGGCGTAGTCGATACCTACTCCGCAGGCCGGTGCAACGGCATGAAGCAGTTCGCCCGTTCCGCACCCTATCTCCAATACGTTGCTCCCCGCAGGAATGAGAAAAGAAAAGTATCTTTCCAACGACCGATGGTAATACTTTCTCTTCTTTTTCCACCGTCTCCGCTGTGGAGCAATAGAATTAAAATAGCTCTTTATAACGCTTTTATCCAAGATTATCTTTGTTTTTTTTTGCAAAAATACATAAATTTTTCTTTTGACGCAAAAAAATTCAATTCAGATGATTGGGATTTCGGAATTTTTTTGTACGTTTGTTACCTTTTTGACACAAAAATATGCACGTTTGGGCAAAAGTGACAGGGTTGGTTTTATTGATGCCGGTAGTAGTTATACTGTTGGTAGCTTTGTCGTTATATGTACCGACCGTTCAGAATTTGGTTGCCAGGAAGGCGATGAACTATGTTTCGGAAACGGTCGGGTGGGACATCAGCTTTGAGCGAATTCATTTAGCTTTTCCGCTCAAACTATCCGTGCGGCAAGCGTGTATCAAAGGAACGGATGATGATACGATGGCCTTCATAAACCGGTTGTCGGTAGATGTGCGACTCATGCCTTTAATGAAAGGCTATCTTTCGGTTAGAAAGATAAATATGGAAAAAGTTCAGTTGAATACGGGCAGTTTATTAGATGGAATGGTTGTTCAAGGGACAGTAGGGAAAATAAGCCTCAATGCAGATTCGATAAACTTTGCAGCCGAAAGGATTGACATCAAAAATTTAGCTGTATCTAATGGAGAGGTTCGGTTTTTTATGTGCGATACGGCTTCATTGAATGTAACAACACCTGATTCTATCATTATAACTGAAAAGGACACGGTCAATGTGCCGATAAACCTTTATATCGCGTTGAAAAAAGTAGCGTTGAAAAATATCACCTTCAACTGCCGGATGCCCTGTGATTCTATTTTTGTAGATTTTGACCTTGAAAAAGCACTTTTATCGGAGGGGTTCGTTGATTTAAATAAGGAGCAGTACGGTATTAGAGAATTCTATGCGAAAATTAACACACTTTCCTACCAAACGGATGAATCAGAAGCAGCGTCGGGTTTGGACATCTCGCATATTTATCTGTCGGATGTCAGCCTATTGGCGGATTCATTGTATTATGATAGCGCCGGCGCTATCTCGGCTATTATACGGGCATGTGCTGCTAAAGAACGCTCCGGCCTTTCTATTCGTTCATTGACAGGGCGTTTTGACATGGACAGCTTGCAAATAGAAATACCAGCTTTCGACTTAGAGACCACTCATTCGACACTTCGCTTGCAAGCGCTTATTCCTTGGTCTTCATTAAAAAAAACCAATGATTCCCAATTCACAATTCTCAATTCCCAATTCTCAATTTATAAGCATGATATTCAACTGCTTTTAGGGGATGAATTCGACGATTATTGGACGCAACTGCCGGATACGACACTTGTGGTTGAGGCTAATATTCAGGGCAATGTATCGGATATTACGATTAACAAGTTAGAAATTGAGGCACCGGGCGCTTTTCAGATGCAAGCGAGCGGCGCTATCGGTTCGTTTGATGATGAGCAACTTCGTAGCGGAAGGGTTGATTTTAGCGTGCAAGCGCAGGCGCCGGAGTTGGTAGCCAAGCTATTGCAGCCCCGATTTCGGATGCCGGATAGCCTGTGCTTGAACGGGTTTATAGCAGTCGATAAAGGAGTTTATTCGACGGAGATGACAGGCAGGGAAAGCGACGGAAGTGTACTTTTAAGCGGTCATTATAATGTTTTAACCGAAAGCTATGAATTGGATTTAAAAGTTGATAGCCTCGAACCCCAACATTTTATGCCCGACGATTCGTTGTATTGGCTCTCGGCATCCGTTTATGCAAAAGGAAAAGGGACAGACCCGTACCATACGGATACGCAAGCCAAAATAGATTTTCGTTTAAACGAGGCAAGGTATGGACAGTCTTCGCTGACAGGTTTCACTTTTTCGGGGAGCCTTAATAAGAACCAATTGCAAGCCGAACTAAAAAGCGCTTACCCGCTATTGAAAGGCATCATTTCCGTAGATGGCGTTTTGCAGAAAGAGAAGTTAAAAGGATTGTTAATAATGGATGTTGATTCGATTGATATTTACGGGCTTGGAATGATGGATTCACCGCTGTCTACTTCTTTTCAACTGTTTTCAGAGTTTGAAACCGACCTCGAAAAAACACATTCATTGGATGTGACTTTGGGCAATTGGAATCTGAACATTGACAGTCAGGTGATAAAGCCCAAAATGATAACGATGGCTTTGCGCTCGGAAATTGACACGACACGAATTTCATTTTATGCCGGCGACATAAATATCCATCTACATGGTAACTCCGATTTGGAGACTTTAATAGTTAGTATATCCTCATTAGCCAACGAGGCAGAAGGGCAATTAAAGCGCGATTCAATGCTTGATTTTCAGGCTTTACGTTCCCATTTTCCGGATATGTCCTTACGTATCAATGCCGACAAAGACAATTCGGTCAGCCAATTTTTACAGAGTTACAATACGCTTTTTGAACATTTTGAGTTAGAAGCAACGATATCGCAGGCAGATGGGTTAAATGTAAACAGCAAACTGTTGGCGTTGATAAAAGACACGTTGAGAATCGATACGATTCGCTTGAAAATATGGCAAGATATGGAAGGATTCATATATGAGGCCGGTGTAATGAAAAATCGTTTTCGCAACCAGGACCCGTTCAAGTTGAATATGAGCGGTTCCCTTCGCAAGGATAAGGCAGATTTATTTGTCTCCTATCTCAACAGCAGAGGCGAAAAGGGATTGCACCTTGGCGTCCAGGCCACTAAGGCGTCCGACGGATACATCTTCTCTTTTTATCCCGAAAAACCCGTGATAGCTTACTTGCCGTTTACTATCAACGAAAACAATTTCTTTCGTTTTAAAGATTGGGACGACATTGACGCCTATATTCGTTTGAGAGGCGATAATTACTCATCTATTTGGATTCATACAGAGCATCAGGACGAAGACAGCAACGAACTGATGGTTGAGATTGACAGGTTGAATTTAGATGATATTTCGGCGAAATTTACCTCACTTCCGTCGTTAAAGGGTTTTTTGAATGTGACATGCAGATATTTGCCGGTGGATAATACGTTCAAAGTGGTTGCCAAAGGCTCTATTAACGACTTATACTATGAGCGTAGCCGAATAGGGGAAATCCTGATAGACGCCTCTTGGAAGCCGGTGGGAAATGGTACACATCAGCTTGACTTACATACTTTTCACGATCTGTCAGAGATAATAACGCTTTCTATTCTCTATCAAGAGGAAAAGAACAGGGAAAAAATTGACGGATTTGTCCGGGTAGACCGCTTCCCGTTAAGCCCTTTCAATGCTATGATACCAGAAAGGACAGTTCAGATGCAGGGCTTTTTGAATGGCAAATTAGAAATAACCGGCACGTTGGATAATCCGGAGTTGAGCGGCGAGTTGAAGATGGATAAGGTCGCCGTTACTGTCATCCCAGCTTCTACCGCGATATATTTTGATGATCAGCCGGTTAAAATGAATAAAAACAGGTTGATTTTTGAAAAATTTAAAATTTATACGCAGAAAGATAATCCTTTGCTCATCGAAGGGTCGGTAGATGCGACGAACACAAGCCGCCCCGTCGTCGACTTACGAATGTCAGGTTCCAACCTGCAATTATTTGATTCGCGGCGCACGCCGGAAAGTCTTCTTTTCGGGCGTATGTTTGTAAACTTCAACAGCACTTTAACCGGGCCGATGCAGTCGTTACGTATACGTGGCAACCTAAGGGTGTTAGGAAATTCAAATTTCACATATATCATGGTCGATTCGCCTTTAGAGGTAGAGGACAACTTCGGCGAGCTTGTCACCTTCACCTATTTTGCCGATACGATACCCGGACGGTCGGGGCGGCCTTTCAACCTGATGCGGGGAACACGCGGTACGGCAACTGCAACCGGAACAGATATGCTGCTCAATGTCAGTATCGACCCGGTAGTGCGGCTTCGAATAGACTTAGATCCGGTACAATCGAACTTTGTCGAGATAAGAGGCGGCGGTGAATTGGCGCTACAATATACGACACAGAACAACTTGCGGCTGAACGGCAGATATACGCTGTCGGAAGGCGCTCTACGCTATTCGATACCGGTCATTCCGCTGACGGATTTTTCGGTACGCAACGGCAGTTATATCGACTGGAGCGGCGACCCGATGAACCCGTATCTCAACATTTCGGCTTATACGAGGGCGCGCTCATCTGTCAACCTGAACGGAGAATCGCAGATGGTGGATTTTAATGCCGGCATACAGTTGCGCGACAATCTAAACGATGTATCCGTTCAGTTTCTGTTAGAAGCGCCAACGAATGCTACTATTCAAAATCAACTCACTTCGATGGGCGCCGAAGAGCGAAGCAAACAGGCTATCAGCCTCTTAGTGACAGGCGTATATTTAGCAAGCGAGGGTACGGATAAAGAAAACTTAGATGTCGGTGCAGCGCTGAGCAGTCTGTTACAGCGTGAGGTGAAAAATATTTTAGGCAACTTATTAGGCGATATGCCGGTTTCTTTCGACGTCATCACCTACGACGGCACGCAGGGAATGGGGCGGCGCGTCGATTATATCGGACGGTTCTACAAGGATTTCTTCAAGGAAAGATTTAATACCGCCGTAGGGTTGCGCTTTTCGACAGCCGACCGCCAATATGGAAATAAGTTTTTCCCCGAAGACATTTCGCTCGGCTACCGTTTAGACATGGACGGCTCGCGGTCAGTTCAGGTCTTCCGAAGCCGTGAATATGAAAATACGTTTGAAGGCGAAATAGTCAAGTACGGCGTTGGCTTTACAATCCGCAAAAAACTAATCAACCTGAAAGACCTGTTCGCCATCCGTAAACGGGAAACTATTGAAAGTTTTGAAAAAGGAAAATAATTATTTACCTTTGCCTCGTCAAAGCCGATGAAATAAATAAATGTCCAAGTCCTGTATTGCAAACCTGTCTCAGGCATTGTTAGGATTAATGATGGCCTTTTCCTGCTCGACGACCAAGAATCTTCCGGCAGACGAGGTGTTGTATACCGGTATAAAAAGTATAAACATCGTTGATATTGACAGCGTTCCTGTCGGCGACGAGATGCTCGACCTGATTGACGAGACATTGGCTTGCCCCCCTAACAACGCCTTTCTGGGAAGCTCCTATACAAGGACGCCTATTCCTTTGGGCCTCTGGGTTTACCAGGCTAATGTGAACAAGAAAGGCGTTATTAGACGGTGGATGATGAACTGGCTCGCTGCACAGCCGGTTTTAATTTCCGGTGTTCGCCCCGATACACGCACCGCCATTGTACGTAACATACTGCGCGACAACGGATATTTTAACGGAAGAGCCTTTTATGAGATCATACCGGATAAAAACGATTCGCTGAAAGCCAAAATACAGTATACCATCCAACTGAACGAACCCTATACGATAGATTCGGTAGAGTGGAGGCGCCTGCAAAACAGAGCCGACACCGTTCTTGTGCTGAACCAGGCGGAGAGCCTTATCCGTCCGGGCAATCAGTTTAACGCCGAACTGTTAGAAGCAGAAAGACAACGCACCTCGGCCATCATGCGTAACAACGGATACTACTACTTCCGGCCCGAATATATTGTCTATCAGGCCGACACGACACTGGCGCCTAATAAGGTAAGCCTTCGGGTAGGGTTGCGCCCCGGCTCGCCCCGTGCTATCTTACGCCCCTGGCGCACGGGCGATATAGCTATTCATTTGAACGGATACGATAACGAGCAGCCTACCGATAGCGTCAGTTATAACGGTTTGATGATTTATTACGAAGGCAAACTGCGCGTGCGTCCGAAAATCATTAGCGACCAGATTAAATTCAAAAAAGGCGACTTATACAATCTGAACCGGCAAACCGAATCGCAGACTTCGCTTAACAGGTTAGATGTCTTCCGTTTTACAGAGTTCCAATATTCCCCCAAAGACACTTCCGCCGTCAACGATACCTTACTTGTCCATATAAATGCCACTTACGACTACCCCTTCAATGCCGTTTTTGAGGCAAGAGCCACAGCGAATGAAAACAATTTTGCCGGGCCTAAAGCCTCACTTAACCTGATACGTCACAACGTGTTTGGGGGTGGCGAAACGCTTTCAGGCTCCGCTTACGGGCTATATGAATGGAATACCGGACGCAAAACGATTACCAACACAGGATTTATAAACAATTACGAAATAGGAGTTAAAGCCGACATCGTCTTTCCGCGCCTTGTATTGCCGAAAATAGGGAAAAGAGCGTATGATTTCTCCGCCGTCTCACGCTTAGATTTGGATGTCAGCCTGCTAAACAGAGCCAACTATTATGCTACCTGGGTGATGGGCGGCAGCTTATCTTACGATTTTCATCCGGTACGTATCCGCTCGCATACGTTTACCCCCTTCAAATTAGTCTTTAACAAACTGCAGAAAACAACGCCCGCTTTCGACGAAGTAGTTGCCTTAAATCCATCTTTACGTCAGAGCTTGCAGGATCAGTTTATCCCTTCCATCGGTTACTCTTATACGCTGAACAACACGGTTGTACGACAGGAGCGCAGTAAGACGATATGGAACTTTACCGTTTCGGAAGCCGGTAATCTCGTTTCAGGCGCCTACGCGCTATTGGGAAGGAATTTCAGCGAAAAGGATAAAGCCTTGTTAAGTAACCCCTACGCACAGTTCGTGAAAGCCACCACCGAGTTACGCTACAACATGTACATAGACAGGAACCGGCGGTTGGCCATGCGTGCCGGCGGCGGCATCATTTACAGTTACGGCAACTCGACGATGGCGCCTTACAACGAGCGTTTTTATATAGGCGGCGCTAACAGCATCCGCGCCTTTACCATCCGTAGCATCGGCCCCGGCCGTTTCATCCCCGCCAAAAACGTCTATTCCTATATCGACCAGAACGGCGACGTGAAGATAGAAGGCAACATAGAATACCGCGGCCCTTTTGTCGGCAACTTAGATTTCGCTGTATTTTTAGACATCGGTAATGTATGGCTGATGCATAAAGACGAAACGCGACCCGGCGGTACCATGCAACTGAAGCACCTACTGAACGACATAGCCGTCGGCACAGGCATCGGCTTCCGCTACGACATGGAAATGCTCATCTTCCGCATCGACATCGGCTACGCCCTCCCCTACCCCTACGACACCGGCAAGAAAACATACTTTAACACCCCCTCCCTGTGGGACGGCATCGGCATCCACTTAGCCATAGGATACCCGTTTTGATTACTTGTTACCGCCACGGGGACGGGGGAAATGGCGGAAGGTTGCCTATTCCCATTCCGCCATGATATTTCACCTATTTAATGATAATTATTAGAGATTTATAGCAATGGCGGTTGCTGTAATGGCCGATGCGATAGTTTGAAAGGACATTATTTTCACCAATCCATCAAAAAAAATGGGGAAAAAGGTTGCTTTCTAATTATTTTGTGTACTTTTGCAACGCATATTAAAAAATACATCATGTTTAACAGAAGACAATTCCTGAAGACTTCTTTGGCCGGAGGAGCTACTGCATTGATAGGAAAAAATTTACAGGCGGCTAATATTCAGAATACCCCCCTTCAAGCGGAAGAGGCGCCTCGCCGGAAGGGTAAATCGGTTTTAGGGCTTCGCTGCAAGCCGCTTTCGACAGTGCGTATAGGCGTAGTTGGTTTGGGACGTGGCGGAGGCGCTGTTCAGCGTTTATCGCAGATTGAAGGTACCGAAATCGTTGCAATATGCGATTTGCAGCCGGCACGTATAGCCAGTTCGCAGAGATACCTGAAACAAAGTAACCGGAAAGAGGCTATCGCCTACTCAAACGAAGAAGACTGGCGGAAGATGTGCGAACGCACCGACATTGATTTGATTTACAACGCTACCCCTTGGGAACTGCACGTACCTATTGCGCTGTATGCGATGGACCATGGGAAACATGCCGTCGTTGAAGTTCCTGCTGCGCTGACCGTCAGAGACTGCTGGGCGTTAGTCGACAAAGCCGAAGAGAAACAGTTGCACTGTATGATGCTCGAAAACTGCTGTTACGACTTCTTCGAGCTAGCTACCCTCAACATGGCGCGGCAAGGTGTGTTAGGAGAAATCATCCATACCGAAGGGGCCTATATCCATGACTTGCGCCAAAGTAAGTTCGACGGATACTATAAACACTGGCGGTTAGAGTACAGTAAATACCACACAGGCAATCCGTACCCGACACACGGCTTAGGCCCTATTGCGCAGATCATGGGGATCAACCAGGGCGACCGGATGGACTATCTTTCGTCGGTCTCCACCAACCAGTTCGGGTTGTCGTTATATGCCAAAAACAACCTCAAAGATGATGAAAGGATAACCCACTCCGAGCGTTATATGTTAGGCGATATGAACACGACCATTATCCATACTGCCAAAGGCAAATCTATCATGGTTCAGCACGATACCACTTCGCCCCGTCCCTATTCGCGTATCCACTTAGTGCAAGGCACGAATGGTATGGCTGTCAAATATCCGGATGAGAAGGTAGCCTTACAGCCCGGCTCGCATGAGTTCTTAAAAGAAGGCTCCCAAAAAGAACTTCTCTCAAAGTATGAACATCCGTTAAGCAAATACATCGGCGACCAGGCCCGTAAGGTTGGCGGTCACGGTGGTATGGACTTTATCATGGACTGGCGGTTAATCTATTGCCTGCGAAACGGTTATCCATTAGACCAGACCGTGTATGACGCCGCTTCCTGGTCGTGTATCGTCGAACTGAGCGAGCGCTCCGTCCTCAACAGATGCACGCTTCCTATCCCCGACTTCACCCGCGGCGACTGGCAAGACTACAAACCCTGGCCGGTTATTGACATGAAACAGGTCTTGCACGGTTAATCCGCCACGGGGGACGGGGGGAGATGGCGGATTGCTTCTCCGGCAGGGATGCCGGAGTTACAAATAGGCGAAATCTAAGGGGACTTCGATGGTGAAGCGGGTGCCTGCGGAGAGGTCGTCGACGTACCGGTTGATTTTGGAATGATTGAAGCGGTTATAAATCTCAATTTGTCGGTTGAGAATAGATAGACCTTGCTTGGAACTGTGCAGATGCGGGTTTTTGGCGGATTGAGCGCGTCCTACCCCGTTGTCTTCAACAATAACACTGACGATATTACCGTGTTGTGATACTTGTATGGTAAGCAGGCCGCCTGAATCCAAAGGCATAAGCCCGTGCTTGACAGCGTTTTCGCAATAGGTATGAAGGACCATGTTTGGCAGTTGCACATTTTCATTGACCCCTTCATCTACCTTGATTTGAAAATCGAATTTTTCAAGGAAGCGTATTTTTTCCAAATCGAGATACATTTTTACGTAGGCAAGCTCTTCAGACAAAGGCCGGGAGGCTTTGTCCACCTCACTCAGTGTCTTGTAGGTGAAGTCGGAATAGATGTCCAGGATACGGATCACATCCTCGCGGGAACGGTTGGTGATATAGTATTCGATAGCCGCTAATATATTTGCGTTGAAATGGGGGATGGCCTTCAGTCGTATACTGCTTATACGCAGTTCGTTGAGTTCTTTTTCGGCGCGAAGTTTCTCCCATAGCGCCTTGTTTTTACGCTGTTGAATAACGAGCGCTATTCCTGCTCCCGAAAGCAACAGGAACGCTATACTTGCGATTAAAAACCAGGTCGTTTGCCAGAAGGCAGGCGAAATAGAGAAAGCAAAAGATTGGGTTTCACACCTTGATTCGTCTGTCCCTGCATCAGCCAACAGTTCAAAAACGTAATTACCCGGCAGCAAGTTGTTGAAGGTGACCTCACGCAGTTTAACCGGCTCGCTCCAGTCGTTCTGAAAACCAAGCAGGCGATAGTGATAACGGACATTTTCAACAGCCGAATAATTAAGACCGATGTATTGAAACCGGATGTTATTTTCGCGATAATCAAAGGCGCTTTTGCCTTGTTCTGTTTCTTTCCAGTTGATATTGTCGGAAGATGTACGACTTCGCTGGACATGCAGTCTGGGAGCGGGTTTTTTTTGTAATAACTCATTGGGATTGAAACGAATGACCATTTTATCGGATAGAAACCAGACATTCCCTTCTGCGTCTTCTGAAACTTGGTTAATCTGAATCTTTTCGCCTGTAAAACCATTATTTCTGTCATAGTATATAAATTCCGTCTGTCCCGACTTTTTGATATGAATGCCTTTGAGTGTTAATATTATCAAAAGGTTATCACTGGTGACATGTATGCCGCGAATAGGGTCGTCGAAAGTATATTCGTACTTGACACTATCGCCGTCCACCGAAAAGAGTTTATTATTTGAAGAGGCAGCCCAGACTTTTCCTGTATGGTCGGTTATCAACGTTCTGCAAGCCAGCAAGTCGCCAAGTTTGTCCATTAAAAAAACGGTATCTTTATCGATAACCGTTATGCCCGCCGAGCCACCAATCAGAATCCTCCTTTTTTGGTCTCTCGTAGCGCAAGCCGGTTGAAGAAACAATTCGTTATGAGGAATCTGTTTAATGATTTTACTCGTTGCATAATCATAGAAGACGACGCCCTGATAACTGCCTAACAGAGCGGTATTGTCAGACAGAGGTAATACAAATGAATATGCAAGATGGGGCAGATTCATCCAAGCGCCTTTCTGACCGTCGAAATGTAATACATCGCCGTAGATATAACCTCCCGGAAAAAATAAACGGTCTCCGACTTTAGCCGCAACACCCTGAAAGTAACTGTCGGTTGTTCGGGGCGTTTTCACTTCCTGTATGTTATCATGCCGAAAATGGTAAAGATGTCCTTCATACGTGCCAACCCAGACATTATCATTGCTGGCAATTAGTGTACGCGCAAAATTATTATTCTCTTTAAAGGTAAAATTTCGAAATTGCAGATTGAAAAGATTGAACAACCCTTCGTAGGTAGCAGTCCAAAGATTATTTTCCGTATCTAACAGGATGTTAAAAAATGCAGCATTACCACAAACAAGTTCGAGTTTGCGCTCATCAAAACGGTACAGATGGACGACATCGCGTATAAGTAAACGGTTTTCACGGTCGGTAATGGCTTGCAATCCGGAGGGGTTCGGGACAAGTGTTGTTTCGTAAATGCGTTTAAACGTTCGGTTTTCAAACCGATAGATTCCGTCACGTCCGAGCGCGCCTATTGATTTCTTGTAAGGAAAAATCGTCAGAATAGATTGATGTGCTATACTGTCTTGAATGAGCTTAGTTGCTTCATTAACGATGTAAACCTGATATTTTCCAGGAATATAAAACGTTTGATTTTCCTTATCCCAAAACGGTTTGCTCATAGTTGTTATTTTTTGCAAACATTCATGCTCCCATATTTTCACCAATCCAGTATCTGAGAGTTGAAAAAGCCCTACATTGTCTGAATTTGTCGATTCATAAAAGAAATAACCAGTCGGCATGTTTTGGGAAATATACGGGATAAGCCTCCATTCGGGATGAAATATCAGTATTAATGTGTCGGCGACGGGGTCTAATACGGCATAATAGGTATAGGACAATGCGGTAATATTCCCTTCTTTGTTTTCGGTCACATTTTGCACATTCGTTTGTTTTTCATTCCAATACAACTTGAATTGCTGTCCGTCATAACGTGCAAAGCCGTTGTAGGTAGCTGTCCAGATAAACCCTTTGCGGTCTTGAAAGACATCCCAGCAGTAGTTTTCCGGTAAGCCGTCGCTCACCGAATATCGCCGGCTACTATATTCCGATTTAATAATGTTTTCCTGCGCTATTCCAGATTTGGTGAACAACGTCGGCAGCAGGCATACGAGAATAATATAAAAATTTCGTTTCATAATTTTTTGCACATTGGAGCTACAAAGATACGTTTTTTTGTCGATACACACAGTTGTCGGTCTATGGACGGAGGAACTGATAGAGTTTATAAGAATCTCTCCGGCAGGGGATGCCGGAGTTACATGATGAATAGGGGTCGTTAGTTAGCTTGGCCACCGGCAATAGCTGAGATGCTCTTTTGGGTGTCGAATTCATGTATTTTCTTGTCTAGTTCGCCTGACTGTTTGTGTCGTAAAATCATATTGCCTATTTCATCGGGTGTATAGGCGTTTGGGTTGTCCGGTGTGACGGGCGAATGGACAGGCATCTCACTTTCTGAACGACGTATACCGAAGGCATGTTCTTCGCCGGCATACGTTCCGAAAGGTGTTCCATTTTGGAAGTATTGCGGCATCCCGTTGGCTTTTGTGATAAAATAAAAATTGTTCTGTTTATTGCTTTCTTTGACGCAGTCGAAGGGGTCGGCCATCACGACAAAATAGTAAAAACCTGTAATCCGAGGCAGGTTATACCACATATACACATAATCATACGTGGGTTGGTCGAAAACGACGGCGGAGATATTTTTTCCTGCCGGGATGTCCTTATTGATTGCATACGCCACGTAGGATTCTTTCATTTGCACAATCTGGCCACGGGTCACTTCGTTAGTGAAGTAAAGATGCGAAAGTATTCCGTAATCGTTGGCGTTATAGGCATTATAGTACAAATAAATGACGCTCCAGCGGGACGATGAGGCTACTGTTGTTTTCCCCATGTTGTAAATATTGAATCCCACCATCCGGTTGTAGCCTGGCTTGGAGTTATCGGCGTTGTCATAAGCATTATAGGCTGCAAGGTCGGCGCCGGTGGTCTGGTTACCCGGGTCAATTTCTTTTTTGTCGTTAGGGTTCACATTGTTGTCCTGTGTAGCGACAAAGGCTATAAACACAAAATTCTGAAGGAAAAAATTGTAATCTACCCATATACGCCCACGGTCTCCCCAGTTTTCACCCCAAGAGTTATAAACAAGGAAAGCGCCGCGGCTGCCTTTGCTGTCATCGTAACCGGCAACGACAATGGCATGGCTTGCATGTTGCGAATTGGGCTGGTTATAGGTCTCGCTGCTAAGGACGCCGTTGCCGTTCCACGACATGAAGTTGTCTCCTAATTTTGCACCAAACGAGATAAGCCGTCCCTGCGAGAGAAGTGATTTCAGGTTGGCAACTGTCATATCTGCATCGGCTATCATCCGGTAGTTAAGGATTTTATAACTTGACGCTTCGCTTGTCCAGGATTGTGACGGTGAACCGCCACATTGCAGACTGCTATAG
Organism: uncultured Tannerella sp.; assembly: GCA_964442765.1. Lineage (GTDB taxonomy): Bacteria > Bacteroidota > Bacteroidia > Bacteroidales > Tannerellaceae > Tannerella. Next base: position 13,659 of record CAYUAK010000129.1, on the reverse strand, counting down.
GGGGCAGTTTGCATGGTAGCGATGCCGCGGTTGACCAGCACATCAAAAGCCGGCTCAAAATACGAACCACCACAGTTAGCGCTCTTTTCCTTCATCGACATCCACAGGTCGGCTGGGCTGAACTGATTTCGCTTGTCGGCCAATTGTTGTGTGGTGAGACCACGACTTGCTGCATTGAGATACGACCGCATCCCGTAGCCTACCGACCAAGTGACACAAGTGCCATAATTACCCTGATTACCAACAGGCGGCAATTTATCGGTCAAGTCAACTTTGGAAGGAAGACTTGATGTGCTGCCCGAACTGGTGAACCCGAAAGAGATGTCGCGCGGATATTTCGTCTTGTCTTCCTTTGACATGTCCCAACCCAGCGAATGCTGAAATGTGCCGTTTTCTCCTTCGTCGTTTTTCTCTAATGCTTCGTCCGAGTCCTTGGCACACGAAGCCAGCAAACATACTGCTATCAGCATACAAAAGAATGTGTTCTGCTGACGAAACGATTTTTCTTTAATAAAAGTTTTCATAATAATATAATTGATAATTGTAAAACATTATTTTTCAGTTTTTAATTCTGAATTGCTGAAGTCGTACCTATCGTTGAAACGGGCTTCCTTGAAAATGGATTCGACTGCGCGCGCATAGCTAAAATCGGCATAGCCATTGAACTGCACATCGCCGAAGAACAGAAGCCCCCCTGAAACGACTTTTTGAAACATCGCCGAAGAAGAAAAAACGGTGTGAAGAAAATTGACATCCCCTGCAAACACAGCATTTTGGAACAAGGCTTCGTCCTCGAACCGCGTTTCATTAAAGTAAATTTTCTTATGTCTAAAATGTGCGCCTTGCAACTTAGTAATCCTACAGAAGGTTGAACCGGTAAAAAACGCATGACCATTCACTATGCTTTCGGTGAAATCAACTTCGCCGCGAAAGTCGCAATGCGTGAAACAGAGGTTATGAGCAAACTCCGCGCTAATGCCCTTCGTTGTGTCAAACGCCTTGACATTACCCATAAAAATGCAACGATTGAAAGTAATCGATTGGTTTACAAACACCTGTGTCAGGTTGCCGGCTATCCGATTGCGGTTTCGGAGAACTGTGAAGTCAAAATCTCCCCAAACGATACAACTGTCAAGGTAAATATGCTTTCCCTTGTTCAATTGTGCGATAAGGTAGTTAGCCTTTACCTCGCGTATAACTTTTTGAGATGTACCGGTCGTACATCCGGTTGCCGTCAAAATCAGCATTAAAATAGAAACTATCTTTCTCATATCTTTTTGTTAAATAACGCCGCAAAAGTATATACGAAAAATTTCATAGAAACAAAAAAAAAGGGGTAATCCTTCAAATGATTACTCACATCCACGAAATGCCATTTATTATACACAAAGTGAAAACGCCATGTAACAACGGCATCCCTGCCGTTACCGTGCGATATTATTGAAAAGGATTTGTGTTCTTGTGGTTAAATAAGATGCCGTTCACCTGATAAGATGGCGGAAACAGGGAAGATTTTACACTATTCGGTTTATTTTTGTCCACCTCTTCGCCTTTGGATCGAAGGCGTTTTACTGAATTATCATTTTTTTTTCTTACTTTTACGCTTTTTTATAAGGCAAAAACGATATGGAAAGTCTAAGAAAACTATTTAAAATCGGTAATGGCCCTTCCAGCAGCCATACGATGGGGCCTAAGAAGGCTGCCGAACAATTTTTAAGTAAGAACCCTGATGCTGATTCTTTTCGGGTAACGCTCTACGGAAGTCTTGCGGCGACAGGAAAAGGGCACTTTACGGACGCCGCTATAGTTCAGGCGTTTTTACCTAGCCCCACTGAGGTGGTATGGCATCCGGAAATTTTCCTTCCTTTTCATCCAAATGGGATGAATTTTGAAGCGATTCGTTCCGGAATAGCGATTGATAACCAGACGATATACAGTATCGGAGGCGGTGATTTGGCCGATGAGCATACGTCTGTCACTCAGGAGCATATCTATGAGATGAGCACGATGACCGATATTCTTGGCTGGTGTCAAAAGACAGGCAAAGCCTTTTGGGAGTATGTCGAAGACATAGAAGGAAAATACATCTGGGATTTTTTAAGTACGGTATGGACTACGATGAAAGCCGGCATCGAAAGAGGTATCGAAGAAGAAGGCGTCATTCCGGGCGGTCTCTCTCTACAACGGAAGGCGTCTTCTTATTATACAAAGGCGAAAAGCTACGGCGGCTCGTTACGCAGTCGCGCATTTATTTTTGCCTACGCCTTAGCCACTTCGGAGGAGAACGCCAGCGGAAATGTTATTGTAACAGCGCCTACATGTGGCTCATCCGGTGTCCTTCCGGCGGTATTATATCATTTGCGCACGAAGCACGAGTTTAGCGATTCGAAGATAATAAAGGCGTTAGGAACAGCGGGGTTAGTTGGTAACGTTGTAAAGACCAACGCATCCGTTTCGGGCGCTTCAGTGGGTTGTCAGGGAGAGATAGGCGTCGCCTGTTCGATGGCAGCAGCGGCGGCCACCCAACTGTTTGGCGGGTCGGTCGCACAAGTCGAATATGCTGCTGAGATGGGGTTAGAACATCATTTAGGTCTGACCTGCGACCCTGTGGGTGGATTAGTGCAAGTGCCTTGTATAGAGCGTAATGCTTTTGCAGCCGTTAGGGCGTTAGACGCCTGTTCGTTTGCTATGGTTTCCGACGGGCAGCATTTAGTCAGCTTTGATAAGGTTGTGCAAACCATGAAACAAACCGGACACGACCTTCCCAGCCTGTACAAAGAAACATCCACAGGGGGGTTAGCAAAATTTATGTGAATTTATTTCTGAGAGACAGTCCGGTTTTTTCTCAACACAGAGGCACAGAGAACTGAAGCCACACAGAGTTACGCTTTGGTGACTCCAAACGAGACATCGGGACGTGTCAACCGAGTTTCTCTTTCAACTGCCGGATGGCGTTGCGGGAAATCTCTACGGGGAAGGTTGCCGAGGGGGTGACTAACTGCACTTTTGTGTCGGTTATCTTGCGTATATATTTACGGTTGACAATAATACTTTTACCTGTACGGAAAAAAATATCCGGCGGGAGGCGTTTTTCTATTTCGCCTAACCGCTCAAAAACATCCTCTTTTGCGCCGTTAGAAAAGAAAACAACGGCATAATCGCGGTCGGCTTCGAAATAAACGATGTCGTCGGGACGGAGCAAAAACAATCCGTTATAACTCTTAAATTTCAACAGCTTTTCGTTATGAACGGCGTCCATCAGGTTTTGCAGGCCGGTGGTTGTTCCGGCTCTTTCGTAGAAACGGGTCATGGCTTTCTCTAAGCGTGACAGGCTGACAGGCTTCACAATATAATCAATAGCAGCCAGTTCAATCGCTCTTAACAGATATTCCGGATAGGTGTAGCCGGTCGTAAAAATGATATCGGGCGGAGTAAACGTGTCCGCTTTCATTTGTAACAGTTCGTCGGTTAACCAAAGCCCGTTTTTGCCCGGCATCTGGATGTCTAAGAAAAGCAGGTCGGGACGTAGTCGTAGTACCTCAATCAGCGCCTCCTCCGCATTCTTGCACTCAGCAACAATCTCTATATCAGAGAAGTGTTGCTCTAACTTCTCCCGCAACAACTGGCGGGGAGAAAACTCGTCTTCGATGATGATAATTCTATGCATATTTTGGCCAAATGGAGTGCAAAGGTAGTGATTTTTGTTGAAAAATAAAAAAACGCCTTTTCAACATGCAGGTGAAAAATAGCATTTGGTGGACAGCGGACGCTATTTGGTGGAACAGGCTATTTTTTTGATTATCACGAAAAAAATCGTATATACTTTTGCGGCGTTTTACAAATAAATTCTTTAATCATTTAAAATTTTTACAAAATGGAACCAAAATTATTAAAATCAGTTTTTGCGCTAATCTTTTCGTTAGCAGCAGTTGTTATGTTTTCCGCTTGTTCAAAAGAGGAAGTTGATGCTCGCAAGCCGTTTCTCGGTTCGTATCGTACCAATTACGAGTATGTATACATGGGTCAGAAGGTGACCGGCACTTACACGCTCAGGATTGAGCCATCTCAAACCAACAAAAACGATATTATTTTAATTAATATCGATGATTCGAATGAATCGGTGAGGGCGACGGTCACAGGTAATGCCATGAATATTCCGCAACAGACGATATTAGATGTCGGTATCAGCGGTTCGGGGACTTTGCTCAACAACGTCCTGACTTTTTCTACGATGCATACGGTAACCGGCGGTTCGCAGGTTAATGTTTCTGAGGTTGCAACCAAACAATAAATGTGTTAAAAAAGAACGACAATGAGATGTAATAATTGCGGATGGGATAATCCCGGTGAGAACGTCAAGTGTGAGAAATGTAACGCGCCGTTGAGCCGTTGCAAAGGCGAAGAAGAAAGCGCCCGCACCGTTTACGTACCGGAGGAGTATAATTCTAAGGCTACAGCGATAGGATGTAGCGAGTGTGGATATCCGGTACGACCGTCAGATACCGAATGCCCAGTATGCGGACATTCGTTTACCGGAAATGTCATAGAAGTGAAGGCCAATAAAACGCCTGCAGGTGGAACGATCATTCAAGGGACGCCTGCTGATAAAGAAAACGGCTCTAAGGACAGGAGAAAATTAGTGGCGTTTTTGGTCACCTACAGCCACGCTCCGAATGGAGAATTTTTCCCGATATATGAGGGGAAAAACATGATTGGAAGGGATAGCGCTTTGCAGATAAGTATACAGGGCGATCCGAATATTTCAGAGAGACATCTGTCAGTACTTTTCCGACCGGTCGACTGTAAGTTCAAATTCAAGGACGAACAGTCGAGCAACGGCACATTTATCAACGAGGTATTGACCGACGAAGGCGAATTGAAAAATTTAGATGTCATTCGTATAGGAGAGACAAAACTTATTTTCATGGAGATACCGAGGGGGTAGGTTATGAGCGAAATAGCAGAAAGATGCGATATCAAGGGCGGCGACTATATCAGCGAAAGGTATAGGGTTGAAAACTTGTTAGGCGAAGGAGCATTCGGTAAAGTGTTCAAAGTGAACGACCGAGCGACCGGCCAACGTTTTGCATTGAAGCTATTCAAATATTGGGAACTACCTCAGCAGCAGCGACAAACCATGACGGAGCGCTTCCGGATGGAATATGAGACAGGACTGATTCGCAGTAATTATTTGGCGCGTTCTTTCGACTGTGGCTTTATAAAGGGCAATCCGTATATCGTCATGGAATATTTTCCTAACGGTGACTTATGGCAGTCTGTACAAAAGCAAAGGAACGTCGATTTAGTAAAGACAGGAAAGGAAATACTTTTCGGTTTGAAAGATTTACATTGTCACGGCAAGGTACATCGTGACTTAAAACCTGAAAATGTGCTGATAAAAGCGGATGGAACGGCGGCGCTGACCGACTTCGGCATCTCCGGTGACCGAAAAAAAAGAATTACCGTGACCGACTTGTTTGGACGCCCTACAGAAATTGCAGGAACAGTCGCGTATATGTCGCCGGAGCAGGCCAAACCAAAAAACAGAGAGGTGACTGTGCTGCCTACTACCGACATTTTTGCCTTTGGCGTGATGATGTATCAGTTGATAATCGGCTATTATCCATTCGGTAAACTGAACGACCAGAATGACATGGTATTATACATCCGAAATGTCAGGGAGGAAAATTGGGACCGACAAAGTTTAACCGATCATCCGGTTGGACGAAAATTCGACCGGGTGATAACCGGCTGTCTGAAAAGCGATTTCAAAGAACGACTGCAAACGGTGGAAATGGTTCTGTCGTTTATGCCTCCAAGCGCCTGCCTTGCCCGAGAAAACACGGATAATAGCTTTCAATATAGCGCTATAGACGGACTTTTGCTACGTATCATGCAAGGCGAAGAATATGACAAGACGTATAAACTGAATGAGTTGTTACGCGGGAAAAGCAGGGTGATAACCGTAGGCTGTAACAGCCCTTTAGCGGATAATATCCTAACAATAACCGAGAACCTCAGCAGTTTTATCTCACGAAAACATTGTACGATAGAGCGGGGAACCGATAATCAATGGTTTATCCGCGACGGACAATGGGACAAAAGCGCAATCGGCGGATGGAAACAGTCGCTTAACGGCACCTTTGTCAACTCAACCGAAGCGCCCCCCGAAGGCATTCCTTTTCGTCCGGGTGACATCATCTCAATAGGCGACGTAAAACTGCGGGTAGAAGGGAATTGAGAATTAAGAATTAAGAATTAAGAATTAAGAGTTGAGAATTAAGAATTAAGAAACGAAGTTCGCTTTCACGAAGTGGAAGCAATTAAGAGTTAAGAATTAAGAATTAAGAATTAAGAATTAAGAGTTGAGAATTAAGAAACGAAGTTCGCTTTCACGAAGTGGAAGCAATTAAGAGTTGAGAATTAAGAATTAAGAAACGAAGTTCGCTTTCACGAAGTGGAAGCAATTAAGAATTAAGAGTTAAGAATTAAGAAACGAAGTTCGCTTTCACGAAGTGGAAGCAATTAAGAAACGAAGTTCGCTTTCACGAAGTGGAAGCAATTAAGAATTAAGAGTTGAGTAAGAAGACTTTAATTATCAAAAAAAAATAATCAAGTAAATCAGAATAATCAAATAAATAAAAGTTAAAATTATGGCACGTGTAACACAACCTTACAAAAATTCATTTTCAGGATCAGTTGGGTCAGGATTAGGCTCACTGTTCAGGGGTTCGGGAAAGCAGTATTTTATTCTCGAACACAAAATCAATTCACGGTTTCATAAAGCCGGCGAATCACAGGAGATTATTGTCGACCGTATCGAACTCGGTCGCGATGCGAAGTGTCAGGTTCGTTTCGACGAATCGTTCACAACGGTAAGCCGTCGTCATGCGGCTATCATCCGGGAAGGCGACAAATGGAAATTGGTTCAGCTCTCGGACACCAACCCCACTTTTCTCAATGGGGTGACGGTAAAAAAAGAATGGTATCTGCAGAACGGCGATGAGATTCAACTGTCGGTAGGCGGACCTAAACTTGGGTTTATCATCCCAGGCGGTAACCGCTCGACGGTAGGCACTATCGGACTGTCACGTCGTCTGAGTCTTTTCCGCCAGCAGGCGTTACGGCCTTATAAACAAGCGATACGTATGATGGGAGCAGCCTTATGCTTGTTACTGTTAGCATTTGTTGGATGGAGCTATTATTCCTGGCAAAAACAGGAGAAACTGTTAGCTAAGAACATTGAGTTAGCGACCGCTTTAGATGAGAACAGCAAAAAGGCCGAAGCCTTATCGGGCGCTGTCGATCAAAACAAAGCCGAAATGGAGACCTATCGAACAGAAGCAGAAGCCTTAGCCAATCAGTTGGTCAAAAACAATGAACAGTCGAATGCCTACAGAAGAGAGATGAGCGACATGCAAAAGAGGCTAAATGAGGTTAACTCTATGGTATCAGCATCCGACAGGGACAACGCCTCGCCGGCCGGTAGAAACAGGACAACCGTTGCCACAGCATCGGCAGAAGAAAATGTGAGCGGAAGAGGTATCACCTCAGCCGGCGATATCAACATGTACAGCCCTTACGTCTTTGCTATCACATTAGAAAAGACCGTATTAACCTACCGCAATGGAGCTAAAAAAGTGATAGATGAACGTGTACCGCAGGTCATTGGCACCGGTTTTATGATGAGTAACGGTCAGTTTGTTACTGCACGTCATGTATTAGAACCGTGGTATTACTACGAGGTGATAAAGTCGCCACACGACTTGATTGATTACAATATCGTCGCCAATAATGGAGGCTCTGTTGTATGCTTTTTTACGGCTATTTCGAGTTCCGGCAAGCGGTTTTCGTTTAGCAGCGAACATGCCAAGATCAATCGCACAACCGACAAGGTTGAGAGCATTCGCAAGGGGCATACCAGGGTCGTCGTAAGAAAAGCCAATGTAGACGATACCGACTGGGCTGTTTATCCCTCGCACGAGACACAGGGTTTCCCGTTTAACAAACCGCTATCAACTAACCTTCAGATAGGGGCTGAACTTGAAGTATTAGGCTTCCCGTATGGCAGAGGCGCCGAGAGCCTGCAGATAACGCCTATCTACTCGACATGTAACGTTGCCAAGCAAGGGTTGGATATCAACGGTACCATCATGGTTTCAAACGACAATACGGAGCGCGGCAATGCCGGCGGCCCTGTCGTGGTAAAGAATGAAGGCGAATATCAGATAGTTGGCGTTATGTCAGGCAGCACCTTTGCCAAAGGCCGTATCGTACCCATCTCGGCAGTACTTTAAAAAATTCCCCTTTGAAGGGGGTCAGGGGGATGTTACAGCTTTCTCCCTTTGAAGGGGGTCAGGGGGATGTTTTTTTTAATTACTCACAATTCATAATTATCATCTATGTCCGAAATAAAATTTACGATGGCAGCCCGTTGTGAGGCAGCAGGACGTCCTAACAACGAAGACAATTTTCAACTCACCGACGACCTCGGCGGCGAGTTATGGGGTTTCCTCACCGACAAGGAAGGGACGCTAAGCGAGAAAGGCTCGTTGATGGTTGTTTGTGATGGAATGGGCGGGATGAACGCCGGCGAGGTAGCTTCCGACCTGGCAGTTAAAACTATCAGAGAATGGTTCTCAGCCGACCGGCTGACGTCGCAGGTACTTAGCTCACACAAAGCTATTGAACAGTTTATCCGCGAAGCTATCATAACCGCCGACGCAAAGATAAAAGAAGCCGGACAGCAAAACAGCGAGTTGGCAGGGATGGGTAGCACCATCGTATTGGCATGGCTAATCGGAGAAAATATTTATATCGGTTGGTGCGGTGACAGCCGTGCCTACCGGTATAATCCTGCCTTCGGGTTGGAACGACTGTCACGTGACCATTCGTATGTGCAGGAGTTAGTCGATAGTGGGAAGTTATCAGAAGCGTTAGCCTTCGACCATCCCGACGGTAACATCATCACCCGCAGCTTAGGCGACCCCCGCCAGTTAGCCCGTCCCGATGTAAGTAGCTTTCCACTCTGTAATAGCGATGTCATCCTGTTGTGCAGCGACGGACTGCATGGCGTTTTGCATGACCGCGAAATTGAAGCTATCCTTGCCGATAATGCAGGAACATTAGAGAACTGTCGCAATGCGCTATGGACAGCAACCGAAAAAGCCGGATGGGATGATAACGTGACGATAGCGCTTTGTCGCGTCATCTCAGGCGCTATAAACGTTCAAAAAGCGCCGGATGTACCGCAAATGCCTGCTGTTACAACAGAAAGCCGGAAACGTATACCGGCAGCGCTTGTCATTGCCGTCGTTATTCTGTTGATAATAATCGCTTTTGCCTTGGGGCATTATGTCGGCAGTGATGGACGGTGGTTTCCTCATTTTGAAATTCCACACATTTTGGACTTTTTCAACACAGAGGCACAGAGAACACAGAGTTTCACTGAGTTTTAAAAACACAAACTATGTATTTGCAAGAGAACCTGTTATTTGACAACCGCTATCGGCTGAGAAAACTATTAGGATGCGGAGGTTTTTCGGAGGTCTGGTTGGTTGAAGACATCAAAGTCGGGAACAAAAAGATGGCCTTGAAAGTCTATGCGCCCGATAAGGGATTAGACGACGATGGCGTACAGATTTTCAGTAATGAGTTTGAGTTAGTGTTCGACCTCAATCATACCCACCTCTTGCGCCCTTCCCATTTTGACGTATGCAATCGCTCACCCTATCTACTGATGCCTTACTGCGAGTATGGTTCAGCGGCCAAACTTGTCGGGCAGACGAGCGAAGAGGAAGCCTGGCGCATCCTGCATGACATGGCGGCGGGACTATCTTATCTCCATCAGCAGGAACCGCCTATCATTCATCAGGATATCAAACCTGACAACCTGCTGAGAGACCCGCTTGGCAACTACCAGATTACCGACTTCGGCATCAGTGCAAAAGTGCGCAGTACGCTACGCAGAAGTATGAAAACCGTAGCGTCGAGCGGCACTATGGCCTATATGCCCCCCGAAAGGTTTAGCAAAGACAATATGCCCATTAAAGCCAGCGATGTATGGGCGATAGGAACAACAATCTTCGAACTGCTAACCGGCGAGTTGCCTTTTGGCGAACATGGCGGGTTGATACAGAAAAGCGGCGCAGAAATCCCAAATATCCCAGGACAGTGGTCGGACGAATTGCGCGAAATCATCGCCCGCTGTCTGCAAAAAGAGCCTTGGGACAGACCCGTAGCACAACAAATTGTGGCTTGGACAGAGCAGCGTCTTAAAAATGAAAAAATAGCCTTCGAGTCAAAAAATCAAAATGAGGTCATAGCTATCGAGGAAACAGTACCCGTCAATATTAGTAAGGAAGAAAAAACACCGGATACATTACCAAAACGTCTAAATATGAAAAAGATGGGGTTAATAACCGGATGTTTAATAGGAGTGCTTCTGTTTTTCCTTATCATACAGCGTTTTACGGCAAGAGATTATAGCCCTCCATTCGTTGAACCAAAGATAGAAAACCAATTAACGATAGATATTGATTTGAACGAACAACAACCTGATATCGAACTTATTGAAAGCGAACAGACGACAATTGAAATTATTGAACCCGAAGTTGTAGCTACGCTTGATTCTATATCAACGGCCCCCGACTTACCCCCTGCCTGGATAGCTGATTATGACCGGATGGTGAGAAGCGCTAAAAGCTCTTACGATAAGCGAGACTTCCAAACCGCCAAAGCAGGATACGAAAAAGCATTATCCATAGCTGTTAAGAACGCCGACCGGAAACGACAGACCGCTGTCAAAGAGCTTATTGGGATTTGCGAAATGGAAATAATTACTCTGACAGCACAAGCGGAAGTTCAAAAAACCAAACAGGAAGCAGAAGAAAAAGAACGTAAAAAGCAAGAACGGTTAGCGTCATATGATTTTGTCGGCAAACTGATGTTAGGCGCTTCGTACATGGTCGTCCAGCGGAAGTCGGACTACCGTTGGGGTATCATCGACAGCGAGGGTTATGAGGTTGAACCGGCTATCTACAGTCAGGTATCCGGACGATTGAAAAACGGTTATTATGCCTTAAAAAATGAAAAAGGATGGGTCGTCTTCGATACCTCACTCAAAAAAGTAGCAACCGGCTTAGAGCGATTGACAGGATATTAATATGTAGGTTCCAATCCCCCTTTGAAGCTCTGTCTACCGACAGGCAAGGGGATGTTTTATTATAAACAAAAATTTCATAATCCCTTTAGGGAGAAAAGGTTGGTAGAAATAATTTTATAAAAAATATGAAAAAGTTAAATTTGTTATTCATTGGTATCGCTATCTGTTCGATAGCATTAGCACAAAATGAAAAAGTGAACGGTGACGAAATGGCGTCGAGAGAAAATTACAGCGGAGCGGCTGTGATGTATAGGATGTGTATGGAGCAGGATGTAGAGTGTCGGCTTAAGTTAGTTCGATTGCTCTATGAGGCCAAAATTGAGCCTCAGACACCGGACGAGTTGTACCGGCTGACGACGCCGCTTGCTAACAAACGTAATGCGGAAGCTCAGTTTTACATGGGAGAGATTTATAGCAAGGGTATCGGCGTCAGACAAAACGTCCGCGAGGCCAAGAAATGGTATCAACAAAGCGCATCACAAGGTTATTCTTTGGCTAAGGTCAAATCTAACGAACTGACGGCTACTTCCGATAGAGCAGCGGCATCCCGAAATGAACCATCAGGGGCTTCGGGTAAAACGAATACTTCTCGAATGGAAAAATCAGGAGCCCAAACGAATGCTAAGCACAAAGGACGATACAATTCGGCAAGCATCGGAATCGGTTTCCCCGGTATGCAATACAGCGACTTCGGCTATACTTCTATATGGCCGGCTTTTTCGCTGATATATGAACGTAGCTTACCGCTTCCTTTGTTCAACGAAAAAGGGTCTTTAGGAGCAGGCATCCAATTAGGTTATTCATACGCAAAGGGATATGGTGATACCTTATTTGAAAATGAATCCAAAGACTTTGTGGCAGGTATCCGTGTTACCCTGTATTACAGCCTATTAGAAAAGTTTGATGGTTATGCCGGCGTTATGGGTGGATATAATCGATTTTCGAGAACCTCTTCAAATTGGTATAATTCCGATTATACTACCTCAATGGAACCGGGAGGTGAGGCCACATTTAACATTTTTGTTGGCGCACGCTATAGCCTGACAGATTATCTCAGCCTTTTTATAGAAGGCGGATATGGCTTTACCTATGTCAATGGCGGCCTGTCAATCAGGTTTTGAGGAATTATTCAAGCATTAAATAAGAGTCCACTCCCAAAAGTGTTATAGACCACAAAGGTTCGCACAAAGATCACAAAGAAAAAAACTGTATTATAGGTTTTGTGTTCTTTGTGAATTCCCTTTGTATTCTTTGTGGTAGAGTATTTTGACTTTTCGGAGTGGACTCATTTTTGAAATACGTCAAAAAGAACTACCTTTGCGGTGGATACGGGAAAGACCCTGTCTGTTTTCAACCTCTCTGCCCGCTCTATGAACCGCCGGAGAGTTGCATTTGTTTTTTTTATATAAAAAATAGTATGAAAAAGTTATTTTTTATCGTTTTACTCAGTGTCAAAAGTGTATGTTTTGCCCAAAATCATCCGGATGATATTGTGGGCTATTACCTTACTGAAGACCCTTTTTCGGGCGCTATTTCTCAAGTTTATATTTATAATGCCGGAAATGGCGTTTATGAAGGGAAAGTGAATTGGGTAGAAAAGAAAGAAGGAAAAGAATATGAGGGTCTTGTGTTCTTGAAAGAAATGACTTTCAATGCCAAAGAAAATGAATGGCAAAACGGAAGCATCATTTATCCCGGCAGAAGCGGGAAATATAAGACTTATATGCGTTTCGAAAAAGATGGTCGTCTTCGCGTAAGAGGCTATTGGGGTGTTTCCATGCTGGGCAAAACTGTCTATTGGAAGCGGGAAAAAGAATCAAGAAATTCGTTAATTAATTAACAATCATCATTTTTTCGACGTTTTTTCGCTGACAAACCTCGTCATTTCTCGAGCTAAACAATACGCATATTTCGGAGTTGTAGGCAATGCCGCGAAAACGAGTTGATAAAAGCGCCAATAAAAGTAAGGACATTTTTTGAGAATTTCCCGAGCATATTAAAAGAAAAGGTAGACATTACTCCAGAAATTCTGAATTTGGCGACAACGTACGTAAATGAAAATGTTGTTGGTAAGACAAGTTTTGACGATTGTTTACACAATGCCACAGCAACCGCTCACAGCTGATATATTAGTGAGTTGGAACTTCAAGCATATTGTGAACGTTTACAGGGTTAGAGGTTACAACGCAATCAACATGAGGTTGGGTTATCCGATATTTAATATCTAATGTTTCGCACTTCAAAATAACCCATTGATATTATGATATAGCAATCATCGTTAACATCGTATATGTTTGCATATAAGTAATTTAACACTTCAAATTATTTTTAATTAACCTGTTTCATTCAGTAAGTTTTCCCCGAAACGAAATAAAAGGTCTTCTGCTTCCGGTTTGTTTAATACCCTTTTGAATAAATCATCGACATCTACATTCAATATATCAGCAACGACACGAACAACCTCTATAAATAATTTCATCAATCGCTTATCAAGG